>NZ_JAMYOT010000002.1:0-463366 GCF_040320005.1 Mesorhizobium sp. M0816 | reverse complement strand
CGTCCGCCAGACTCAACTGACCCAGAACACGATCCGCCATCCCGAATCTCCCTGCTTCGACCATCATCACAGAATCACCAATCGGCTTCTGTGCAAAGGTCTCCTTGTGGGAGAAGGTGGATTGGCGCGCAGCGCCAAGACGGAAGAGGGGTGCTGGACGGAGTGCCGTCCTTGCCAAGCTGGAACACCCCTCATCCGACCGAGCTTTCGCTCGGCCACCTTCTCCCACAAGGGAGAAGGAGAGAAGGGCAGCGCTAGCGCTATAAAGTCCGGAAATCAAGCCGCCTGGCAGGCCTCGAAGCTTGTCTTCAGTCGCTCGGCGTCGAGTTCGCGGCCGATGAACACCAGCCGGCTCTCGTGCTTCTCGTCGTCCTTCCAGGCGCGCTGGTGGTCGCCCTCGATGATCATGTGCACACCCTGGATGACATAGCGCTCGTCATCGCCTTTCAGCGCAATGATCCCTTTCAGCCGCAGGATGTTCGGGCCTTCCATCTGGGTGACCTTCTCGATCCACGGGAAGAACTTTTTCGGGTCCATCTCGCTGCCGCGCAGCGACACCGACTGCACAGTCACGTCATGGATGTCGGAAGGGTGCGCATGATGATGCCCGTCATGATCGTGGTGATCATGGCCGTCGTGATCATGGTGATGGTGGTCATGATCATGATCATGATGGTCGTGATCGTCATGCGCCTCGAGGAAGTGCGGATCGTTCTCCAGCGCCCGGGACAGGTCGAACGCACCGCGATCGAGCACCTCGGACAGCGCCACGCTGGCGCGTGTGGTGCGATGGATTCGTGCCGCCGGGTTGATGGCGCGGATCGTCGCCTCCACCTTGCTCAGCTCTTCGGGGGTGACGAGATCGGTCTTGTTGAGTACGACGACATCGGCAAAGGCGATCTGGTCCTCGGCCTCGCGGGAATCCTTCAGACGCAGCGGCAGGTGCTTGGCGTCGACCAGCGCCACCACCGCATCGAGCCTGGTCTTGGAACGCACGTCGTCGTCCATGAAGAAGGTCTGCGCCACCGGCACGGGATCGGCGAGGCCTGTGGTCTCGACGAGGATGGCGTCGAAGCGGCCAGGCCTGCGCATCAGGCCTTCGACGACGCGGATCAGGTCGCCGCGCACGGTGCAGCAGACGCAGCCATTGTTCATCTCGTAGATTTCCTCGTCGGATTCCACGATCAGCTCGTTGTCGATGCCGATCTCGCCGAATTCATTGACGATGACGGCGTAGCGCTTGCCATGGTTTTCCGAAAGGATGCGGTTGAGCAGTGTCGTCTTGCCGGCGCCGAGATAGCCGGTGAGGACGGTTACGGGGATCTGCGTCTGTGCGTCGCTCATATTGTGCCTCGAATAGGGATTGTCGGCTCCATATAGGATGTGTGCTCGGCTTTTGCACGAGGCAAACCGGTGGGCCAAAGAGGGGCTGGTATTGCCGAACTTTCCTCACATTACCGAACTTTCATTGGCGCCGCCTGACAGCGGGCCCTAGATAGGCGGGGTCATTTGCGGAGCTGTTCGCGTTGAAGAGGCGCCAGATGTCCGACAAGTCGTTGCCACTAAGCCGTCGGCAGGCGCTCGGTCTCGTTGCGGTTACCGCTGGCGGCATATTCCTGCCCGCCGGTGCAAGGGCCGGGCAGGTTTCGCCCTATGCCGGGCTTGCTTTGTTCGAAGCCGGTGCCGGCGTCTGCGCCATCACGCCCGAGGTCACCGAAGGGCCGTTCTATTTCGACCCGAAGCTCGAACGCGCCGATATCACCGAGGGCAAGAAGGGCATCGGCCTCAATGTGCGGCTGCAAATCGTCGACGCCGCCTGCCAGCCGCTTCCCGGCGCACGCGTCGATATCTGGCATTGCGACGCCCAAGGCAGCTATTCCGGCTATCCCGGACAGGGCGACGGGCAGGATATCGACACGTCCGGCCAGAGCTTTCTCCGCGGCTGGCAGAGAACCGATGAAAGCGGCATCGCTTCTTTCGCCACCATCTATCCCGGCTGGTATCGCGGCCGCACCACCCACATCCATTTCAAGATCTTCCCCGACGACCGCTCGGTGATGACCGGCCAGATGTTCTTCCCCGACAGCCTCAGCGAGCAGATATTCGCCACCGTCGCGCCTTATAAAGATCGCCCCGGCAAACGCGATACATCGAACGCGCGGGACGGCATTGCGCGGCAGGCCGGGCCGCTGTCGCAGGCAGCGCTGCGGGAAATGGCGGACGCCTATCAGGCGTTGATGGTGGTCGCGGTGAAAGCCGGTTGAGGACACCTCGTCACGTCCCCATCCAGCCATTGCGGAAAGTCGTTTGTCATCTAACTGAAATAAACATCTGGCATTAGCCACGGCGAACACCGCGAAGCTTGCCGGCAAAGCTATTTTCCGAGCCGGAATGTTTTCGATCGTCATTGCCAATCGGCGGCCTGCTTCTATGCTGTCCGCTCCGGTTCGGCCGAGGAGGGATGAGCATGGCCAAGGCGGACAAGACTGCAACAATGAGCCGGCTGCATTCGGCGGCGCGGCTGGCGCGCACGGCGCTCGCCGCCCGGCTTCTGGCGCATGGTTTCTATGCCGGCCAGGACCAGATCATGCTGGCGCTCGACCGCGAGGACGGGCAGACGCCCGGCAACCTTGCCGGCCGCCTCGGCGTGCGTCCGCCGACCATCACCAAGACCATCAACCGGCTGCAGGCGCAGGGCTTTCTGGAGAAGCGGGCCTCGTCCGCCGATGCCCGCCAGGCGCATATTTTCCTCACCGACACCGGCCGCGAAATCATCCACGCCATCGAGAAGTCGGTGAAGAAGACCGAAAAGCAGGCATTGAAGGGTCTCGACAAGAAGGATCAGAAAGCGCTGTTCAAGCTGCTTGCCCGCGTCGAGGCGAACCTGTCGAACGGCGAAATGGTGCTCCCAGATGACGAACTGGATATCGAGGACAAGATGCTTGAATAAGGTCACGCGTTCGCCGCTGACGGCCGTCGCGTCAGTGCCGACCAGCGTCCCGGTGTGACGCCGAACGCCTTTTTGAAATGCCGATTGAAATGGCTTTGGTCACTGAAGCCGGCTGCGATGGCGATTTGCGCCAGTGGCTCGTCGGCTTCGATCATCCGACGGGCTCGTTGAAGCCGGCGCATCAACAGGAACCGGTGCGGGCTGGTGGAGAAGGTGGCGCGGAAATGCCGCGACAGGGCATAACGGTCCAATCCGGTTATCGCCTCCAATTCATCCGAACGTACGATCCGCGCGACATTTTCCTCCAGATAGTCGCGCGCCAGGCTGGCGGCGCGCCACGCAGTTTTCGCTACCGGTTTCGTCGGCTGACCGGCGTGCCGGGCCAAGCTTTGCATAAGCTGCGTCATGAAATCGACGACAAACAGCTCGTCCAGTTCCTGATTCAACGGCCCGAGCGCCGAAAGCAGCGTCGCCCGGAGATCGCGGTCTGTCACCACGGCATTCCCGACGAATGGTAGTGATCCGCCGCCGAGACAATCGAGCATCAGGGACGGCTCCAAATAGAGCATTCTGTATCGCAAGCCGTCTTCGGTGCCGGCACCGCCATCGTGCAGTTCGTCGGGATGAAGGATAATGATCTGGCCAGGCAGGCTCTGATGCGTTTGGCCGCGATAGCGGAAGCGCTGCACGCCATAAAGCGTCACCCCGATCGCATAGGTGTCGTGGCGATGGAGATCGAAGGCATTGCCGTGGAACCGGGCCTCAATGCGTTCCATCCCGGCAGCACCGGGTGCCGGTACGATGCAGTTCTCGGCTGCATCCACGCACAAACGTCCAAGACCCTGAAAGGCTTCCCGGTCTAGATCGTGCGCCATCGCTTCACTCGCAGCCTCGGATTGGCCCCCTTTTCGGATTGGAAACTGTCGCATGTTCGATACGAAATTTGCAATCGTGCTCAAGGATGATCTTCCCGTCTGGCAAAAGCTCAATGTCACCGCCTTTCTGACCAGCGGCATCGTCGCGCAATTTCCCGACATTATCGGCCACCCCTACCGTGATCGCGCCGGCAATATCTACAACCCGCTGTCGATCCAGCCGGTCATCGTGCTTTCGGCGGACGGCCAGACGCTCGGCGCGATCCAGCGGCGGGCGCTGGAGCGTGGTGTGACGGTTTCGCTCTATGTCGAGGATATGTTTTCGACCGGGTATGATCTGGCCAACCGCGCCGTCTTTGCCGAATTTGCGCCGGAGGATGCCAAGGTGGTCGGCATCGCGCTTCGCGCCGAAAAGAAGCTCGTCGACAAGATCACCAAGGGCGCCCGCATGCACGCCTGAGTCGTCGGCCACTAGGTCGGCCACTGGGAAACAAACTGAGCCTGTCGGCGGCTGTCGTTGTGCCAGACTGTTTTGGCTTGCCCGCAGGCGACAATTGCCGCATTGGTGAGGGACCGCCTTGCTTCCCGTCCGGCCTGAAATTGAATGCTCCCCCAAGACAAGACGAAAGCGCGACATCGCCGGCGGCGATCCTGTGCATGCTTTCCGTCTATGTGTTTTTCACCTTCCTCGACACCAGCAGCAAGTACCTTGTGCTGGCCGGCGTCTCGGCGCTGATCGTCGCCTGGACCCGCTTCGCGGTCCATGTGCTGATCGTCGGCGTCTTTCTGCACGGATGGCGTGAGCCGCTGCGCTTTCGTCCCGCCAACCTGCCGGCGCATCTCACGCGCGGTCTGCTCCTGTTCGGATCGACGATATGCAACATTCTCGCGCTGCGGACGCTGCAGCTGGCGGAAACCACCTCGATCTACTTCTTCGGCCCGATGGTGATCACCGCGCTTGCCGGTCCGTTGCTAGGGGAATGGGCCGGCTGGCGGCGTTGGCTGGCGATCATGAGCGGCTTTGTCGGCGTCCTCATCATCACCCGGCCGGGCATCGGGGTTTTTGGCGTCGGCCATCTCTTTGCGCTCGGCTCGATGCTATCGAACAGTTTCTACGTCATCATGACGCGCCGCATGTCGGCTACGGAAACCTCGGAAAGCCTCATCCTGTTTTCGGCGCTGGCGCCGGCCGTGCTGCTGCTGCCGACACTGCCGTTTTCGCCTTCGCTGCCGCAGGATGGCTGGCACTGGTTCATATTGCTGATGCTTGGCGTCTTCGGCGCCATCGGTCATTGGCTTCTTGTGCAGGCCTATCGCCTTGCCACCACCACGGCCCTGGCTCCCTATCCCTATTCGCAGATGATCTGGATGATCATCTCCGGCCTGATCGTCTTCAACCAGTTTCCCGATCGCTGGACGCTGGTCGGTGCCACAGTCATCGTCGCCAGCGGCCTCTACATCGTTCACCGCGAGCACCGGCTTCGCTTGCGCAACCGCGCGACGCTGGACGCGGAGGCGGAAGCGCTGGCAAAAAAACTTTGATTTGCGCGGGATCGATGGCATAAGAGCCGGCCTTTAAACAGTTTAAATTGCTTCGGGAGCGCAGGCCGCTGGCACAGAAGATCAAGCTTTCCACCATCGCGGATGCGCTCGGCGTGTCCACGGCCACGGTCTCGCTGGCCTTGCGCGACAGCCCGCTGGTCGCCGGCGGCACCCGCGATCGCATCAAGGAACATGCCCGCGCCATCGGCTATATCTACAACCGCCGCGCCGCCAGCCTGCGCACCTCGCGCTCGGGTATTGTCGGCGTCGTCGTCCATGACATCATGAACCCGTTCTTTGCCGAGATATTGCGTTCGATCGAGAGCGAACTCGACCGCAGCCGGCAAACCTTCATCCTGTCGAACCACTACGACCAGCTCGAGAAACAACGCACCTTCATCGACACGCTTCTGCAACTCGGCGCCGACGGCGTCATCATGTCGCCGGCCATCGGCACGCCGCCCGAAGACATAATCATGGCCGAGGAGAACGGTCTCCCGGCAGTGCTGATTGCACGCACCGTCGAAGGTGCCGACGTGCCGGTGTTTCGCGGCGACGATGCCTATGGCACCGGGCTTGCTACCAATCATCTGATCTCGCTTGGCCACAAGCGCATCGCAATGATCGGCGGTACCGACCAGACCTCGACCGGCCGCGACCGCTATCAGGGATATGTCAACGCCATGGAGGCGGCAGGGCTTGAGGTCAGGCCGTCCTGGCGCATCGCCGGCCCGCGCACCAAGCAGGCCGGCTTCGAGGCTGCCGGGCAGTTCCTGGCGCTGAAGGACAGGCCGACCGCGGCCTGCTGCTGGAA
Organism: Mesorhizobium sp. M0816; assembly: GCF_040320005.1. Taxonomy (NCBI): domain Bacteria; kingdom Pseudomonadati; phylum Pseudomonadota; class Alphaproteobacteria; order Hyphomicrobiales; family Phyllobacteriaceae; genus Mesorhizobium; species Mesorhizobium sp. M0816. Next base: position 457,185 of record NZ_JAMYOT010000002.1, on the reverse strand, counting down.
TGACCTCGTCGCCATCGGCCTGATGAACGGCATCGCGCGCGCTGGTCTGGTGCCGGGCATCGACATCTCCGTTACCGGCTATGACGACCTCGAGGAGGCGGCGATCGCGACGCCTGCGCTAACCACCGTCTGGAACGGCCAGCGCGAGGTTGGCCGCCGCGCCGCCAGCGCGCTGCTCGACAAACTCAACGGACAGACGGTGCGGCCGTCGCAGGAACTGATCAAGCCGGAACTGCATGTGCGCCAGTCGACCGGCAAACCGGTGGAACGTGCATGACAAAAACCAAACAGCAAGCTGTCGCCATTCTGGTGCCGGGCCAGTTCAACGATCATGCGGTCGGCCGCATCGACGGGGTGTTCAGCCGCGTCCGGATCGAACGCGCCGATCCGTCGCTGGTCACCGACGAGATGCGCCTTACGGTGCGCGGCATAGCCGCCTTTGGCGGCATAAGCGCCGCGTTAATGGACGCGCTGCCAAAGCTCGAGATTATCGCCAATTTCGGCGTCGGCTATGATTCGGTCGATGTCCGCCACGCCGCACAGCGCGGCATCATGGTCACCAACACACCGGATGTGCTGACCGAAGAGGTCGCCGATACGGCGCTCGGCCTGTTGATCAATACCATCCGCGAACTGCCGCGCGCCGAGGCCTGGCTACGCCACGGAAGCTGGCTGCGCAACGGCAACTATCCGCTGAGCCGGCTGACCTTGCGCGGGCGCCATGTCGGTATCTTTGGCATGGGCCGCATCGGCCTCGCCATTGCCCGCCGGCTCGACGCTTTTGGGCTGCCCATTGCCTATCACAACCGGCGCCGCGTCGAAGGCCTGTCCTATGACTATCACCCGACGCTGAAAGGTCTCGCCGAGGCGGTCGACACACTGATCTCGGTGGCGCCCGGCGGGGCTTCGACGGAAAAGGCCGTCAATGCCGAAATTCTCTCGGCTCTTGGGCCGAACGGCGTCTTTGTCAACATCGGCCGGGGCAGCACGGTCGACGAACCAGCCCTTGCCGCCGCACTTGCCAGCGGCAGCATCGCCGCTGCCGGGCTAGACGTCTTTGCCGACGAGCCGAATGTGCCAGCGGCGTTGCTTGCCGCGCCCAACACCTCGCTTTTGCCGCATGTCGGCTCAGCCTCGCAGCACACCCGCCGCGCCATGGCGGACCTGTGCGTCGACAATCTGGTCTCGTGGTTTTCGCAGCGAAAGGCGCTGACGCCGGTGCCGGAGACGGCAGACGTTGAAGCGCGAGTTTAAGCTGCGGTCCGCCACATTTATTAACGCCGGCTTAACGCTTTGGAAACATTCTGCATACTTCGTTAGGCATGTAACCTGAACTGCGCAGCGGTTTTGGGCAACATGCAGGAGAGCAGGATTTGAAGCGCCGCGTGAGCCTCTTTAGACGCGATGCGCTTCTAGGATGCGGAGAAACAGGATGAAAACGCTTCCTGCATTGATTGTGGCAGCGGCGCTTTTCGGCGGCTTTCAGCTGTTTCACGGCGGCACCGGCGAAAGCCGTGCGGCCAATGAGGCAGTGCCTTCCAGCAATTATCGGCTGACCGCCAACGGCGACGAGGCGGATTGCGCGGTCAGGCGCGGCGCCGAAGTCTCGGCCGGCCTGTCGCTGCTGACCGTCGCTTCGAATTGCCGTCGGCTTCTGCCCGGCATCGAGCGGGCGAAATTCTGGCGTGAGCAGGAGGACGGCACGGTGTCCCTCAGCGCCAATGGCAGCGATCCGATCGTCACGTTCGCGGTTGCCGACGGCGATGGCTATGAATCCTACGCGCCGGCGCTGCCGCTGCTATCGCTAGCGGCCAGACCATGAGCAGAACAAGCCGCCGGATGTTAGAAACAGCTAATGACAGGACCGGCTAGAGGCCATCGCAAGTTGACTGCGACCGCATGCCCGTCAAACTGGGGAGCCGTGCTAAAGATCGCTCCGGTTGAATAGCGCCTGCTGTTGCGAGGTCCCATTGACTAAACAACTATCGGAGTTCGACATCGGCTTGCTGCTGACACTCGACGCGCTATTGAAGCACCAGAACGTCACCCACGCAGCGACGGGATTGAACATCACCCAATCTGCCTTGTCGGCCCGCCTGATGCGGCTGCGTCAGTTGTTGAACGACCCACTCTTCACCACCGCGGCGTCCGGACGGGGGATGACCCCGACGCCTCACGCCTTGGCACTTGAGGCCGAGCTCACGCGGCTGCTCGAACGGTTGAGCGATTTCGTGAATACTGCCCATCTGTTCGACCCTGCGACAAGCAAACGTGTCTATCGCATTGCCGCAACGGACAATCCGGCGGCAATCTTGGCTCCGGACCTCATTCCGCAGTTTAAATCCCAAGCTCCCAACGCAAAGGTCGCCTTTACGGTGCCCAACAAGCCGAGGATCGTGGAGCACCTGGAGCAAGGCGACGTCGATCTCTTCATCGGAGCCGCAGAAGACGGTTCGGGTGGTCTGATCGGACAAAAACTGTTCGAAGAGGAATTCGTCACGGCCCAGCGGCCCGGCCATCCACGCGGCAAGGGACCAATTACCCTGGACGAATTCTGTGCCCTCGACCATCTGCTCATTTCGACGAGCGGCGGGCACTTTGCAGGAATGATCGACGACGCGCTTGCCGAGATTGGCCGCGAGCGCAACGTCACGGTCTCCATCCAGAGCTACGCCCTGGCCCCGCTCGTTCTAGCGAACAGCGATCTGATCTGCACCCTGCCCCGGCGCTTTCTGAAGCGCTTCGCTGAGGTCCTCGATCTGTTCGAAGCCCCCTTGGAGCTCTCGCCGTTCGCCATGAACCTGTTCTGGCACCCGCGGATGCGGAGTGACCCGGCCCACATATGGCTGCGCAAACTGGTGATGCAGAGCGCTCGTAATAGTCACGAAGAGTAGCGGCCGGACGCCACGCAACCGTTCCGGCCACCACATGTCGCGCAATCAGAACTTCTGAAGCAGGTAATCGCCGACCTTGTCGGCAGCGGGATCGAACAGCGTATCGAGCCGCGAGTTCAGCACGTAGATGACGTCGCCCATGATCGCCGCGGCCGTTGGCATCGACATGACGCTGCGCTCCTGCTGGACGATCGTTGCCGATGTCCACCCGTCGGTGGAAACCAGTTCGACGGTGCGATCGACGCCAAGGTTCTGCACGACGACGAGATGCTGGTCATCGATCAGCTGAATGCCGTCGGCACCCGTCAGGGCCTCGGGCAGTTTCACTAGCTCGACCTCGCTGGGGTCGGCGATGCTGACCCGAAACAGCTCACCCGTATTGTATTTGCCCACGAGCAGATAGCCGTCCTTGTGCCAGGCGATGCCATTCAGGTTGAAGCCACCGCCATCCTTGAAGCGCGGGTCCTGCGCAAAGATCGTCGCCTTGCCCGCTGTATCGATCCGGTAGACGATCGGGGCAAAGCTGTCGGTCACATAAGCGTTTCCGCCGGCGTCGAGCGCGATATCATTGGCAAAATGCGTGCCTTCGCTGAGGCTGCCGAGGTCATGATAGGCAAGAGGCTGGCCGGTCGTGGCATCATATGTGGCCACGCCCGCAAGCTTGCCCTGGCTCGCCGCATTGGTGCGATCGCCGACGCCCGGATCGGAGTTCGTCACCCAGAGCGTATTGCGCTTGTCGTCGACGAGCAGGCCCGCGGTGGAAATCAGTTTCGCGTCGTGGACGAACACCGTGTACTTCCCGGCTTCGTCGACCTTGCCAACCAGGCCATGACGCACCGAGCCGACCATGAAGGTGTCCTGCTTGGCCGACCACGTAATGCTTTCCGGATAACTCTGGTCGGAGGTAAACGAAATTCCATGAGCCGTGCTGTCGGCCATCGATGGCGATACAAGATTGAAAAAAGCTATAGCGGCGACGCCAGCCATTAGAGAGCGAGAGATCATGATTGGTTCCTTTCGATCGGTTGATGTCACCGCTCTAGAACCCCGCGCGCCCCTCGAGAAATCGCCTTTCATGATGAGACCGATCGATAGTGTTCATGGGTTTGGCGCTTGCTGAAATCCAAATCCATCCCATCGCCCGACCTGCCATGAACGGGCTCGATGCCACCAATCCGCGAGATCGATTGGCGCGTTGGTGCGCAAGCCAGCATGTTCTGATTCCAACATCGGCAGACGGCCAATTGGGTTGACTGGGCAGATGTTCAACGATGAGACAGAAAAAATGCTCAATTTATATTTTCATGCCACGCCGAATTCCATGAAGGTGGCGGTGCTGCTGCAAGAACTGGAATTGCCCTTCGACATCTCGCCGGTCGATATCTTCAAGGGCGAACAGCACACGCCGGAATTCAGGGAGGTCAATCCAAACGGCAAGGTTCCGGCGATGGTGGACGGGGATGTGACGATATTCGACTCTCATGCCATCCTCCTCTACCTCGCCGAGAAGCACGGAAAATTCATTCCCGCCGAACTGAAGAACAGGGCTGTCATGCTGTCATGGCTGCAGTTCGTGGCAACGGGCCTGTCGCCGTTTTCCGGCCAGGCGATCCACTTCCTTCACTATGCGCCGGAAGATATCGCCTATGCGAAAAATCGTTACGTGAAGGAGCTTGAGCGCCACTACGCGGTTCTGGACCGTCGCCTCGGGGAGGCCCGATATCTGGCAGGCGACGAGTACACGATCGCAGACATGGCACTTTGGGGTTGGGCCGCCTCCGCCGGATATGTATTCGGCGCCAAAGGTCTTGGCGACTATCCCAATGTCATGCACTTCATGAATGAAGTGACCAAGCGCCCTGCTGTCCAGCGCGCCTTGGATATGAAGGCGAAGCATGCCTTCAAGACGGAGCTCGATACCGAAACACGTCGCGCCATGTTCCCGCAAAACGAGACAGCTGCCCTATGAACTGTGCCACCGGCAGTTTCTGCTGTCGGCGGTTTATTGAGCGCCTTCTGTTGGCCGGCCGAGTGCAACGTCAGCGTCGGGTGACCTCTGCGATTGACCTATTCCGCGGCTGCGCGCGCACCCGATTTCGCCGCCTGATGCAGGCGCACCGCATCGCCGAATGCGCGAAATATCTTTACCGAGATACTGTCCGATTTGACCCAGTATTCGGGATGCCACTGGACGCCGACGGCGAAAGCCCGTGCATCGCGCACCGAAACCGCCTCGACAGTGCCGTCGGCGGCGACCGCTTCGACCTGCAACTTTGGGCCAAGCCGGTCGATGGCCTGGCGATGCACCGAATTGACCATGATGTCGCCGGCGCCGAAGACCCCGGCCAGGCAGCTGCCGGGTTTTATTGACACGCTCTGGCGGATGGCGAAGCGTTCGTCCTGTTTGTCGCTTGCCGGCGCACGATGATCGAGCGAACCGGCGCGTTCCTGGATTTCGGTGGCCAGCGTGCCACCCAGCGCCACATTCATCTCCTGGATGCCGCGGCAGATGGCGAGCAATGGCACCCCGCGCTCCACCGCCCGGCGGATCAGCGGCAACGTCGTCGCGTCGCGGGCGGAGTCGTAAGGACCATTGGCTTCGCTGGCGTCACCGCCATAGAGCGAGGGATGGACGTTCGATTTGGAACCGGTGACCATGACGCCGTCGACGGCGGAAAGCAGTTCGTCGAAGTCGAGCCGGTCGCCGAAGGATGGTACCAGCAGCGGGAACACGCCTGCACCCGAAAGCGCCGCTTCAAGATATTGCTGTGGCGTGGCATGCCAGGTGTAATTGTCGAACTGGCGGACGTCGGTCGATATTGCGACGAGCGGCTGGTGCATTGGTCCGGATCCCATCGGGTGCAACGAATTATCTGCCTGCAAAATAGGCGATCCGAAGGCGCATTTCCATGGCAAGTTTCGGCGTGTCGCGTAGGCCAGTTAATCGACCTTAGACTATAGTTGCAAGATCTGCCCCAACGCCGTGAATTTCCCCGAAATGCGCCGCTCAAACCGGGCTGCCGTGCTGGACTCGACTCCTTGCCTGTGTATTGTCGGCTCGAAGCCGATCCGGGCGCCGAAGTGTCCCGAATGTCGGTCAGTGGATCCAAAAGGGAGGAACTTCATGGATCGTCGTTCGTTCATCCGCAAGGCCGGCACCGCCGGCGTTGGCGCCGCGGCCGCTGCCGCGACACTTGCCGCCCCGGCCATCGCTCAGTCCAATCCGAAAGTGACCTGGCGGCTGGCGTCGTCCTTCCCGAAGTCGCTCGATACGATCTATGGTGGCGCCGAAGTGTTTTCCAAGATGCTGTCGGAGGCGACCGACGGCAACTTCCAGGTCCAGGTCTTCGCCGCCGGCGAACTCGTTCCCGGCCTGCAGGCCGCCGATGCCACCACTGCCGGCACCGTCGAGGCCTGCCACACGGTGGCATACTATTACTGGGGCAAGGACCCGACCTGGGCGCTGGGAGCGGCGGTTCCGTTTTCGCTCAACGCGCGCGGCATAAACGCCTGGCACTATCATGGTGGCGGCATCGATCTGTTCAACGAGTTCCTGGCGACGCAGGGTCTGTTTGGGCTGCCGGGCGGCAATACCGGCGTGCAGATGGGCGGCTGGTTCCGCAAGGAGATCAAAACGGTCGCCGACCTTTCCGGCCTCAAGATGCGTATCGGTGGTTTTGCCGGCAAAGTGGTGCAAAGGCTCGGCGTGGTTCCTCAGCAGATCGCCGGTGGCGACATTTATCCGGCGCTGGAAAAAGGCACGATCGATGCCGCCGAATGGGTCGGCCCCTATGACGACGAGAAGCTCGGCTTCTACAAGGTTGCGCCCTATTACTACTATCCCGGCTGGTGGGAAGGTGGACCGACTGTCCATCTGATGTTCAACAAGGCGAAATACGACGAACTTTCGCCGGCTTACAAGTCGCTGGTGCATACTGCCGCTCAAGCGGCCGACGCCAACATGCTGCAGAAATACGACTATCTCAATCCGGCGGCGGTTAAGCGGCTGGTTGCCGGCGGTGCCAAGTTGAGCCCGTTCAGCCAGGAGATCATGGCCGCCTGTTTCGAAAAGGCCAACGAAGTCTATGCCGAGATGGAAGCCTCGAACGCGCCGTTCAAGAAGATCTGGGATTCGATCAAGGCGTTCCGCAAGGAGCATTATCTCTGGGCGCAGGTGGCCGAGTACAACTATGACACCTTCATGATGGTCCAGCAGCGCAACAGCAAGCTCTAGAACATTCTGCGACGCCGAGTGGCTCCACTCGGCGTCGCAGAATGGGCTAAAACAAAGCGGATGCCCGGTTTTATTTGAATGCATTCCGCTCCAGGAAGACGTGGTTCTTGTCAAAGAACCCTGAGCACGCCCCGTGTTCCTTCCTGTCAGCCTCGGACGCACTGACTTCCACCGGTATTCCCGCCCGGAGCATGGCAATCGAACACTGTCGACTTGATGCGGCCACGCATCAGTTGCTGGACCTCACCCGGTTGTAGGCCGGCGTCGGCATAGGTGGCGGGGTCGCCTTTCCCCGGCTTCATCAGCCCGGCTTTATCAGATTGAGGATGAAGCCATCGATGCGACGCAGAACCGCGAAGCCTGGCGGTGGCAACTGGCCCGATGGATCAGCTCTGAGGCACTACCAGGACTTTGACCTCACCTGGCGCCGGCGGGTTGGCAATGATCGCCACCGCCTCGTCGAGGCTGACTTGTCGTGATATCAGCCGATCTACTTCGATCGCCCCCGAGGCGATAAGATCGGCGGCCCGGCGATGGGTAAAGGGGTTGAGGAAGGAACCCAGGACCTTCAACTCACGGAATAGGAGATCGAACGGTTCGAACGCCACTTTCATGCCTTGCGGCATCACGCCGACGACGACGACGGTGCCGCCCGCTTTGGCCAGCCGCATCGCCTGCTCAACAGTGTCTTTCACGCCGGCGCATTCGAACACCACGTCGACGCCGCCCGGCATCAAACCCGACCGGCCGACGATCGCATCGATGACATCGAAGGCGCTGGGATCGAGCGTCGCCGTTGCGCCAAATTGCTCGGCAAGAGCCCGCCGCGAGGCCTGACGGGTCGACAAGATAATGGTCGTCGCACCGGCGAGCTTTGCCAGCTGAACGGTGAGCAGGCCGATCACGCCGCCGCCGAGCACCGCGACCGACGAGCCTGGTTTGATCGCGGCAAGGTCCACGCCATGCAGGCAGCAGCCGAGCGGCTCGCAGAAAGCACCATGCGTAGGCTTCAGATCGCCTGGCAAGACGAAGGCCTGTTTCTGTGGCAGGACAAGATATTCGGCAAAGCCGCCATCGCAATGGATGCCGATGGCGCGTAGATTGCCGCAGAGATTGACCCGGCCGGCCTGACAATGCTCGCATCGGCCACAGGCAATGTTGGGATCGCCGGTGACGCGGTCGCCGACGGAAAAGCCGGATACGCCAGGTCCGACCCCCTCGACGATGCCGGAGAATTCATGCCCGAGCGTCACCGGCGGCGTGCACGGGAATTCACCATGGAAAAGATGCCTGTCGGTGCCGCAGACGCCGCACGCCTCGATGCGCACCAGCAGATCGTTCGGCCCGGCGGTCGGTTTCTCGGCCTCGCACACGGCGAGGCTGCCCACTCGGCCCAACCGAACCGCCTTCATGGCTGCCGGGCCTTCCTCAGTTGAAACTCGGTGGTTGCGACAGATCGATCGCCGGCGCCGCCGGTTTCGCGGGCGGCTTTTCGTCGAAGCTCGGCGGCTGCGACAAATCCGGTGTGGAAGGTGAGGCCGGGGCAGTGCCGCCGTTGGCCGGCGGCGTGCCAAGCGGCGACAAGCCGATGCCAGGCGTTTCCGGCACCTGGTAGTTGATGGTGCCAGGATCGACGACAGTGCCTTTGTAGTGCATCACCATCTGCGGGAAGGCGATGGTCAGGCCGATCATGATCACCTGGATGCAGACGAAGGGCACTGCGCCCCAATAGATCTGCCCTGTGGTGACGGGCGCGATCTGCTTGCCGGTGAGTCGGTCGAGATAGGGCACGCGCGCGGCGACCGAGCGCAGATAAAACAGCGCGAAACCGAAGGGCGGATGCATGAAGGAGGTCTGCATGTTGACGCCCAAAAGCACGCCAAACCAGATCAGGTCGATGCCGAGTTTGTCAGCCGCTGGCGCCAAAAGCGGCACGATGATGAAGGCAAGCTCGAAAAAGTCGAGGAAGAAGGCGAGCACGAAGACGAGGATGTTGACGCCAATCAGGAAACCGACTTCACCGCCCGGCAGCGACGTCAACAGGTGCTCGACCCAGATGTGGCCATTGACGCCGTAGAAGGTCAGCGAGAACACCCGCGCGCCGATCAGGATGAACAGAACGAAGGACGACAGCCTGGTCGTCGAGGCCAGCGCCTGCTTGACCACGTCGAGCGACAGCCGCCCCTTCATCGCCGCCATTGCCAGCGCGCCGACGGCGCCCATGGCGCCGCCTTCCGTCGGCGTGGCGATGCCAAGGAAGATGGTGCCCAGCACCAGGAAGATCAGCGCCAGCGGCGGGATCAGCACGATGATCACCTGCTGTGCCAGTCTGGACATCAGGCTGATCTTCAGGCGCTGGTCGACGATCGCCACGACATAGATGAAGATGACGCCGATGGTGGCGCCGAGGATATCGGCGTTGCCGCCATGGTTCGGCGCAAGGTAGCGATACGCCGCATAGGAAACCACCACCGCCGCCAGCAGCGCCGCCAGCAGCGACAGCACGCCGTGGCCGAGCGTGCGGGCCTCCAGCGGCAGGGCCGGCATCGACTTCGGCCGGAAGATCGACATGAGCAGAATGTAGAGCATGTAGATGCCGGTCAAAATGAGCCCGGGGATCAGCGCTCCCTTATACATATCGCCGACCGAGCGGCCGAGCTGGTCGGCCAGGACGATCAGCACCAGTGACGGCGGGATGATCTGGGCGAGCGTCCCGGACGCGGCAATGACGCCGGATGCCAGCCGCCGGTCGTAGCCGTAGCGCAGCATGATCGGCAGCGAAATCAGACCCATGGCAATGACGGAGGCCGCCACCACGCCGGTCGTCGCGGCGAGCAGCGCGCCGACGAAAATCACGGCATAGGCGAGGCCACCACGGACAGGTCCGAACAACTGGCCGATCGTGTCGAGCAGGTCTTCGGCCATGCCGGATCGTTCGAGCACGATGCCCATGAAGGTGAAGAACGGGATCGCCAGCAGCGTATCGTTCGACATCACCCGGCTGCCATAGAAATTATCCGGCAACGCGTGCAGCAACGGCCAGGCGAGATTGATCGAGCCGCCCGAATAGGGCGACAGAAGCACGCCGATGAAGAAGAACATCAGGCCGTTGGCGGCGAGCGAGAAGGCGACGGGATAGCCGATCAGCAGGAAGACGACCAGCGAGGCGAACATGATCGGCGCCATGTTCTGGGCGATGAACTCGATCACGAGCGCACCTCTTCGACGAGCGCCTTGGCTTCTAGCTCGGCCTGCTCATGCACCGATATGAACGGAGTGGGATCGTCCATCTGACCGCGCATGATGGCGATTTTCTTGATGATTTCTGAAATGCCCTGCAGCGCGAGCAGAAAAAAGCCGACCAGCAGGATCGCCTTCGCCGGCCAGATGATCAGCCCGCCGGAATTGTTCGACATCTCCCCGCTGCGATACGACAGCGACACATAGGGAACGAAATAGACCACCATCAACGTCACGAACGGCATCAGGAAGAAGACGTGACCGAAAAGGTCGATCCAGTGCTGCACGCGGCGCGAGAACATGCCGTAGACGATATCGATGCGGATATGGTCGTTCTGCTTCAGCGTGTAGGCGGCGGCCAGCATGAAGGCGGCGCCGAACAGATACCATTGCAATTCCAGCCAGGCGTTCGAGGACATGTCGAACACCTTGCGGATGACGGCGTTGGCGGCGCTTACCAGGATCGCCAGCAGGATCAGCCACGAAACCCATTTGCCGATGAATTCGTTCAAACGGTCAATGGTTCTGGAAAGAGCGAGAAGCCCTGCCATGCATTCCTCCCTTGTGTCAGAGCGCGGCGGTTCCCTGTCCGTCGCGTCGCTGTGGACCAACGGTATGCAGTGCGTGGTCCGGCGGGTCAACACGGGACAGCCCGCATAAACACAGTTGTGAGATGACGGGCGGCAAAATGCTGCCGCATCCTTTGCATGTCCAAGGACATGCGGCGCTTTCACCCAAGCAAAGTCGGGTGCGGCTCAGGCGATCTTCTGTTGGTCGCGGCCGGCGCCGATCAGCACAAGCATGGCGACGAGGAACAGGTACATCCAGCCGTCCCGCCATTCGAGCGGAAAATAGCCGGCCCATAGCGATTCGGCCATGCCGAAAGCGGCGGCGCCCAGTGCCGCCCGCAAAGGCGAAAGATAGCCGCCCACTGCGGTCACGAACAGGATTTTCAACCCGTAGACCAACCCTGTGCCGAAGCTGATGTTACCGTAGTAGAAGGCGGCGAGCACGCCAGCCAGTGCCGCGCAAAGGCCGCCGAAAAGCACCGCACGCCGAAACACCGCACGGACATCGACGCCGCACATCGCAGCCGCCTTGGGATCGTCGGATACGGCGCGCCAGCTCCGGCCGAAGCTCGAATATGCGAAGCCCCAAGCAGCCAGCGCTATGGCCGCCAGTACGGCGGCGCAATCGAGCAATTGGATCAGCGTCAACGTCGCCTTGAAGCTGGCATTCTGCGCGAAGACGATGGTCTGGGCCAGCATTGGCGGCAACCATAGGTCATGGGTATCGGCGGCGATGCGGCTGGCTTCCGACAAGACCAGCAATATGCCGAGCGTCGTCACCACGATGGCGTTGGGCGAGCGGTCGGCCAGCGGTTCGAAGATACTTCGCGACAGGACATGGCTGAGCAGCGCCGCATAAAGGAATGCCGCAGCTACGCCGAGCGCGACCGATGCAAACAGCGTCAGCCACAGCGCCTGATAGCCGAACGCCGCGGTGAGGATCATCGTATGCCCGCAAAAGGCGAACAGCGCGCCATAGGCAAGATTGGTACGGTGCAGGATGCCGTTGGTCAGCACGTAGCCGAAGGCAAGCAATGCGTAGAGCGCGCCCGAATGCAGCCCGTTCAGAACCTGCTGGAAGAAATAGAGCATGCAAGACCCTCTATGCATGCCCCGCAATCGGGGCAGAGGTTTGGGACGAACGATATTCTCAGTACGGCGATCGCCTCAGTGACGAGCGTTGCACCCGGAATCTAACTTGTCAAACGCGAGTTATCAGTTAGATTCGCCATATGACAGTATCCTGGACTCCGCACCGCTTTACCGGTGGCATGCTGGCGCTCGATACGGCGAACACCGTCGTTTTGCGGAACGATCCGGAGAAAACTTTCGACCGTTTCGACGATCCGGCCGAGATCGCCCGCTTTGCCGAAGCGGCGAGTGCCTTTCGCGCCGCCGAGCTCGGCGGCAGGCGGCTCGTAGCGCCGGCGCCTGAAAAGATCGCACCGGTGGTGCTGTCGATTCGCGAGACGACCGATCGGCTGTTTCGCGGCGCGGTATCGAAAGGTGCGATCGACACCGCCGATATGCCTGAATTCCTGGAAGCCTGCGCCGACGGCCTCGCCCATGGCCACACCGAAATCGGCACGCCTGGAAAACCGTTCGGTGATCCGGCAACGCCGATCGCCTTCGAGGCGGCGCTCGCGGTCTCGGCGCTGTCGCTGCTGCGTAGCGACACCATCGCCAGGCTGCGGATATGTCCGAACTGCAGCTGGCTGTTTGTCGACAAAAGCCGCAATTCCAGCCGCCTCTGGTGCGACATGGCGGTGTGCGGCAACCGCCAGAAGGCAAACCGACACTATCGCCGCCGGACCGCGGCCAGGGAGGTCACCAATGTCTAGAAGATTCTCACGCGCGATGATTGTCGTCGCGGCGTTGTTCGCGGCGGCCGCGCTCGGCGCCTGCCGTGATTCCGGCAAGGACCAGCTGTTCGCCATTTCCGGGAAGCTGTTCGAGTTCAACTACCGGCTGGGTATCGCCACCTATGTCATCACCCTCAATCCGCTGCGGCCGGTGGGTGAGGGGCAGGTCGCTGTGGTCTCCTTCCAGAACCCGGCCGGTGGTGATCCGATCATCGTCACCCAGAAAATATGGCCGAAGCTGCCGCATGTGACGCTCACCAGCCCGCCGCTTACCTGCGTTGTCAAGGACAAGCCCTATGCGGTGTCGATCCGCATCGAGGATTCCAGCGGCAAGTTGCTGCAGAGTTTCGCGACCACTCTGACGTCCTCGCTCGACCAGTCGGTCCTGCCCGACCGGCCTCTGGTGGTCGGGCCAGTCTACGAGCTCAACAAGGACTTGGCCGGCCATGTCGACGGCAAGCTGCCCGGTGAACCGAAGCCCAGTTGCCCAAAGGCTGCATGATGCATCACCAGCGGCACTGACCGCCGCCGGAATTTTTCATGCTCGGCCATCCTCCCCGACAGGCGTTTCGTGGCGCCACACGGCCGCGCACGGATCGTTTGTTGCGGACCGCCTGGCACCTTCGATTTTGTTTGACCTCCCCGGCAAGGGAAGAAAGACTGTGGGCACTCGACTCCGACGTTGGCCGCGCACCACCAGGCGCGGCCTCCGCACAGGAAATGCCTGATGACGCTGCACAATGTCGCGCTCGACGACAAGTTCGACCTGGCAAAGGAGCGCATCTTCCTGTCGGGTGCCCAGGCAGTCATCCGCATGCTTCTGATGCAGCGCGAGCGCGACCGCCGGGCTGGCCTGAACACCGCCGGTTTCGTCTCCGGCTATCGCGGCTCGCCGCTCGGCGGCCTCGACATGCAGCTGTGGAAGGCCAGGAACCAGCTCGCGCAGTCGGACATCGTCTTCCAGCCCGGTCTCAACGAGGAGCTCGCCGCCACCGCCTGCTGGGGCTCGCAGCAGGCCGAATTGCTGGGCGAGGGTACCCATGACGGCGTTTTTTCGGTCTGGTACGGCAAGGGTCCGGGCGTCGACCGCTCCGGCGACGTGTTCCGCCACGCCAATCTCGCCGGGTCGTCGAAACATGGCGGCGTGCTGGCCCTGATGGGTGACGACCACATGGCCGAATCCTCGACCAACGCGCATGCCACCGAGTTCCTGTTCGTCGACACCATGGTGCCGATCCTTAATCCGGCCGGCGTCCAGGAGATCATCGACTACGGCCTCTACGGCTTTGCCATGTCGCGTTTTGCCGGCACCTGGGCGGCGATCAAATGCGTCAAGGACAACATCGAATCGACGGCCTCGGTCGATGCCGCGCTCGAACGGCTGAACATCATCGTGCCGGACTTCGACATACCGCCCGGCGGCCTCAATATCCGTAACGAGATCGACATGCTCGGCCAGGAGGAGCGGCTGCATGAACACAAGCGCGCCGCCGCTTCGGCCTTCATCCACGCCAATGGGCTGAACCGGATCGTCTATTCGGGCGGCAGCAGCGCCAAGCTTGGCATCGTCACCATCGGCAAGAGTTATCTCGATGTTCGCCAGGCGCTGGAGGATATCGGCATCGACGAAGCGGCCGCCAGTCGCATCGGTATCAGGCTGTTCAAGGTCGGCTGCCCGTGGCCGCTCGACCTGCAGCACATCGCCGACTTTGCTCGCGGCCTCGATACCATCGTCGTCGTCGAGGAGAAACGCTCGCTGATCGAGGTGCAACTGCGCGAGAACCTTTACGGCACCGCGACGCAGCCGATCATCGTCGGCAAGAAGGACGAGCGCGGCGACTGGCTGTTCCCGGCCAAGGGCGCGCTCGACCCCAACGATATTGCCATCGCGCTCGGCGAGAGGATTTTGCGAACGATCGGCCCGTCGGAAGAAATCGCCGCGCGGGTGGCGAAGTTGCGCCAGTTCCAGGCGATGCTGGCCGACACGTCAGACATCGCCTCGCGCACGCCCTTCTTCTGCTCCGGCTGCCCACACAATTCCTCGACCAAGGTGCCGGACGGCTCGCTCGCCGCCGCCGGAATCGGCTGTCATTTCATGGCGCTGTGGATGGACCGCAACACCGTCGGCTTCACCGCCATGGGCGGCGAGGGCGCGCAGTGGGTCGGCCAGGCGCCGTTCTCGAAGCGCGAGCACATCTTCCAGAATCTGGGCGATGGCACTTACAACCACTCGGGTGTGCTGGCGATCCGCTTCGCGCTGTCGACCGACGCCAACATCACCTACAAGATCCTCTACAATGACGCCGTCGCGATGACCGGCGGGCAACCGCACGAGGGCGGCCTGACGGTGGACATGATCGCAAGGCAGGTGCGCGCCGAGGGCGTGGAGCGCATCGCCATCGTCACCGACGAGCCGGACAAATATACCGGCAAGGTGGAATTTCCCGCCGGCGCCACCATCCATCACCGCGACGACCTCGATCTCGTCCAGCGCGAGTTGCGTTCGGTCAAAGGCGTCTCGGTGCTGCTCTACGACCAGACCTGCGCCGCCGAGAAGCGTCGCCGCCGCAAGCGCGGCACCTTCCCCGATCCCGACAAGCGTATCTTCATCAACGAGCTGGTCTGCGAAGGCTGCGGCGATTGCGGCGTGCAGTCGAATTGCGTCTCGATCCAGCCGGTCGAGACCGAATTCGGCCGCAAGCGCAAGATCGACCAGTCGAGTTGCAACAAGGACTTCTCGTGCGTCAACGGTTTCTGCCCCTCCTTCGTCACCGTCCACGGCGCCAAAATCAGGAAAGCCGAAGGCATAGCCGGCGCGGCCGACCCGCTCGCGGGGGTGCCGGCGCCGGCGCAATTTACGCTCGGTGAACAAGGCTGGGCGGCGATCATCGACGGTGTCGGCGGCACCGGCGTCGTCACAATAGGCGCGGTGCTCGGCATGGCCGCGCACTTGGAAGGCAAGGGCTGCGGCATGATCGACATGGCCGGCCTCGCCCAGAAGGGCGGCTCGGTGTTCACCCATGTCCGCATCGCCCGCACGCCGGACGACATCCACGCCATTCGGCTATCGGCCGGCAAGGCCGATCTCGTGCTCGGCTGCGATCTCGTCGTTTCGGGTGCCAAGAAGGTGTTGGCCGCGGTGCGCGAAGGCCATACCATCTTCCTCGCCAACACTGCCGAGATCATGCCGGGCGAGTTCGCCCGTTCGGCCGATTTCTCGCTGCCCGTCGAGCGGCTGAAGAAAGCGATAAGAACGGCCGCGGGCGACGACAGGACGCATTTCTTCGACGCTACCCGCACCGCCACCGCGCTGTTCGGCAGCTCGCTTGGCGCCAACATGTTCATGCTCGGCTTCGCCTTCCAGCACGGCGGCTTGCCGCTGTCGGCGGAGGCGGTCGAGAAGGCGATCGAGCTCAACGGCGAGGCGATAGCGATGAATATCGCGGCATTTCGCTGGGGCCGCCGCGCCGCCCACCAGCCGGATTTCGTGCGCAGCCTTCTTGCCCAGCCGGGCAAGGCCACGCAGCATGCCGCCATTGCCGAGACGCTGGACGATATCATTGCTCGCCGCGTCGCCTTCCTGACCGCCTATCAGAACGCCGCCTATGGCAAGCGCTATGCCGACAGACTGGCGGCGCTGCGCAAGGCCGAAACCAATGCTGTGCCCGGGTCGACCGTGGTGACCGAGGCTGCCGCAAAGAACCTGTTCAAGCTGATGGCGATCAAGGACGAATACGAGGTGGCGCGGCTTTATACGGACGGCTCCTTTGCCGCAGAGATCGCAAAGCAGTTCCAGAGCTACGGCAAGCTTGAATTCCATCTCGCACCGCCGATCATGGGCAGGCGCGGCAGTGACGGCAAGCCGAAGAAATCGAGCTTTGGCCCGTGGACGATGAACGGGTTCCGCCTGCTGGCGGCGATGAAGGGCCTGCGCGGCACCGCTTTCGACCTGTTCGGCTACAGCGCCGAGAGGCGTATGGAGCGGCAGCTTCTTGCCCTCTATGAAGCCGACCTGGAGCTTGTCGCCGGCGCGCTGGCGCCGGGCAAGATCGAGGTTGCTGCCGCGCTTGTTTCGGTGCCGGCGCTCATCCGCGGCTTTGGCCACGTCAAGCAGGCCAGTGCCGAAAAAGCCGCCGGCGAACGCCAGCGTCTGCTCGACCGCCTCTCGACGGCGCCGCTGCGGCCGCAACTTCAAGCCGCCGAATAATTCAGCGCTGTGATACGCCTTGTTTACCTGAACTGTAGTTTCCCTGCTTCCGCTGCGTCACCAATGAATGCCAATAGAGCCAGAACCGCTGCTCTAAACCTTTCTTAAGGCCAATGTGACACTGCTGGGTTCCCCAGGGTTGGGATCCAGGCGTGAATCTGAGACGAAAAAACGAGATTCCGGTCGACGTTTACATTCCGTTCGTGGAAACGCTGTTTCGCGACGGGTTCACGCTGTCGATCGGCCTTGTTGCGCAGACGCTCCTCGTCATTCTGGTCTATTGGAAGACCATGGACTTGGCGTATCTTCTAGTTGCCGCTGGGCTCATCATTGTCGGTACTCTGCGCCTTCGCAACATCCGAAAATACGGGCGACTTCCTTCCCCGACGACGTGGGAAGAAGCCCATGATCGCGAAAACGATTACATAATTTTCGGTTCGATGCATGGTTTCATGCTTGGCGCGTTCTGTTTCGTCAGTATCTATCTGGCAAATGACAGCCACGACAACTATGCCGAAATAGCCTCTGTCTGCGTCACTCTGGCATCGGTCACGTCGATTGCCGGCCGCAATTATGGGTCGCCGCGCATGGTTATGATTTTTATCATAACCACCACATGGCCCATATCGCTTGGCTTTATCCTGCGCGGCGATATCTACCACATCATCCTCGGTCTGATGTCGGCCCCTTTTCTGTTTGCGATCAAGCGGTTCGCCGACATCGTCCGCGAAGTCCTGTTTACCGCCCTGTCGGAGGAAAAGAAGGCGAACCGCATCGCGCAGCGTTTCAACCGCGCGCTCAACACCATGTCGCATGGCCTTGTCATGCTTGGTCCCGACGGCCGGGTGGCGGTGGCCAATGCCGAAGCCGCGCACCTGATGTCGCTCAAATCGGCCGATGCGCTGCTAGGCCGCTCGATCCACGGTCTGCTGATGCGCGGCGCTGCAGGCGGCATGCTGGCGCCGAAAGATTGCCGTTACATCGAAGCCCAGCTGACGCGTGCGTTGCGCGAGGGCCGCGACCGCAAGGTCCTGGTCTCGCTCACCAACGGCCAGCACTATGAATTTTCGGCGCGCGAAGGCAGCCAGGAACTGGGCGTCGTCACTTTCGAGGATGTGACCGCCCGGGTCGAGGCGGAAGACAAGATCCGCTTCATGGCGCGCTACGACAGTCTCACCGGCCTGCCCAACCGCGCCTACTTCCACGAGTTGGTGGTGGAAGCCATGGCCTCAGGGGATCCCGAGCGTCTCTGCGGGCTGGTGGTGCTCGATCTCGATGATTTCAAGAGCGTCAACGACACGCTCGGCCATCCGGTCGGCGACGGATTGATCTACGCCGTTGCCGAGCGGCTGGCGGCAGTCGCTGGGCCAGGCATCACCGTTAGCCGCTTTGGCGGCGACGAGTTCATGATCTTCTTCGAGCGCATCGAGGATGAAAGCCACCTGACCGGCCAGGTTGATGAGATCTTTGTCAATCTACAGGGCGAGGTCGATGTCGCCGGCCACGGATTACGCATCCAGGCCAGCGGCGGCGCGGTGCTGTCGCGGGTCAAGGATACCGACGTTGACGCCATGATCGTCAAAGCCGACCTTGCACTCTACAAGGCCAAGGAGCTTGGCAAGAACGGTTGGCGGCTGTTCGAGGCCTCCATGGATGCTGCCTTCCGCAGCCGTCAGCTGATGAAGGCGGACCTGCGCAGCGCCGTGGAAAACAAAGAATTGCGGGTGGTCTATCAGCCGATCGTGGCGATGAGCACGATGCGTATCGCCAGTTGCGAAGCGCTGTGCCGCTGGGATCATCCCGATCTCGGGCCGATTTCCCCCGGTATCTTTATTCCGCTGGCGGAGGAAATGGGGATTATTTCCGACATCAGCACCTTCGTCCTGCATGCGGCCTGCACGGAATGCGCCAAATGGCCGGCCCAGACCAGCGTGTCGGTCAATCTCTCGGCCAAGGATTTCCGCAACCGTGATGTCATCCAGAAGGTTCGCGACGCGCTGGCTGAATCCGGTCTCTCCGCCGGACGTCTGGAGATCGAGGTCACCGAGACGGCGCTGCTCGACGACAAGTCGCTGACACGCCAATATATCGAGGAGTTGAAGCGGCTCGGCGTGCGCATTGCGCTCGACGATTTCGGTACCGGGTATTCGAGCCTCAGCTATCTCCACAAACTGCCGCTCGACAAAATCAAGATCGACCGCTCGTTCCTGATGGATGTCACTCAGAACAGCCGGTCGCTCGAATTGCTCAAGGGCATCGTCAACCTGTCACGGCCGCTGGGACTTTCGGTTACCGTCGAAGGTGTCGAGACCTTCGAACAGCTCAAGATCCTGGCATTGCAGGTCAAGCCGGACCTGGTCCAGGGCTTTCTGTTCGGGTCGGCACTCAGCGCGTCCGGCATCGAGACGATGTCGAGCACCGTCTGGCCCTTCGCCAAGGACATCCAGACGGCAAGGAAGGCGCCGCGGCGCTGACTTCGCGCTGAAAGACCGCGTATTTTAGTATAATTTTATTAATTGTTAACCTTAATGACCGGTAAACGAGCTCCTACTTATTTTCATCTTTACATCTCATGACCCGTCCGTAGTGTCGGCTGGTGGCGGTAATCGCGGGGAATAGAGTTCATGTGTGCCCAGTTGAGTTCGCTCGGCCATGCGGCGGGCGCTGGTGGGAAAGATGCGTCCGAGACCATGTCCAGCTTCGCGCAACATGTTTATGCGCTGCTTGACCGGACGGAGTACCGACGCTGTGAAAGCGGCGAGGACTTCGAAAGCATTTACAGGCTGCGCTACAATTCCTATCGGATGAACGATCTCGTGCCCGAGAATGCGTCCCGTCAGGTCCATGACGAGTTTGACGAACTGCCCAATTGCCATACGTTCGGAATCTACATCGAGGGGCGGCTGGTCAGCACAATGCGCCTGCATAACGTGTCTGCTGATAACGCCACATCACCAGCGCTCAGCGTCTACAAGGACTTGTTGATGCCGCGTCTGGCGGCCGGCGAAGTCTTTATCGACCCGAGCCGTTTTGCCGTGGACGCCGAATGGTCACGGCTTTACCCGCAGATCCCGTATGTGACGCTGCGCCTTGCGGGCATGGCTTGCTTCCATTTCGGCGCGCCTTATTGCATATCCATGATCCGCGAGGACCATGCGGCTTTCTACAAGCGCATCTATCGGGCGCGACCGATCGGCGATGCGCGGCCCTATGCCGGCGTGATCAACTGTTTCGCGCTGCTTTATCAAGCCGATGTCCTGGCGATCAAGAATGAAACCTACGCTCGCTTTCCGTTCTTCCGTTCGACGCCAATGGAGCAGCGCATGTTGTTCGATACGCCCGGTGCCGGCGAACTCGCCCCGCTGACCATCCTGCCCACCGCCAAGTATTTTCGCGAAGCCGCCTGAACGAGCCCATGGAGCCTTCCGGTCGCTTCGGCGTTCTGGGCAAGGGTGCTGGTGGTAGGTCGGCATCGCCGGCGTCCGCCAAGCATCGCTTCGATAGCGATCCGATCAAAGGAACCGATATGACCATTTCCACGCTCGCCCTTACCCCGCTTATCTCGCTGATTGCAGGCGTGCTGATCCTGGTGATGCCGCGGCTGCTCAATTATATCGTCGCCCTTTATCTGATCGTTGTCGGCCTGCTCGGTCTGTTCCCGCATCTCGCCGGCTAACGACATTGGCAATAGCGGACCTGCCGTCCATTGTGATTGGTATCGCCGCGCTCCGCTCCGCCTCGTTTTCAGGCTCGGGTCAGTCATAACCGCTGCGCATGTTGCGCCACATCATTGACGCAGCGATTTCCAGTTTCGCTTGAGACAGTTGGCTGCGGCGATGCGGCAATAGCGCCATTGCCCTTAACGCGGCTTTTCGCTATGTGCCTGAAAGATGTCTTCGAAGGGGTATTCCTATGGCTGAACACACGCCGACCGGTCCTGTCGAACTGGGCGCGAAGATGGACTATGCCGAGCACGACCGCACCTATGCCGGCTTTGTGATGCTGGCCAAATATGGGTCGCTATTTTGCGCCGCCGTGCTTCTGGCCATGGCGTTCGGCTTCTTTGTGGGCGGCTTCTTCTCGGGGACTATCCTGTTCGTGCTGATCCTGGCCGTCGGCGCCTTTATTCTCCGATAGACTCCTCCAACCTTTGTCGAGGGCGCCGCCGGTGGCCGGCCGGCGTCTTGGGTAACGGGTTCCGGCCGAAAGGATCATGCGGTGGGACAGACGGTTTTCATCCCTCGTGAGCTCGACGCGAACGAGCCGCGCGTCGCGGCCTCGCCCGACACGGTGAAACGGCTGGCGGCGCTGGGTTTCGGCGTGGTCGTCGAAGCCGGCGCAGGCACTGCTTCGCGCATTCCCGACGAGGAGTTTGCCAAGGCCGGCGCCGCGATCGGCAAGGCCGGCGATGTTTCCAGGGCTGATGTCGTGCTGAAGGTGCGCCGGCCGAGCGATGCCGAGCTGAAAGCCTATCGGCCGGGCACTGCCGTCATTGCCATCATGGATCCATATGGCAACGATGCTGCCGTCGCCGCGCTGGCCAAGGTTGGTGTTACTGCCTTTTCCATGGAGTTCATGCCGCGCATCACCCGTGCCCAGTCGATGGACGTCCTGTCCAGCCAGGCGAACCTCGCCGGCTATCAGGCAGTGGTCGACGCGGCTGCCGAATATGACCGGGCACTGCCGATGATGATGACGGCCGCCGGCACGGTACCGGCGGCGAAGGCCTTCATCATGGGCGTCGGCGTCGCCGGTCTGCAGGCCATCGCCACCGCGCGCCGCCTCGGCGCCGTGGTCACCGCCACCGATGTGCGCCCGGCCGCCAAGGAGCAGGTTGCCTCGCTCGGCGCAAAATTCCTGGCGGTCGAGGACGAGGAGTTCAAGGCGGCCGAGACGGCCGGCGGCTACGCCAAGGAAATGTCAAAGGAGTATCAGGCCAAGCAGGCGGCGTTGACCGCCGAGCACATCGCCAAGCAGGACATCGTCATCACCACCGCGCTGATCCCCGGCCGTCCGGCGCCGAAGCTGGTCTCGGCGGCGATGGTCGCCTCGATGAAACCCGGCTCTGTGATCGTCGACCTCGCGGTCGAGCGCGGCGGCAATGTCGAGGGCGCCGAAGCCGGCAAGGTGGTGACCACGGCCAACGGGGTAAAGATCGTCGGCCATCTCAACGTTCCCGGTCGCGTCGCCGCCTCCGCTTCGCTTCTCTATGCCAGGAACCTCTATGCCTTCCTCGAGACGCTGGTCGACAAGGCGGCGAAGACGCTTGCCATCAACCACGACGACGAACTGGTCAAGGCGACGATGCTGACCGATGCTGGCAAGATCGTGCATCCGGCTTTCGCAAAGGCTGAGCAGGAGCCGCCAAAGGGCCAATATGTCGAACCACCGGCCATTCCGGCCAGGACGATGGTTGCCGAGGCTTCGGCGAAGCCGGCTGCGAAGAAAACGGCCGCTTCGAGGAAGCCCAAGACCACCGGAGGGATCGCGTGATGGACCAGACCCTGCAGAAAGCCCTCGACCAGCTCGACGAGGCGACAGCTGCCGTGCGGCTCGCGGTGCAGAACCTGGCGGCCGCGCCCGGCACCGAGGCGGCGGGTGACGCCGCTCACGCGCTGTCCGGCGGTGCCATCGATCCCTTCGTCTTTCGCTTCGCCATCTTTGTCCTGGCGATCTTCGTCGGCTACTACGTCGTGTGGTCCGTCACGCCGGCACTGCACACGCCGCTGATGGCGGTCACCAACGCCATTTCCTCCGTCATCGTCGTCGGCGCGCTGCTGGCCGTCGGCATCTCGGCCTCAGGGCTTGCCACCGGCTTCGGCTTCGTTGCGCTGATGCTGGTATCGGTCAACATCTTCGGCGGTTTCCTCGTCACCCAGCGCATGCTGGCCATGTACAAGAAGAAGGAAAAGTAGGCCGCTATGAACGCCAACTTCGCCTCCTTTCTCTATCTGGTCTCCGGCATACTGTTCATCCTGGCATTGCGCGGCCTGTCGCATCCGACCACCAGCCGCCAGGGCAACATGTACGGCATGATCGGCATGGGCATCGCCATCGCCACGACGCTGGCGCTGGCGACCCCTTCGGCCGGGCGCTTCGGCCTCATAGTGCTCGGGCTGCTGATAGGCGGCTCGGCCGGTGCGGTCACGGCACGGCGCATTGCCATGACCTCGATGCCGCAGCTGGTCGCCGCCTTCCACTCGCTGGTCGGTCTTGCCGCGGTCATGGTGGCGGCCGCCGCCATCTATGCACCGGAAAGCTTCGGCATCGGCACCGTCGCCGATATTCATGCCCAGGCACTGATCGAGATGAGCCTCGGCGTTGCCATAGGTGCCATCACCTTCACCGGCTCGGTCATCGCCTTTTTGAAGCTCGACGGCCGCATGTCGGGCAAGCCGATCATGATCGGTGGCCGCCACTTCATCAACGCGGCCCTGGGCATTGCGCTGATCGTGCTGATCGTGCTGCTCGTCACCGCCGAGTCCAAGGTGGTGTTCTGGCTGATCGTTGCCGCCTCGCTGGTGCTGGGTGTGCTTCTCATCATCCCGATCGGTGGCGCCGATATGCCGGTGGTCGTGTCGATGCTGAATTCCTATTCGGGCTGGGCCGCGGCCGCCCTGGGCTTCACGCTCGGCAATCTGGCGCTGATCATCACCGGCGCGCTGGTCGGCTCGTCGGGCGCCATCCTGTCTTACATCATGTGCAAAGGCATGAACCGGAGCTTCATCTCGGTCATCCTCGGCGGCTTCGGCGGCGAGACATCAGCCATTGCCAACGACGGCATCGAGCGCACGGTCAAGCAGGGCTCGGCCGAGGATGCCGCCTATCTGATGATGAATGCGCAAAAGGTCATCATCGTGCCGGGCTACGGCATGGCCGTCGCCCAGGCGCAGCACGCGCTGCGCGAGATGGCCGACAAGCTCAAGGCCAACGGCGTCGACGTCAAATACGCCATCCACCCGGTTGCCGGCCGCATGCCCGGGCACATGAACGTGCTCTTGGCCGAAGCCAACGTGCCTTATGACGAAGTGTTCGAGCTGGAGGACATCAACTCTGAGTTCGCGCAGGCCGACGTCGCCTATGTCATCGGGGCCAATGACGTCACCAATCCCTCGGCTCGTGACGACAAGTCCTCACCTATCTACGGCATGCCAATTCTCGACGTCGACAAGGCGCGCACCTGCCTGTTCGTCAAGCGCTCGCTCGGCTCCGGCTATGCCGGCATCGACAACACGCTGTTCTACAAGGACGGCACCATGATGCTGCTCGGCGACGCCAAGAAGATGACCGAGGAGATCGTCAAAGCGATGGATCACTGAAACGGCGTCGCTGCCAACTCACTGCCGATCGTCGAATACAGCCAGGCTCCGCGCCGGGCTTTTTCTTGGCTGTTACCGGTTCTGAAGCTACGATGCCGACCCGTCGTCTTGCTAACGGAGTCATCGTGGAGGTGCTGGTGCCCGACCCTGGTTCTGCTGCATCGCCGGCCGCCGATCTGACCGCAGCAGAGAAGGCGCCACGCAAGCGCAGCCAGGCGGTAGTGGTCGTGCACGGCATGGGCGAGCAGCGGCCCATGGACACGTTGAGGGAGTTTGTCCAGGCCGTATGGAGCCACGATCCGGCCCGGGCACCGTTCTATGCCCATGTCCCCGATCCGGCCGACCCGATGGGTGCGAAGATCAACCAGAGCTGGATCACGCCCGACAGCCGGACCAATTCGCACGAACTCCGCCGGATCACCACGCCCTATGATGTCGATGGCCGCCGCACCGATTTCTACGAGCTTTACTGGGCCGACATCACCCAGGGCACGACCCGAAGCCGCCTTGCTGCCTGGGTGACGACCCTGCTCTGGCGCAAGCCGGCCGATATTCCGCGCGATGTGCTCAAACTCTATGTCGTCACGCTTTTGGCCACCATCGTCGTCCTCGGCGCGGCGCTGGCGCTCGCAACGTCGACCTGGCAAGGCTACATCTCCTGGACGACCGGTGTGCTTGTCACGGTTCTGGCGTCGTTCGTCATCTGGTCGGTGGACCAGTTTGGCTTGCCTTATTTCGGCGACGTCGCCGCCTATGTGCGGGCCGAAGCGGCAACGGTCGAGAAGCGGGCGCTGGTCCGCGAGCGTGGCCTCAAGCTGCTGAAGCGTCTCATGATGGACGATGCCTATGACCGCATCGTGCTGGTCTCGCACAGCCTCGGGTCGATCATCGCCTATGATCTGTTGCAGATATTGTGGGCCGATTTCAGGCCTAGAAAGTTGGAAGCCATTCGCGACAAAGCGAGGCTGAAGGCGATCCACGCCGTCGACAAGGCGACGCTGGCCGCCGATGCCTCCGCTTGGCCCGACAGCCTCGATGACCTCCCCGCATTCCGGCGCAGCCAATGGGAGCTCTACCGGCAGCTTCGCGTCGGCGACGCCGATCATCCGCTGCCGTGGAAGATCAGCGATTTCGTCACGCTCGGCAGTCCGCTGACCCACAGCGAGTTTCTAGTGACCTACAACCTCGCCGAACTCAGGCGCGGCATCGCCGAGCGCCTGTTTTCGGCATGCCCGCCGATCGCCGACAGGGCGGCGGGCGGGACCATGCTCTACCAGGAAGGGCGCAGCCATTCCGGCAAGCCGCAGCGGGCGGTGCATCATGGCGCGGTGTTTGCCGCGACGCGCTGGACCAATATTTTCGACAGGGGCAATGGCTGGCTGACCGGCGACCCGATTTCAGGGCGGATGACGGAAAATTTTGGTCCCGGCGTGGAAAACATCCAGGTCGAGCTGCGCGGCTCGGGCGGCCGCGTCTTCACGCACAGGCTCTACTGGTCGCTGACGGCGAGCGGCGTCGAGGTCAACGCGCCGGCCGGCGTACAGCCGCGCTCGCACCTTGCCGTGCTGCGCGATGCGGTCGATCTCGGCCGCAAACTGGAAGCTGAGCTGTAGGCGGCGAGCAGCGCACGACAATGCCGCGGCGGCAGTTCAAAGCAAGGTCCCCTTCGGGCGTAATCTTCCCGAAGCGGACCGAGTTCGCTTAGTCACCGATCAACGACTGGTCAGGAAAATCGCTTCCTCGTCGTCGCGCTGCCTGCCGCCAAGTGCTGCAGCCGCGCTGGCAATGAAGGCCCCGACGACCAGCGACAGCGCGCCAATCAGCGAGAAGGTGGCGCCTGCCTTTCTGGCGGTGTCGGCCGCCTGCTGGGCCTTGACCTTGGCGTCCTGCGCTCTGGCGATTACCGCATCGACGCGAGCGGTGGCATCCGCTTCGGACAGGCCTGTGCGGGCGGCCACCAGCCGCGACAGATAGGTCTTGTCGTCGGCCGATATTTCGCCTGCTGCGGCACTCGCGATCAGAATGCGCGATGCCTGCGCCGTTGCCGCGGCGTCGCTCTCCGGATTGGCGGCAGCGAGCCTTGCCGGATCGGCCGGGCGGAACAGCGTATCGACGAAATACGATGTGGCGTTGTCAGTCGAGGCGCTACCCGCGTTTGCAGCAGCACCTGCCGAAGCGCCCATTGCCGCGCCCGATGCCACAGTCGAAGCAGCCTGGACACCGGTACCTATCGCGGCCGAAAGCGCCGTGCCGAGCACGCCGGCGACGAGCAGCGTCGCCAGCGCCCAGGCCAGGAAGCCGTGAGCGGTATCGCGGAAGAAGACTTCATCGGTGTGGATGCCGACCCATTTGGTGCGCAGGCGTCCGGCGAGGTAGCCGCCCAGGGCCGACGACAGCCACTGCACGACGATCAGCCAGACGGCGGTGGAAACGGCGAAAGTGGTGACTGACGCACCCGAGCCGGACCATGGCGACACCATGCTCAGCCCAAGCCCGGAGCCGAGCAGCATCAAGATGAAGGTAAGCGTCGACGCAGCAAAGGCGCCGGCGACGATTGGCCCCCAGCTGACAGCAGTGGAAGCGGATTCCGTCGGGGCGGAAACGTCGACAGCTGTTACGGTGGACTGCATCGAAGCCTCCCTACCGTGCGAACAGCATGATCAGAATAATGATCGGAATTGGGACTCCGAGAAGCCAGAGCAAAATGCCACGTCCCATGGATGCCTCCTGCGGCGATTGTGATCGACTACAATGCCTTGAAAGCCTTTCCGTTCCGGCGGTCCTGGTGATCTTTGTTGCGTTGCAGCAGTCGTATTGGTGCGCCTTGGCGCACCAATACACTTCATGCCTGCTGGCTGGGTATCTGGATGGCGGCTCAGATGTCCAGATTGGCGACCGACAGTGCGTTTTCCTGGATGAATTCGCGCCTTGGCTCGACCTCGTCGCCCATCAGCCGTGAAAACAAGCTGTCCGCATCAGTCGCGTCATTGACCTTGACCTGTAACAGCGAGCGCACATTCGGGTCGAGCGTCGTTTCCCAGAGCTGCTCGGCGTTCATTTCGCCAAGGCCCTTGTAGCGCTGCATGGTCAGGCCCTTGCGGCCGGTGGCAAACACGGCATTGAGCAGTGCCAGCGGCCCCGAAATGGTTTCCGAGACATCCTTGCGGCGCAGCACCGGCGGCTCGCCGTAGATTTCCGCCAGGCGCGGCGCATAGCGGTCGAGCTGGCGTGCGTCGGCGGAATTGATCAGCGCCAGGTCGAGATGCGCGAACTCCTTGACGCTGCGCACCGTTCGCTCGAAGACATAGCCGCCAATGCCCTCGTTCGAGGTCGACATGCGGCCGATCCAGCCGCGCTCGGTATCCTCGGCGATAATGTCGAGACGACGGGCAACACGCTCGGCCGTCTCGTTGGCGCGGCGGAGGTCGGTGAAGATCTCCGGGTTGAGCGCGCCGGCAATCGCTGCCTGCTCGACCACGCCTCTGTTATAGCGCGTGTGCAATCCGTTGATGAGCTGGCGGACAGCCAAGGCGTCGTCGATGGCACTGCGCAGGTCCTGCCCGGCCCGCACCTCGCCTGTGCTGAGCGCAAGCGACGCTTCTTCCAGCCCGGAGCCGATCAGGAATTCCTCGAAGGCGGCTTCGTCCTTGATGTATTGCGAGCTCTTCCCGCGCGTCACCTTGTAGAGCGGCGGCTGCGCGATGTAGAGATGACCGCGTTCGATCAGTTCCGGCATCTGGCGGAAGAAGAAGGTCAGCAGCAAGGTGCGGATGTGGGCGCCGTCGACATCGGCGTCGGTCATCAGGATGATCTTGTGGTAGCGCAGCTTGTCGGCGTTGAACTCGTCCTTGCCGATCGAGGTGCCGAGCGCGGTGATCAGCGTGCCGATCATGTCGGAGCCGAGCATGCGGTCGAAGCGGGCGCGCTCGACATTGAGGATCTTGCCGCGCAGCGGAAGAATGGCCTGGTTCTGGCGCGAACGGCCGCCCTTGGCCGAGCCGCCGGCGCTGTCGCCTTCGACGATAAAGATCTCGGATTTCGCCGGATCGCGCTCCTGGCAATCGGCCAGCTTGCCGGGCAGCGAGGTGACGCCGAGCGAACTCTTGCGGGTGATGTCGCGTGCCTTGCGCGCGGCTTCCCGCGCGGCAGCGGCCTGGATGACCTTCTCGATGACCGCCTTGCCCTCGGTCGGGTGCTCCTCGAGCCAGGTGCCGAGCGCTTCGTTGACAAGCCCTTCGACCACCGGGCGGACCTCGGACGACACCAGCTTGTCCTTGGTCTGCGAGGAGAATTTCGGGTCGGGAACCTTGACCGACAGCACCGCGGTCAGCCCTTCGCGGCAATCATCGCCGATCAGCGCCACTTTTTCCTTCTTGGTCAGGCCCGAGGAGTCGCCATAGCCGGTTATCTGGCGCGTCAGCGCACCGCGGAAGCCTGCCAGATGCGTGCCGCCGTCGCGTTGCGGGATGTTGTTGGTGAAGGCCAGCACGTTTTCATGGTAGCTGTCGTTCCACCACATGGCGACTTCGACCGTGATGCCGTCGCGCTCGGCGCGGATCGAGATCGGCTTGTCGAGCAACGGCTTCTTCGTCCGGTCGAGATATCGGACGAACTCTTCCAGCCCGCCATCGTAGTGCAGTTCATGGCGCACGATGTCGGCATGGCGGGCATCGGTCAAAACGATGCGCACGCCGGAGTTCAGGAAGGCGAGCTCGCGCAGCCGATGCTCCAGCGTACCGTAGTCGAATTCGACCATGGTGAAAGTCTCGGACGACGGCAAAAACGTGATTTCGCTGCCGCTGCGCCCTTCATAGGTGCCGGGGACCTTGTCTTGTTCATAACTGCCGGTGATGCGCAGCGGCGCGTCGGCATTGCCATGCGTGAAACTCATCTCGTAGATATGGCCGTTGCGGCGGATCTTCAGTTTCAGCCAGGCCGACAGGGCGTTAACGACCGACACGCCGACGCCGTGCAGGCCGCCTGAGACCTTGTAGGAGTTCTGGTCGAACTTGCCGCCGGCATGCAGCTGCGTCATGATCACTTCGGCCGCTGAAATGCCTTCGCCGGTGTGGATATCGGTCGGAATGCCGCGGCCATTGTCGATGACCGTCACCGATCCGTCCGGATTGAGCGTCACCGTCACCAGGTCAGCATGGCCGGCCAGTGCTTCGTCGATGGCGTTGTCGACCACCTCATACACCATGTGGTGCAGGCCCGAGCCGTCGTCGGTATCGCCGATATACATGCCCGGCCGCTTGCGAACGGCATCCAAGCCCTTCAAAACCTTGATGGAATCGGCGCCGTATTCGGCTTCAACGCCGTTGGCGATGTCGGTCTGGTCGCTCATGAAAACCTGTCTGATTGATGCCGTGTGCAGAGCGCGAAAAATCGGCTTCGAATCGCGCATTTCTAATGTCGTAGATATAGGCGCAAAAGGCGGTTTTTCCAAGGTTTGCAGGCATTTCGGAACGGAATGGCCATCGCGTGAGCCGGCTACCGGCGCCTGGCTTCGATCCTGGCCAGCCGCTCACGTAAAAACTTGATCATGAACTTGTGGCGCGGTGCCAACCGGCCGCTCCGGTCGAGCTCGAGCGTCATGTCGAGCGCCTTGGAAAGCACAGCCTTCGGGTCCTTTGCGACTTGGGCGTAGTCGATATAGGCGACCACCAGGTCGCGCTGCCAGGTGGCGTTGTCCGGATCGGACCGGGCAAGTTTCTGACGAATGGCCAGG
Organism: Mesorhizobium sp. M0816; assembly: GCF_040320005.1. Lineage (NCBI taxonomy): Bacteria > Pseudomonadati > Pseudomonadota > Alphaproteobacteria > Hyphomicrobiales > Phyllobacteriaceae > Mesorhizobium > Mesorhizobium sp. M0816. The sequence goes on along the minus strand of NZ_JAMYOT010000002.1, from coordinate 427,129 downwards.
CTGTCCTGAAGGGCTTGCCGGGCGCCCCTGACGTCGCGCTGCCTGAGGCGCACCGTGGCGACTTCGGACAGCGTTATCGACAAGTCCCGTTGCCAGTCGGAATTGGCGGGATCGAGCTTGGCCAGCCTCTGCGCAATCGCGTAGCTGTCCAGATAGGCTTTCAGCGCGCCTTTGTGGTCGCCCTGTATCGCCAGGACGCCGGCGACTTTCTCGATGCACACGGACAGGTCGCGCTGCCATTCGGTGTTGTTCGGGTCGCCGGCGGCGAGCACGCTGGCCTGCGAAAGTGCCTCACGATAAGCCGAAAGTGCCGCCGGCCAGTTCTGCTGGTCGCTTAGCGCATTGCCGATTTTGGCGTTGCCGACCGACAGGTCGCGCTTCAACTCGGTGTCGTCCGGATCGCGTTTCGCCAGTTGCTTGACGATCGCCAGACCTTCCTTGTAGGCCGCCAGCGCCCCGGCGGCGTCGCCGCGTTCGCGCAGCAGGTCGCCTATCGTATCGTGGCTGACCGAGACGTCACGCTGCCGGTCGGCGTCTCCCGGTTTGTCCGCCGCCAGCGCCAGCCGCACCTTCAGGCTCTCTTTATAGGCCGCCTGTGCGTTGTCCAGTTGGCCTGCGATATGGGCAAGGTGACCGATCTCATCGTAGGTGATGGTCAGGTCGCGCTGCAGTTCGGCACGGTCGGGCTCTCCGGCGGCGAGCTGCTTCTTGATCGACAGGCTTTCCTGGTAGACCTCTGCGGCGCCGGCCAGATCGCCTTGCGTCGCCAATACGTTGCCGATCTTGTCGTCGGCCATGGCGAGGTCGCCGAACCACTCCAGATTGTCCGGTTCTGCCTCGGTCAGGCCCTGCAGAATGGTCTTGGCGGTCTCATAATTCTGCAGCGCTGACGGCAGATTGCCTTGCGCCATCCGCACGTTGCCGAGCTTGACGTGGCTGACGGCGAAGTCGCGCTTCACGTTGGGATCGGTTTCATGATGCGACCGCCGCTCGAGATCGGCTTGCAGCGCCTCGAAGGCACGGCCGGCCGCATCGATATTGCCGACCGTGGTATAGAGCTTGCCGAGCTCGTCCAGCGTGCGGATCAAGCGGTCGGCGTCGTCGAGCGACAGCACCACCTGTCCGGCTTCGCCATAAAGCGCCAGCACGGATTCATAATCCTTGATGGCTGTGGCGTAGTCGAGGTCGGCGCGCGCGGCCCCGCCGGACAGATAGCGCGTTGCGGCCTCGGAGAGCGTGCGGCTGACGAAATTGGCCTTCAGCGCGTTGCGCGAGACATTGTCGATCTCGGCTGCTTCGGCGAGCTTTTTCCGCGCGGCATCGAACGCTCCCAGCGAAAGCTGCTCTTCGGCCTGCCGGCGCAACGCTGCCACCCGCAGATCGTCGGAGCCAAGGGTCTGCATTTCGCTCCGCACCTTGACGAAGGCGTCGGCTGCCTCACGCAGCCTGGTGTTCAGACTGTCTGCGGAGAGATGGCCGGCATCGGAACTGATCAACGCGCCATAGAGCGGCGCCAGCGGCATATCGGCGTCGCTGGCGATCTTTTCCACCTCGCCGCGCATCGCGGGCGTCACCTCGGCCATGGCAAGCAACAAGCGTTCGCGCTCCGGCAGTTTCTCCTGGGCTGTCGTGGCGAAGAACAGCTGCGGCAGGCCGCTCTCGACATAGGGCAATTGCTTGCCGCGCGAGAGGTCGTAGACCTCCTGTTGCACGAGCGTCAGTACGGAGCGTATCTCGAGCCCATCGGTGCTGAGATATTTCGTCAGCGCCGCGGTGAACGGCGAATTCTGGCCCGTCCCATCCGCTGCGGTCTCGCCCGGCGCCGCCGAAAAGGCAAACAGGATGTTTTCTGCCCGCCCGATGCGGCCAAGGCCCGGCCGGACCTTGTCGCTGACCTCTTTTACCAGCGCCGTTGCGCCGCGGCCTTCGCCGCCCGTAGCCGCAAACGGATCGCTGCGGCAGGCATCGAGCACGATCAGTCCGACCTTGCTGGTGGCGGCGACGGTCGCGCGGATCTCCTCCAGCGGCAGGCTGGTCCTTTCCAGCGTAGCGAGCGACGACGCGTCTGCATCGACCGGCAGGAGCCGATTCTCGCCGGCGATCTCGACGCCGTGGCCGGAGAAGAACACCAGTGCCACGTCGGCGCCTTTGGCATCCTCGCGGAAATCGTCGAGCGCCCGGCGCATGCGCCGCAGGTCGCGGTTGGTTTCGAGGAAGACCTCGAAACCAAGCTTCCTCAGCACCGTTTCCATAACCTCACCGTCATTGACGGGATTGGCGAGCGGCCGGATCAGCCGATAGTCGTTCTCGGCGATGACCAGCGCAACGCGCCGCTCCGCCACGGCAGCGGAGGCCGTCGAGAGGATCAGCAGCAAGGCAAACAGAAAACGCAAATCGAACCGCCCCGGCCCGGTCATTTGCCGGAGCATTCCATCTCTTTATGGCATGAGCAAGTTACGGCATCGGCAAGCCCGGCCGTTCGCGTTGTCAGCCGACCCGCATCGGCTTCAGCGCTTCGCTCCAGCGGAACAACTCGTCCAGCATGGTCCTGGCCCCGCCGAGCACCTGCTCGCTGGGCAAGAAGGCGCCGGTCTCGTCGAGCAGCTTCTGGTACATCGGCAGCGCCACGCCTTCCGGGATCGGCATGACGCCGACGGAGGTCAGCAACGGTTTGACCGCCTGCGCCGCCCGCAGGCCGCCGGAGACACCGCCGTAGCTGAGGATGGCGGCCGGCTTGTATCGCCATTCCCTGAGCAGGTAGTCGACCGCGTTGACGATCGCGGGGGCGGCGAAATAATTGTATTCCGGCGCCACGAAGACGAATGCGTCGGCGGCGTCGATTGCCTTCGACCAGGCTTTCGTGTGGCTGTTTTCGTATTTGCCCAGTCTCGGATGATGCGGCTCGTCCAGCACCGGCAGGTTGAAGGCCGCGATGTCGGTGAGCACCGGCTCGAATTTGCCGTGCTCGCGCGCAAAGCTCTCCAGCCAATTTGCGAAAACCGGCCCGGCGCGGCCCGGCCGCGTGCTGCCGATGATGACGTTCAACTGGTGCTTCAAGGCAGGCTCCCGCCGGTTAGTGGCATCTGTGGTGCTGCCACCTAAGACACGCAGCCGGACACAGCAAGCAGGCACTTTCCGGTGCCCCGGTCACATTCCAGAGAGCGGATGCTTCGCCTTGTCGTCCGGTCACATGGACGCCTGCCTTGCCCGCCACTACATTGAGGTGTCAGCGGAGCAAGCCATGGACAGTCAGCCCGTCCCCTTCGTCCCGCCGGCGCCGAAGCCGCGCACAGCGCCGCCCTCGACGCTGGAGATGATCCGCATCGTCTACCGCAATCCGCTCGAACTGTGGGGCGAGCCGACCTATAACGAGCCCTGGATTTCGGTGACCGGCGTCGGCGGGCCGCTGGTCATCGCCAACGATCCCGGCCTCATCCGCCATGTGCTCGTCGATAACGCCAAGAACTACAAGATGGCGACGGTGCGTCAGAAGATATTGCGGCCAATCCTGCGCGACGGCCTGCTGACCGCCGAAGGCGAAGTGTGGCGGCGTTCGCGCAAGGCGATGGCGCCGGTGTTCACGCCGCGCCACATCTTCGGCTTCGCCGAGCCGATGCTGAAACGCACGCTCGAATTCGTCACCCGTTACGAGCAAGGTGGCACGTCGGACATCGCCCACGACATGACGCTGCTCACCTTCGACATCCTGGCCGAGACACTGTTTTCGGGCGAGATATCGGGCGAGCCCGGTAGCTTCGCCAAGGAGATCGATCGCCTGTTCGAGACCATGGGCCGGGTCGATCCGCTCGACCTTTTGCGTGCGCCCGACTGGCTGCCGCGCCTGACCCGCATCCGCGGCCGCAAGACCATGGCCTACTTCCGCAAGATCGTAACCGACACGGTGCAGATGCGCGAGGCGCGGCTGAGGCGCGCTCCGGACACCGTGCCGCAGGATTTTCTCACGCTGCTGTTGAAGGCGGAGGGACCGGGCGGGCTGACCCGGGCCGAGGTCGAGGACAACATCATCACCTTCATCGGTGCCGGCCACGAGACTACGGCCAGGGCGCTCGGCTGGACGCTCTACTGCCTTGCCGAAGCGCCGTGGGAGCGCGAAAAGATCGAGCACGAGATCGATGCGGTGTTGGCGCGTGAGCCCGACCCGACGAAATGGCTCGACGCCATGCCGCTCACCCGCGCCGCCTTCGACGAGGCGCTCAGGCTCTATCCGCCGGCGCCGTCGATCAACCGCGAACCGATCGAGCCCGAAACCTGGAACGGCCTCTACATACCGCGACGTGCCGCGGTGCTGGTGATGCCGTGGGTCGTCCACCGCCATCGGAAATTGTGGGACCGGCCGGACGCTTTCATGCCGGAACGCTTCCATCCGGGAAACCGCGAAAAGATCGATCGTTTCCAGTATTTGCCGTTCGGCGCCGGCCCCCGCGTCTGCATCGGCGCCAGCTTCGCCATGCAGGAGGCGATCATCGCGTTGGCGATCATGCTGTCGCGCTACCGTTTCGACGCCACCGCGGAAACCCGCCCCTGGCCGGTGCAGAAGCTGACGACGCAGCCGCAAGGCGGCCTGCCGCTGCAGGTCACCCGGCGCGGCTCGTAGGCAACCGCACGTCCGCTCGTGTTATGCGGCGGACTTGCGTTGGAACTGGCCGGCGGCGCGGTAGCGCCAGAGATAGCTTGGCAGGATGGTTCCGATCGAACGCGGCTGGATACCGAGGCCGGCGAGCGTCCTGTTGTCCTTGACGGCGGCATCCGACACGACATTGTGCTGGCGCAACAGCAGGACCTGGTCCTTGGTCAACAACGGATTGGGCAGCAGCCCGAGAATTGATGCCTGGAGGTTCGCCAGCCACCATGGCACGGGCAGCAAAAACCGCTTGCGTTCGATGATGACAAGCAGCTCTTGCATGCATTCCTTGAAGGTAAGCACCTGCGGCCCGCCGAGTTCATAGATCCGGCCGCCCTGGACCTTGCCGTCGACCGAGTGCGCCACCGCTTCGGCGACGTCGCCGACATAGACCGGCTGGAATTTCGTCTGCCCGCCGCCGATCAGCGGCAGCACTGGGGAAAAACGGGCCATGTTGGCAAAGCGGTTGAAGAAACCGTCCTCCGGCCCGAAATTGATCGATGGCCGCAAGATCACGGCGTCTTGGACCGTCTCAAGAACGGCCTTTTCGCCGAGCGCCTTGGTACGCGCGTAGTCCGATTGCGCGTGGAGGTCCGCTCCCAGAGCCGAGATGTGGGTGAGGCCGGCGCCGACGGCGCGCGCCGCTTCGGCAATAGCGCGCGCGCCGAACTCGTGGACGGCAGTGAATTTCTGCCGGCCGGCCTCATGCGCGATCGCCACCAGATTCACGACATGGTCGGCGCCTTGCACGGCGCGGTCGACCGACCAGCGCACCCGGACATTGGCCTGCACCGGCTGGATCTGCCCGACATTGCCAAGCGGCTGCAGGTGCCCGGCGAGATCGGGCCGACGGCAGGCGACCCGGATGCGGTAGCCGCGCTTGGCCAGCGCCCGCACGACATGACGACCGACAAAGCCGGAGCCGCCGAACACGACGACGAGCTTTGGGGTCTGCAGGATTTCGGTCATGGCTGGCTCCGGCGGGCTATCCAGATGGCTTGATTGAAGCCGTTTCATAGTCGGTTTCGCGCCAAAGGCAAAGGGCGACCATAGGTCGCCCGGCACTGTTGAAGCATGATTTTCCGGATCCGTTCGAAACGGCAGAAAACCCGCCGACGTAACGCCATTCGGGACAGGAACCTTTGTTCCGGCCGGCGATTTTAGATGTATGATTTGATTCCGAATGGAGGATATTGCCGATGACGACAAAACGCGTTGCGATCTTCGCTCTGGCTTTCGCAACAGGCTGCAGCATTGGTGCCTCGGCATTCGCGGCAAATCGGCATCACCACCAAGCTCAACCCGAACGCTACGTTCCTGCCAACGGCGACATCATCGACATTCTGTTCGGTGGCCCGCGCTACTATGACAACCACCTGTTCACGACGGCCGCCGAACCCTGCTCCTACAACAGGGTAGGACCGGACGCGAATGCGGTGAACGTCATCAACGATCATCATTGCGGGAAGTAGGCTCGCGCTGCCGGATCGGCCGGCCTCGTCAGCCGCTCATCGGACAAACGAATTTCTTCAGGACGAATAGCGCGCGGCGAATTCGGAAATGCGTTGCACCACGGCTTTCGGCGCGCTTATACCGCGCGCCGCCGCCTTCTCCGCGGCCTCGGCCCGGGCACGTCCCGGCACATGCACGCCATAGCGCCGCCGCAGCCGGTCGAGCTGGTCCTTCATCCGTTTCTCGAAGTCCGGATCGAGCAGCTTGGGCTCGACGGCGAGCACGAACAGGCCGGTCCCCGGACTGTCCGGCCCGCCGCTGAACCATGGCGCATCGAGCGACCAGTTGGCGCCCGACAGGCCCGCAGCCAGCACCTCGACCATCAGCGCGATGTTGGCGCCGCGCTGGCCGCCGAAGGCAAGCATGGCGCCCTTCATGGCAGCTGCCGGGTCCGTGGTCGGATTGCCGCTGGCATCCAGTGCCCAGCCTTCGGGTATCTTCTTGCCGTCCTCGACCGCCTTGCGGATGTTGACGAAGGCGGTGGCGCTCGACGACTGGTCGATGACCAGCGCCGCCCCGTCCGCGGCGGGTGCCGCAAAGGACATCGGGTTGGTGCAGTAGACCGGCTTGACGGAGCCCGAGCCGGCAAGCACGGCCGGGCCGTTGGTGGCGGCGAACGACACCAATCCCTGCGCGGCCAGCCGTCCGGTGAAATAGCCGAGCGCGCCGCACGTATAGGCATTCTTCTGCGAAAAGATGGCGACGCCGAACAGCCGCGCCGCCTTGGCGAGGTCATCGATCGTGCGGTCGAAACCGGTATGCGCTAAGCCGCCGCGCGCATCGGAGAGATAGACCGCGAGCGCCGGCCTGGTGATCACCGGATCGGCGTTGCCGTCGATACGGCCGGCCTCCAGTGCTTCAAGATAATCGATAAAGTGCGACAGCCCGACGATCGACAGTCCTTCCGCCTCGGCCGCGACGATCGAGGCAGCCAGCGACTGCGCCGCCTCTTCGTTGGCGCCGGCGCCAAGTGCGGCCATCCGGCACAGCCCTGTCGCCTGGTCGAGACTGAGTTGCATTGTGATTGCCATGGATATCTGAGAGGGAATGGGTGAATGGTGAATGGTGAGTGGGATTTAGCCGGTAACACTACGGGCTACTCACTACCGACCATTCACCATTCACCATTCACCTAACCAATCTTGTTCGGAATCCGCGCCTCGATCTTGCCCAGGGTGAAGACGAGGATGCCGGTGATCGCCATATAGATCAACGCCAGGAGCAGCAAGGGTTCATAGGTGAGGTAGGTATCCTGACGCACCTTTGAAGAGACGGCGAATATATCGATCACGCTGATGGTCGCCACCAGCGGCGTCGATTTCAGCTGCAGCACGGTTTCGCCCGTCAGTGTCGGCAGCGCGCGGTAGAAGGCCTGCGGCAGCCAGATTCGCTGGAAAATCCTCCAGCGGCTCATGCCGAAGGCGCGGGCGGCTTCCAATTGGCCTTTCGGCACGCCGGCGAAAGCGCCTCGCATCACCTCGCCCTCATAACCGGCGAAGGACAGCGTCAGCCCGAGGACGCCATAGGGCCATGCCTGCCTCAGATAGGGCCACATCCAAGACTCGCGAATCCATGGATATTGTGGAAACAGCGAGCCCAGCCCGTAATAGAGCAACCAGAGCTGCAGCAGCAGCGGCGTCCCTCTGATGACGGTGCAGAAGACCTTGGCGGGTGCCGCGAACCAGAACGAGCCGGCAGCCTGCGCCAGACCGAGCGGCACGGCGAGCAGGAAACCCAGCGTGCAAGTGACGGCAAGAATCCACAGCGCGCGCCAGATGCCGAGCAGTCCTATCCCATAATATTTCGGCAGCCAGTCCCAGCGCATGAAGACGGCCGCCGCCAAAACCAGCCCCAGCGCGATCAGGATCAGCACGATACGATGCGGCTTCAGCCACAGCGAAGCGCGTGCGGCTATCTCGACGGCCGCCGCTTCGCCAGTCATCGCCGGGTCAGCCATCACCGGGCCTCCTTGAGCGACGGCATGCCGCGGCGGGCCCATGTCTCGATACGGCCGATGATCAGATTCGAAACCAGCGTCAACAGAAGGTAGATCGCGCCGGCGGCGATAAAGAATGTCAGATAGGCTTTGGTGACGCCGGCCGCCTGCCGTGTCGCCAATGTCAGCTCGAAAAAGCCGACGACCGCCAGCAGGGCGGTGTCCTTGGTGGCGATCAGCCAGAGATTGGCAAGGCCGGGTATGGCGAACGGCAGCATCGCCGGCAGCGTGATGCGCCGCAGCAGCAGGCCGGGAGACATGCCATAGGCGCGCGCGGCTTCGATCTGGCCCTGCGGAATGGCAAGAATCGCGCCGCGGATCACCTCGGTCGAATAGGCGCCCTGGACGAAGCCGAGCACGGCAATGCCGGCCGCCAGCCCGCTAATGTCCATGCGCTGATAGCCCATTGCCGTCAGCATCTGATTGATCAGGTCGGTGCCGGCGTAATAGAGCAGAAGGATCAGCACCAGCTCCGGCACGGCGCGCACGACGGTCGTATAGACTGCCAGGAGATCGCGCACCACCGGACCACCATACAGCTTGCCGGAGGCGCCGCCGATGCCGATCAAAAGGCCGAGACCGGTGGCGCCGACCGCGATCTCGATCGTATGGAGCAGCCCGACGATGAGCGTTCCACCCCAGCCCGGCGGCACGGGCGAGAGAAGCGCGATGGCAGAGGCGGCCCAAGCCGGAACAAATGCGTCGATCAGCGTCGCCCTCGAATTGCTGGCGCTAAAACCGCCGGCGATCTCCGCCCGCGGAAGCTCGCGTCGATGGATTTCGACGAACCACGCGGCTCTATCGGGGCCGCGTGGTTAATCGCTCATGGATGAGGCCGTCAGTTCGACTGCGTGTCGGCACCGTAAATGTCGAAGTCGAAGTACTTCTTCGAAATCTCGTCATATTTGCCGTTGGCGCGGATGGCCTTGATGCCGGCGTTGATCTTTTCCTTCAACTCGGAGTCTTCCTTGCGGACGCCGGCGCCGACGCCGGGCCCGAGAATGGCCAGATCCGGCGCGACCATCCCTTTCAGATCGCAGCATTGCTTGCCCTGGTCCGATTTCAGGAAGGCGTCGAGGGCGATGGAATCGGCCTGCACCGCGTCGACCCGGCCGGCGGCAAGATCCTGGTTGGCCTCGTCCTGGGTCTGGTATTCCTTGATTTCCGCCGCGTCGGCGAAGTGCTTCTTGGCGTAGTCGGCGTGTACGGTCGAGACTTGGACGCCGATGATCTTGCCCTTGAGGTCCTCCGGTGTTGAGCCGAACTTCTGGTCCTTCGGCCCGATGATCGCAGTCGGGGTGTTGTAATATTTGTCCGAGAAGGCGATCGTCTTCTCGCGCTCGGCGGTGATCGACATCGAGGCGGCGATAAGATCGATCTTCTTGGTCGTCAGCGCCGGAATGATGCCGTCCCAGGCGACGGGGGTGATGACGCAGTCGAGCTTCTCCTCGGCGCAGACGGCATCGATGAATTCGATCTCCCAGCCGACCCATTTGCCGGAAGCGTCCGGCGAGGCGAAGGGCGGATAGGGTTCGGCGGCGACGCCGATCTTGACCGGATCGGCCTTGGCCACGCCCATCGCGGCAACGCCGAGCAGCAGCGCTGCGGCAAAGGTCTTGAGAATAATCTTCATCGTCATGACTCCCAGTTTTGTTGTTGTTCCCGGTTTTCGTCCGCCCACAGTTTAACTGATGTTGCGGATGAACTGCTTCAGCCTTTCGGATTTCGGCGCGCCGAAGATCTGTTCCGGCGGCCCTTCTTCCTCGACCAGCCCGTTGTGGAGGTAGACGACATGCGTCGCGACCTCGCGGGCAAACTTCATCTCATGGGTGACCAGCACCATAGTGCGGCCTTCGCGCGCCAGGTCGCCGATCACCTTCAGCACCTCGCCGACCAGCTCCGGATCGAGCGCCGAGGTCGGCTCGTCGAACAGCATGACGCGCGGGTTGATGGCCAACGCCCTGGCAATCGCGGCGCGCTGCTGTTGGCCGCCTGACAGATAGGCGGGATAGACGTCGCGTTTTTCGGCCAGGCCGACGCGGGCGAGCAATTGTTCCGCCTCGCCGATCGCCACATCGCGCTTGACGCCGAGCACATGCACGGGAACCTCGATGACGTTCTCGATCAACGTCATGTGGCTCCACAGATTGAAGTTCTGGAAGACCATGCCGAGCTTGGAGCGGATGCGTTCGATCTGCTTGCGGTCGGCGGGCACGGTGTGGCCGTAGCTGTCGGCCTTCAGCTTTATCTCTTCGCCATTGACCCGGATGATGCCGCTGGTCGGGTTCTCCAGGCAGTTGATGCAGCGCAGCAGCGTCGATTTGCCCGAGCCGCTGCCGCCGATGATGGCGATCACCTCGCCATCGCGCGCCGACAGCGAAACGCCCTTCAATACATGCAGCTTGCCGAAACTCTTGTGCAGGTTCTCGACGTGGATGGCTTCGGCAGCGCCGTTCTGCGCCGTATGCTTCAGGGCGGTGGCCGGCGCCGTCATCGTCGCGGCGCCCCGCGGAGCAGCCGAGGCAGTGCTTGCTGGAATTTTTTACCCATTACCCGTCACTGGACAGCGTTCCGATTCTCAAGATGGACCGTTCCGCTTGCCTCCGTCAACCGCAGTTTTTGGACCATTGATCACGGCCTGCCGAGTGGCTATTGGCAGGAGGGGCGCGTTTCAGGAGAACTTAGTGGGCAAAGCATACGGGTCGCAGTCGATGGCCGGGCCGCTGCAGCGCGTGCTGATGCGCTCCGCCGCCAGCGCCATGCGTCGGGCCGAAGCGCTGGAGTGGCACTATGGCCCCGGCTTCGATCCACAAAAAGCGGCAGCCCAGCATGATGCACTGGCCAGGCTGATTTCTGTCTCAGGCGCCGAAATCGAATGGCTGAGCGACGCCGATGACGGGCTTGCCGATTCGGTCTTTACCCACGATCCGTCACTGATGACCGACCATGGCGCGGTCATCCTTGCCATGGGCAAGGCGCTGCGCCGGCCAGAGCCCGGCCTGCACGAGACAGCCTACCGGCGGATGGGCATCCCCATCCTCGGCCGTATCGAGGCTCCCGGCCAGGTCGAGGGCGGTGACTGCGTGTGGGTGGATGCAAACACGCTGGCCGTCGGCCGCGGCGTGCGCACCAATCAGCACGGCATCCAGCAGCTCTCCAACCTGCTTTCACCCAAGGGCATCCAGGTCTATGGCTTCGACCTGCCGCTCTGGCAGGGCGAGGAGGCCTGCCTGCATCTGATGTCGGTGATCAGCCCGCTCGCAGACGATCTGGCGCTGGTCTATGCGCCCCTCCTGCCGGTCGCCTTCCACCAGATGCTGCGCGAACGCGGCATTCGGCTGGTCGAGGGCGACGCCGACGAATTCTTCGCCTCGAATGGGCTCAGCCTGAACGTGCTGCCGACCGCGCCGCGCCAGGTTATCGCCGTTGCCGGTTTTCCGAAGACGGCGGCTGCCATGCAAGCCGCCGGCTGTACGGTCTCGACATTCGAGGCCGATGCGCTGTGCATTGCCTGCGAGGGCGGCCCTACCTGCCTCACGCGCCCGGTGCTAAGACAATGACGACCATCGGCGAAGCGCTCATCACCTTGCTCGAAGCGCACGGCGTCGACACCGTCTTCGGCATTCCCGGCGTACACACGGTCGAGCTCTATCGCGGGCTTGCGCGATCGAAGATCCGTCACGTCACGCCGCGCCACGAGCAGGGCGCCGGCTTCATGGCTGACGGCTATGCGCGCGCCAGCGGCAGGCCGGGTATCGCCTTCGTCATCACCGGGCCGGGGCTGACCAACACCATCACCGCCATGGGTCAGGCGCGCGCCGATTCGGTGCCGATGCTGGTAATCTCGGGCGTCAACGCCACACCGACGCTGGGCAAAGGCCTTGGCCATCTGCATGAACTGCCGGACCAGCGCGGCATGATGGAGAAGGTGGCGCTGTTTTCGCACCGTGTCACCGAGGCCGGCGAACTGCCCGGCGTGCTAGCCCGCGCCTTTGCGCTGTTCTCATCCTCGCGTCCGGGTCCGGTGCATATTGAGATCCCGACCGATGTCATGACCATGCCGGCCAACGGCATCGTGCCGCTGCTGCGGAATTCAGCGCCGCCCGGGCCGGATGTGGCGGCGATTGCCGAGGCGGCAAGGCTGTGCGCGTCTGCCCGCCGGCCGCTTATCCTGGCCGGCGGCGGCGCCAAAGCGGCCGAAGCGCCGTTGCAGCGCCTTGCCGAGAGGTTGGGAGCGCCGGTCGTCCAGACCGCCAATGCGCGCGGCCTGCTCTATCGTCATCCACTTGGCGTGCCGGCCAGCCCCAGCCTGAAGGCGGTGCGTGCGCTGATCGCCGATGCCGACCTGGTCATTGCCGCCGGCACCGAATTCGGTCCGACCGACTATGATGGCTATGGCGACGGCGGTTTTGTCCTGCCCGCCAACCTGATCCGCATCGACATCGGCGCCGACCAGCTTGCCCGCCGGCCTGCGCGGATTTCGATCCAGGCCGATTGCGGAGCGGCGCTCAAGGCGCTGCTTGCCGAAATCGGCACGCACGAGACGCCATTGGATGATGGTTCAGCCCGCGCCGCCGCGACGCGGCAGGCGGCCTTTGCCGAGATTGGCCCGGCCATGCAGGCGCAACTGCGCGCCGTCGAGACGATCCGCGATGCGCTGCCTGGCGCGATCATCGTCGGCGATTCGACCCAGCCGGTCTACGCCGCCAACCTCTATTACGATCACGACCGGCCGGGCGGCTGGTTCAACGCGGCCACCGGCTTCGGCGCGCTCGGCTATGGCCCGCCGGCGGCGATCGGTGCCGTCCTTGCCAGGCCTGAGGCGCCGGTCGTTTGCCTCACCGGCGACGGCGGCTTCCAGTTCACCCTGCCGGAACTGGGCGCCGCGCTCGACGCTGCGGCGCCGGTGATCTTCACAGTCTGGAACAATCGTGGCTACCGCGAGATCGAAACCTCGATGCTCGACGTCGGCGTCGAGCCGGTCGGCGTCTCCCCGGCACCGCCGGATTTCTGCAAATTGGCCGAAGCCTACGGCATTGCCGCCGAGCGGATTTCCGGCACCGGCGGCTTGGCGGACGCGCTTGGGCGCGCGCGGGCGACTGGACGACCTTACGTCATCGAGATTTCGGTTGAGTGATCGCGCGAAAGGCGCGACCTTCCGCATCGGCGGCGCGCAATGACGGAGCGGTCGAATATGACGGAAACACTGGACGGCAGACATATCGTGGTGACCGGCGGCACCGGTGCCCTTGGCGGCGCGGTCGTAGGAAAACTGCTGGAGCAGGGCGCGATCTGCCATGTGCCCAATGCCCACGCTGCCGCGCCTGCGCATTTTCCCTTTCCGGCGCATGACCGCGTCAGGCTGGCGCACAATGTCGACCTTGCCGACCCTGCCAAGGTCGACGCCTTCTATGCCAGCGTTCCAGATTTATGGGCATCGGTGCATCTTGCCGGCGGCTTCACCGCGGCGCCGGTCGAGAAGATCGAACCCGCCTCCTTCGCCGAGATGATGGACACCAATGCCCGCACCACCTTTCTGTGCTGCCGCGCGGCGATACGCTCGATGCTGGGATCTTCCGTGCCGGGCCGCATCGTCAATGTCACCGCGCGAGCCGGGCTCGATCCGCGGCGCGGCTCCGGCAAGGTGGCCTACGCCGCCGCCAAGGCGGCAGTCGCCGCGATGACCGTGGCGATAGCCGAAGAGCTGAAGGGCAACGGCATCCTGGTCAACGCCGTGGCGCCTTCGACGCTCGACACGCCGGCCAACCGGGCTGACATGCCGAACGCAGATTTCAGTAGATGGGTCAGCCTTGAAGCGGCGGCCGAGGCCATTGCCTACCTTGCCTCGCCGGCCAACATGGCGATCAGCGGCACGCTGGTGCCACTCTACGGCCGGGCCTGAGCCTGCGATCCGTCGCAAGCAAAGGTCACAAGCAAAAGCCCCGCCGGATCGTTCCGGCGAGGCTTTTTGTTTCGTTTATAACCCGCGCGAGGCGCGGTGTTGGCTTAGCTGCCCTGCTTCTTCAGCGCGGCACCCAAAATATCGCCCAGCGAAGCGCCGGAATCGGTTGAGCCGTACTGAGCGACCGCTTCCTTCTCTTCGGCGATTTCCAGCGCCTTGATCGAGACCTGCAGCTTGCGGGTCTTCTTGTCGAAGGCGATGACGCGGGCGTCGACCTTCTGGCCGACGGTGAAGCGCTCGGGGCGCTGCTCGTCGCGGTCACGGCTGAGGTCGGAGCGCTTGATGAAGGTCTCGATGCCGCTGTCGACCAGCCGCACTTCCAGACCGCCATCCTTCACGCCGATAACCTCGCAGGTGACGACTGCGTTCTTGCGCAGTTCGCCTGACGTCGCTGCTTCGCCGACCGTGTCCTTGGCCAGCTGCTTGATGCCGAGCGAGATGCGCTCCTTGTCGATGTCGACGTCGAGCACCTGCGCCTTGACCATGTCACCGCGATTGTACTCCTCGATCACCTGCTCGCCCGGACGGGTCCAGTCGAGGTCGGAAAGGTGGACCATGCCGTCGACGTCGCCTTCGAGGCCGATGAACAGGCCGAACTCGGTCTTGTTCTTGACCTCGCCTTCGACCTGGCTGCCGACCGGATGGCTGCGCGCGAAGGCCTCCCACGGGTTCTCCAGCGTCTGCTTGAGGCCGAGCGAGATACGGCGCTTGGCCGGATCGACTTCGAGCACCACCACGTCGACTTCCTGCGTCGTCGACAGGATCTTGCCGGGATGCACGTTCTTCTTGGTCCACGACATTTCCGAAACGTGGATGAGGCCTTCGATGCCCGGCTCCAGCTCGACGAATGCGCCGTAGTCGGTGATGTTGGTGACGGTACCCTTGATCTTCTTGCCGATCGGGAACTTGGTGCCGATCTCGGACCACGGATCGCTCTCGAGCTGCTTCATGCCGAGCGAGATGCGGTGGGTTTCCTGGTTGATGCGGATGATCTGCACCTTGACCGTCTGGCCGATGTTGAGGATTTCGGTCGGATGATTGACGCGGCGCCAGGCCATGTCGGTGACGTGCAGCAGGCCATCGATGCCGCCGAGGTCGACGAACGCACCATAGTCGGTGATGTTCTTGACGACGCCTTCGACTACTTGGCCTTCTTCGAGGTTCTGCACGATTTCCGAACGCTGTTCGGCGCGGCTTTCCTCGAGCACGGTGCGGCGCGACACCACGATGTTGCCGCGGCGGCGATCCATCTTGAGGATCTCGAAGGGCTGCGGGTTGTGCATCAGCGGCGAGACGTCGCGGATCGGGCGGATGTCAACCTGGCTGCGCGGCAGGAAGGCCACAGCGCCGTCGAGGTCGACGGTGAAGCCGCCCTTGACCTGGTTGAAGATGACGCCTTCGACGCGTTCGCCCTTGGTGAACTTCTCTTCGAGACGGACCCAGCTCTCTTCGCGGCGGGCCTTCTCACGCGACAGCATGGCTTCGCCAAGCGCATTTTCGATACGCTCGACATAGACCTCGACCGTGTCGCCGACCTTGAGCGTCGTGTCCTTGCCCTTGACGCCGAATTCCTTCAGCGGCACGCGGCCTTCGACCTTGAGGCCGACGTCGATGATGGCCATGTCCTTCTCAATGGCGGTGATGATGCCCTTGACGACCTGGCCTTCGCCGGAATGGCCGGCGGAAAATGATTCTTCGAGCAGGCTCGCGAAATCATCGCGAGTGGGATTTGCAACTGACATAGTTTCTCCTGGAATGCCCCGCAATCTGTCGCGGGGCGGGCGCCGTGGGTTAGCGTTGCGTTGGCCTGCCGGCGTTCCGGGCAAAAAGCCCTTGGCCGCCCTTGAGCGGCAATTCCGGCGCATGAAGAATGCTGGCAGGCTGGTTCATACCCGATATGGGAAGTCTTTTTGTCGCCGGCAATCGGCGGCGGCAGGAAAACCCGGCTCAGGCTTCGTTTCTCTTGGCCAGGACATCGTCGATGATCGCCTGAGCTGCCAGAAACGCGGCCTCTATAGCCATTTCCGACGTGTCGAGCAAGTGCGCATCGGCCGCCGGCTTCAAGGGCGAGTCCATGCGGCCCATGTCGCGCTCGTCGCGGCGCACGATATCGGCAAGGATTTCATCGAAATTGGCAGTGCCGCCGATGCTCTCGATTTCATCCAGCCGCCGCTTTGCCCGCACCTCGGCACTGGCCGTGACATAGAGTTTTACGTCGGCATCGGGACAGACGACGGTGCCGATGTCGCGGCCGTCGAGCACCGCGCCAGGCGGTGTTCTTGCGAAGTCACGCTGTTTCTCGACCAGGATGCGCCGCACCGACGGGATCACTGCCACTTTCGAAGCCGCCTCGCCAACGGCGTGTGCCGAAAGCACTGCGCGGTCGAGCTTTGCCAGATCGACCTGCCGGGCCGCGGTTTCGGCGGCCGAAACATTGTCGAGCGGCAGGCCGAGCCGGAGCAGCGAATGCGCCACCGCGCGATAGGTAAGGCCGGTGTCGAGCAGGTTCAGCCGGTAGTGATCGGCCAGCCGCCGGGCAAGGGTGCCCTTTCCGGCGCCGGCAGGGCCGTCGATGGCTATTGTGAAGGTCGGGATCATGGACGACAACAAGCCGAGAACCGGCCTCATTGCAATATGGCACTATGCGGTTTGAACCCATCAACGCGAAATGGGCCGCGCAAATGCCCTAAGCAGATAGAATACCCATCCCAGCACATGGCTGAAAAAATATACGCTAAGGATCGCATAGCCACCAACTACGATAAATATCGCATTTGAGGGTATGTCGGCTTTGATTAAGTCAAGCACCCAGCCGAAATGCAGGCCGTATGCGCAACCTATCGGTCCACATGAGGACCCTATGCTTGGGATGGTAAGCCCGACCCAAGATGCCCCGATCAAACCGAAGCACACGAGTGAATAGTTCCGTCCATTGATCATCTTGGCGACGGACATCGCCTTTGCGATGGTCAAAACGACACCTGCTACTATCGCCAGTAAAATCGAGGCAAGAATATTCATGGCTCTCCCCAATGCTCGCTTGAGCTTGAAGCGCCAGCCTTAAAGAACAATTGAGTTGATAACCAAATTTGGCGACAATCTGGAGTTTTAGGAAATCTCCGCGCCCAGCCCCTTCATCAGTCCCATGAATTCCGGAAAGCTCGTTGCGATCATCGCCTGATCGTCGATGGTCACCGGTTTTTCCGTTGCCAGCCCCATCACCAGAAAGCTCATGGCGATGCGGTGATCGAGATGGGTCTGGACGATGGTGCCCTGTCCGTTGGGATGCTGGCCGAGGCCCTTGCCGCCGGGTTTTCCGCGCACGACAAGCGAGGCCTCGCCTTCGCTGCAGTCCACGCCGTTGAGCTTCAGCCCTTCGGCCACTGCCGACAGCCGGTCGGATTCCTTCACGCGCAGCTCTTCCAGCCCGAGCATCAGCGTTTCGCCCTCGGCGAAGCTGGCCGCCACGGCAAGCACCGGATACTCGTCGATCATCGTCGGCGCCCGTTCCGGCGGTACGGTGACGCCTTTCAGCTCGGAGTAACGCACACGCAGATCGGCAACATCCTCGCCGCCTTCGTTGCGCGGATCGATTATGTCGATGCGCGCGCCCATTTCCTGCAGCGTCAACAGAAGTCCAGTGCGGGTCGGGTTCATCAGCACGTTTTCGATGGTAATGTCCGAGCCCGGCACGATCAGCGCCGCCACCAGCGGAAAGCCGGCCGAGGAGGGGTCGCCCGGCACCGCGATCGTCTGTCCCGTGAGCTTGCCCTGGCCTTCGATGAAAATATGGCGCACGCCGCGCTCGTCGGTCTCGACCGACAGATTGGCGCCGAACCCCTTGAGCATCTTTTCGGTGTGGTCGCGCGTCATAACCGGCTCGATGACGGTGGTGATGCCCGGCGTGTTCAGCCCAGCCAGCAGCACCGCCGACTTGACCTGCGCCGATGCCATCGGCACGCGGTAGGTGATCGGCGCGGCGTGCTTGGGCCCGTGCAGCGCGATCGGCATGCGGTCGCCGGGCGTCGCCTTCAGCACCTGCACGCCCATCTGGCGGAGCGGTTCGAGCACCCGGCCCATCGGCCGGCCCGACAGCGAGGCGTCGCCGATGAAGGTGGTTTCCATGTCATAGGTGCCGACCAGGCCCATGGTGAGGCGTGAGCCCGTGCCGGCATTGCCGAAATCGAGCGGGCCTACCGGCTGCAGCAGCGCGCCGTTGCCGGTACCGCGGATCACCCACTCAGCGCCATGCTTCTCGATATGGGCGCCCATGGCCTTCATGGCAGCGCCCGTACGCATCACGTCCTCGCCTTCCAGCAGCCCGGTGATGCGGGTTTCGCCGGAGGCCAGGCCACCGAACATGAACGAGCGGTGCGAGATCGACTTGTCGCCCGGCACCCGTGCCGCGCCTGAAAGGCCAGATGATTTGCGGGCGGTGGCCTGCTTCGGGGCGGCAGTGTGCGACATGGTTCTTTCCTGGAAACGCCGGCGGCCGGCCATTTTCTGCTGGTTTGCGGGGTCTCCTATCATGGCGTACCGAAATGGTCATCCCCTTGGTATGAAGGCCTTCGAATTCAAGCTTTTTGGGACGCCGGCTTTTCGCTTTGACAGCGCCGTAAACTCTGGTTAAGGGGACCAAACTTTCATCGACGAGGCTTGCTGTGGCAAAACCCGAACTTGGCACCAAACGCATCGACCCGGAGACGGGTCGAAAATTCTATGACTTGAACAAGGACCCAATCGTCTCGCCTTATACGGGCAAGAGCTATCCGCGCTCCTATTTCGAGGAAGGCAAGATCGCCGCCCTCGAGGAGGAAGAGGAAGTTGCCGAGAAGGAAGTGGACGCCGAGGAGGAAGAGGGCGTCGAGGTTGTCTCGCTCGAAGAGGCGGACGAGGACGCGAAGGCCGACGAGCTTCCCGATCTCGGCGATGACGAAGACGACGTTGACCTTGGCGATGACGAGGATGACACGTTCCTCGCCGACGAGGAGGAAGAAGACGACGACGTTGCCGACATGATCGGCGTCGGCGAAGACGACGACGAAGTCTGAGCGAACCGCATTCGCCGGCTTTCGCGGCGCTGCCTAGAAAAAGCGGTTCTTGAAGGCTTGATATTGACTGAAGGCGGGGTTAGAAGCCGCCTTCACTAACGGCGCGGTCTAGAACCCGCGCCGGATCTCTTCGCCGGAAACGGCGCCGGTGAACTGCCGGAGTGGGGCCATAGCTCAGTTGGGAGAGCGCTTGAATGGCATTCAAGAGGTCGTCGGTTCGATTCCGATTGGCTCCACCAGTTCTCTCCGCGAAAATCAGCAGAACGGCCGCCCGCCCGTCCGGGCTGGCCGCCGCTTATCGCAGAACCTAGCTGAGACTAGTTAATCGGCCGCCCGGCTTGGGCTCGCCGATCCATTCAGAAGTAATGGGCCCGTGCCCGGTCAGTGCATGTTTCTGGCTGTGGTTTGAACCGCGAGCACCGGTCTGGACCAGGCAGCGGGCTGAAATGACGGCTGAGCAAAACTCCGTTACTTGTTGCAGTTCTGCATATCCGACGTCATGGCGCCGCTGGGGGTATTGTTGTCGGTATCGCTGCTCGCCGTATCCTTACAGCGGTCCTCCATACCGTTTGTTTGCGGCGTGGTAGCGTTCGTTGCGTTCGGATCGATCGTGTTCGGGGTAGTTGCGCTGCCGGTCCCGGTGTTGCCGCCGGAAGTGCCTGTGTTGACGCCGGTATTGGGGTCATTACCGGTCCCGGAGCCCATGGATTGTGCCATGGCAGATGTGGCCAGGCCGATAGCAAGTAGGGATGCAGAGAGAATTTTCATCATCTTAGTGTCTCCATCGAGTTGCATCGCTGGATCGCGATCTATACCAACGAGAGTTTTTTCGAGATGTTCCGTTGGGCAGAAATATTGATCGATACAATCATTATGAATCTTTGTTGCTCGTCGTTTCGTGAATGCGGCTGCGAAATTCCTGCCGCATAGCGGCAATTTCGTCTGGAACCAAATCGAGCATGCCGCGTTCTTGCGCTTGCGGGGAGTTGTGTCGGCCGCAGGGGACAGTTTCACCAGGACATTCAAGAAATCCGTGAGCTGGGAGGGGCGCTGTGAGCGTGCTTGCATCCACAAGGCAGTTGGACCACCGTCAAGTACTGAACGCGCTGAAGGCTTTTCGGAGCGGTGATTTCTCCGTTCGTATCGACAATGTCTACGCCGGCCTTGATTCCGAGATCGCCGACACCTTCAACGAAATCGTCGAACTCAACGATCAGGTCACGCGCGAGTTCGAACGCCTCAGCAAGGTCGTCGGCAAGGATGGCCGGATCGGCGAACGCGGCCGTGTCCGCAACGCCACCGGCAGCTGGGAATCGAGCGTCCGTTCTGTCAACGATCTGATCGAGGACATGGTTCAGCCGACGGCCGAAGTGGCGCGCGTCATCGGCGCGGTCGCCAAAGGCGACCTGTCGCAGACGATGATGGTCGAAATCGACGGCCGGCAGCTGCGCGGCGAGTTTCTGCGCATCGGCAAGATCGTCAACACCATGGTCGGGCAACTGGCCTCCTTCGCCTCGGAAGTGACGCGCGTGGCGCGCGAGGTCGGCACCGAAGGCAAGCTCGGCGGCCAGGCCCGCGTGAAAGGTGTGGCCGGGACCTGGAAGGACCTGACCGACAACGTCAACGCGATGGCGACGAACCTGACCGGGCAGGTGCGCAACATCGCCGAGGTGACGACCGCCGTCGCTTCCGGCGACCTGTCGAAGAAGATTACCGTCGACGTGAAAGGCGAAATCCTCGAACTCAAGAACACCATCAACACGATGGTCGACCAGCTGAATTCCTTTGCCTCGGAGGTGACGCGCGTCGCGCGCGAAGTCGGTACAGAAGGCAAGCTCGGCGGCCAGGCGCGCGTCGAAGGTGTCGGCGGCACCTGGAAGGACCTGACCGACAACGTCAACCTGATGGCCGAGAACCTGACCGGCCAGGTGCGCAATATAGCCGAGGTGACGACGGCTGTGGCGCTGGGCGACCTGTCGAAGAAGATCACCGTCGACGTCAAGGGCGAGATCCTCGAGCTGAAATCGACGATCAACACCATGGTCGACCAGCTGAACTCCTTTGCCGGCGAAGTGACGCGTGTCGCCCGCGAGGTCGGCACCGAGGGCAAGCTCGGCGGCCAGGCGCAGGTGCGCGGCGTTGCCGGCACCTGGAAGGACCTGACCGACAACGTCAATTCGATGGCCGAGAACCTGACCGGCCAGGTGCGCAACATCGCCGAGGTGACGACTGCGGTCGCTTCGGGCGACTTGTCGAAGAAGATCACCGTCGCCGTGCAGGGCGAAATCCTCGAGCTCAAGGACACCATCAACACGATGGTCGATCAATTGAACTCCTTCGCCTCCGAAGTGACGCGCGTCGCCCGCGAGGTCGGCACCGAGGGCAAGCTCGGCGGCCAGGCCGAAGTGAAGGGCGTCGGCGGCACCTGGAAGGACCTGACCGACAACGTCAATCTGATGGCCGCCAACCTGACCGGCCAGGTCCGCAACATCGCCGAGGTGACGACCGCCGTCGCCCGCGGCGACCTGTCGAAAAAGATCACCGTCGACGTCAAGGGCGAAATCCTGGAGCTCAAGGACACCGTCAACACGATGGTCGACCAGCTGAACTCCTTCGCCTCCGAAGTGACGCGTGTGGCGCGCGAAGTGGGTTCGGAAGGCAAGCTCGGCGGCCAGGCGCATGTCGAGGGTGTCGGCGGCACCTGGAAGGACCTGACCGACAACGTCAACGCCATGGCCGGCAATCTGACCGTGCAGTTGCGCGACGTCTCCAAGGTGGCGACGGCAATTGCGACCGGCGATTTGACCCAGAAGATCACCGTCGATGCGCTGGGCGAGATCCTGCAGATCAAGGACGTCATCAATACGATGGTCGACCAGCTGAATTCCTTCGCCTCCGAGGTGACGCGCGTGGCGCGCGAGGTCGGTTCGGACGGCAAGCTCGGCGGCCAGGCGCAGGTGCGCGGCGTTGCCGGCACCTGGAAGGACTTGACCGACAATGTCAATGCGATGGCTGCCAACCTGACCGGCCAGGTGCGCAACATCGCCGAGGTGACGACGGCAGTGGCGCTGGGCGACCTGTCGAAGAAGATCACGGTCGATGTGCGCGGCGAGATCCTCGAGCTCAAGGACACTATCAATACGATGGTCGACCAGCTGAATTCCTTCGCCTCCGAGGTGACGCGCGTGGCGCGCGAGGTCGGCACCGAGGGCAAGCTCGGCGGCCAGGCGCAGGTGCGCGGCGTTGCCGGCACCTGGAAGGATCTGACCGACAATGTGAATTCGATGGCCGAGAACCTGACCGGCCAGGTCCGTAACATCGCCGAGGTGACCACCGCTGTGGCGCGCGGCGACCTGTCGAAGAAGATCACCGTCGACGTCAAGGGCGAGATCCTGGAGCTGAAATCGACGATCAACACCATGGTCGACCAGCTGAACTCCTTTGCCGGCGAAGTGACGCGTGTCGCCCGCGAGGTCGGCACCGAGGGCAAGCTCGGCGGCCAGGCGCGGGTCGAGGGCGTCGCCGGTACCTGGAAGGACCTGACCGACAACGTCAACCTGATGGCGACGAACCTGACCAACCAGGTGCGCGGCATCGCCGATGTCGTGACCGCGGTCGCGCAAGGCAATCTCAAGCGCAAGCTGACGGTCGATGCCAAGGGCGAGATCGCCTCGCTCGCCGACACCATCAACGGCATGATCGAGACGCTGGCGACCTTCGCCGACCAGGTGACCAACGTCGCCCGCGAAGTGGGCATCGAAGGCAAGCTCGGCGGCCAGGCCCGGGTGCCCGGCGCTGCCGGCCTTTGGCGCGACCTGACCGACAACGTCAATCAGCTCGCGGCCAACCTGACCACTCAGGTGCGCGCCATCGCCGAGGTGTCGACGGCGGTGACCAAGGGCGATCTGACCCGCTCGATCAGCGTCCAGGCCTCCGGCGAGGTGGCGGCGCTGAAAGACAACATCAACGAGATGATCCGCAATTTGAAGGACCAGACGCTGAAGAATGCCGAGCAGGACTGGCTGAAGACCAATCTCGCCCGCTTCTCGCGCATGCTGCAGGGCGAGCGCGACCTGGCCACGATCTCGCGCCTCATCATGTCCGAACTCGCCCCGCTGGTGAATGCGCAATATGGCGTGTTCTATGTGACCAACCGCGACGAGGATGAATTCTATCTGGAGCTCGCCGCCTCCTATGGCGCCGAAAGCAAGGCGGAAATCAAGCAACGCCTCGATCTGCGTGAAGGGCTTGTCGGGCAGAGTGCCGCCGACAAGCGCGCCATCATGCTGGACAATGTGCCGCCGAATTTCCTGCGCGTTACCTCCGGCCTTGGCAATGCCGCGCCGGCGAACGTGATCATTCTTCCGGCTCTGTTCGAGGACGAGGTGAAGGCCGTCATCGAACTCGCCTCGTTCAGCGAATTCCGCGACACGCACCAGTCGTTCCTCAACCAGCTGATGGAATCCGTCGGCATCGTTCTCAACACCATCGCCGCCACCATGCGCACCGAAGGCCTGCTCAAGCAGTCGCAGCTGCTGACCTCGGAATTGCAGGCGCGTCAGACCGAACTGACCAAGAAGCAGGAGGAGCTGCACGCCACCAATGAGGAGCTGCAGGAAAAGGCGCAGCTGCTCGAGAACGAAAAGAAGCAGGTGGAGAACAAGAACCTGGAAATCGAGATGGCGCGGCGGGCGCTGGAGGAGAAGGCCGAGCAGCTGGCGCTTACCTCGAAATACAAGTCGGAATTCCTCGCCAATATGAGCCACGAACTGCGCACGCCGCTGAACTCGCTGCTCATCCTTTCAAACCTGCTCGCAACCAACCAGCAGGGCAATCTCAACGACAAGCAGGTCGAGTTCGCGCGCACCATCAATTCGGCCGGCACCGACCTTTTGAGCCTCATCAACGACATCCTCGATCTGTCGAAGATCGAATCGGGCACCGTCTCGATCGATATCAACGATATGCCCGTGGTGCATCTTCGCCAGCATATGGAGCGAACCTTCCGGCAGCTGGCGACCGACAAGGGGCTTGGCTTCACCATCAATGTCGACCGCGAGCTTCCGGAAACCGTCCGCACCGACGAGAAGCGGTTGCAGCAAATCGTGCTCAACCTTTTGTCGAACGCGTTCAAGTTCACCTCGCAAGGCGAGGTCCGCTTGAATTTCCGGGCCGAAACGACGGGCCGTCACAACGGCTCGGCGCAACCGATGGAGGCGCTCGCGATCGTGGTCAGCGATACCGGCATCGGTATTCCGCAAGACAAGCAGAAGCTGATTTTCGAGGCCTTCCAGCAGGCCGACGGCACCACCAGCCGCAAATATGGCGGCACCGGGCTTGGGCTCTCGATCAGCCGGGAGATTGCCCGGCTGCTCGGCGGCGAATTGCGGGTCGAGAGCACGCCGGGCAAGGGTTCGACGTTCACTCTGGTCATTCCATTCGACGGACCCCGGATGGCCTTGGCCCCGCAAGCGGCGTTGCTGCCGGCGATGGAGGTGGCCGCGACGACAGCGCAGCCGAGCCCGCCGTCCTCCGAATTGCTCGATGACCGCGACATGATCTCGTCTGAAGATCGGGTCGTGCTGATCGTCGAGGACGACCCGACCTTCGGCGGTTTGCTGCTCGGCCTTGCACGTTCGGCCGGGCTGAAAGGCGTCCTGTCGACCGCGGGCTCCGGCACGCTGGCTTTGGCACGCAAGCTGGTTCCCGACGCGATTACGCTCGATCTCGGACTATCGGATATCGACGGCTGGGTGTTGTTCGATCTGCTTCGCCATGACCCGAAAACCAAGGACATTCCCGTTCATGTCATCTCGGGCGCCGAAGACATCGAGGTGCTTGCCCGCAAGGGTGCATCCAGCATTTCAACCAAGCCCGTATCGTCGGACGAACTGATGAAGGTCTTCCAGGATATTCATTCCAGAAAGCTCCGCGTCCAGAGCCGCGTCCTGATTGCCGATCCCGATCCCGAGCGCCGCCTTTCGCTGATCGAGGCGATCCGCGACGGCGTCACCTCGGTTACGGCGATCGGCCGCGTCGCGGCGAATGCGGACGAAATCGGCATCGCCAACTATGATGCCGTTGTGCTCGGCTTTGGCCGCTCGGCCAAGGACAACGCCCAGATGCTGGATGAGATTGCCGTCCTGTTCGGGCAGTCGGTGTCGCGACTGCTGTTCTTTGCGCCTCATCCGGAAGCGCTGCAACAGTCGCTCGCCTTGCATCCGGCATTGGCGGATGTTCCGCGGGCGGAGAATTTCGCGCAGCTGGCTCTCCTGATGTCGGCAACACTCCCCGGGCGAGGCCACGAAAACGATGGTGCGGCAGCCGAACAGCCGGACAAATTCGACCTCGCCGGCGCAAAGGTCCTCATCGTCGACGACGACATCCGCAACATCTATTCGCTTACTAGCGTTCTCGAGACCTATGACATCCAGGTGCTGCATGCGGAGCGCGGCCGGGAAGGTATCGCGCTTCTGGAGCAGAGCCCGGACATCGATGCGGCACTGATCGATATCATGATGCCGGAAATGGATGGCTACGAGACGATGCGGCAGATCCGCAGCATGCCGGCGATCGCCCATATCCCATTGATCTCGGTCACAGCCAAGGCAATGAAGGGCGACCGGCAGAAGTGCCTCGACGCCGGCGCCTCCGACTACATCGCCAAGCCTGTCGACCTCGATCTGCTGTTGGCATTGCTGCGTGTCTGGATCGGCCGTTCGCGATCCCGTGTCCATGGTCCGGAAAAGACGCTCATGGCAGTGAACTGACGGCCGCTCGATGCAGAAGCTGTCGAGAAACGGAGCAAGGAAGCTGGAGGTCATGGCGCCGGCAGCGGGGCCGGCAAAGGCGCGCATCCTGGCCGTGGATGACGACGAGCGCAATCTGCTGGCGATCGGCGAGGTTCTGGCCCCTATCGGTGAAGTCGTCTGCGTGCAGTCGGGCGAAGAGGCGTTGCGCGCACTGCTGAAGGAGGATTTCGCAGTCATCCTGCTGGACGTGCTGATGCCCCGGCTGGATGGCTACGAGACCGCGGGATTGATCCGCCAGCGCGAGCAATCCAGGCGAACGCCGATAATTTTTCTCACCGCCATCAACAAGGAAGACGCGCACATGCTGCGCGGCTACGACGCCGGCGCGGTGGATTACGTGTTCAAGCCTTTCGACCCGGCCATGCTGCGTTCCAAGGTTGCCGTGTTCGTCGAACTTCATGAGAAGACGCTCGAAATCCAGCAAAAGGCGGCTGCCGAGCAACGGCTGCTGGCCCAGGCACTGCAGGCGCAGAAGGAAAAGCTCGAGGCCGAGCGGGCGCTGCGCAGCGCACAGGAGCGGCAGCATGCCATTTTGAGCTCTCTTCCGGTCTGCTTCCACGCAAGGGCGGCGGAGCCGCCGTTCGGCGCCAGCTTTGTCACCGAAGGGGTCGAACGCCTGACCGGCTTTCCTGCGGAACGGCTGACCGCCGATCCAGGCTTCGGCCTGAGCCGCGTTCATCCCGACGATCTGCCGAGAGTGAGGGAGGTCCTGCTCGCAGCCAAGGCCACCGGCTCCTACACCTGCGAATTCCGCTGGCAATGCGCCGACGGCAATTACCGGATTTTTCTCGACCAGGGCGTCCTGTCGAATGGCTCCGACGGCCGGAACCCCGAGATCCTCGGCACATTGCTGGACGTTACCGAGCGGCGCGAGCTTGAGGACCAGCTGCTGCAGTCGCAGCGCCTCGACGCGATCGGCAAGCTTACCGGCGGCCTGGCGCATGATTTCAACAATCTGCTTGCCGCAATTCTCAGCGGATTGGGATTGCTCGAGCGCCATGCCGAGTTCGACGGACAGACCAGGCAGGTTCTGGAACTGACACGCCGGTCGGCAAAACAAGGCGCCGAGCTCGTCAACCGCATGCTTGCCTTCTCGCGCCGCCAGACGCTGCGGCCGCAGGCCGTGCGCCTCGCCGCGCTCGGCGATACAATGAACGGGTTGGTGGCCCCGGTCCTGGGCGGCCTGATCCGTTTCGATTGGCTTGTCGACGACACTGTGTGGCCGGCGCATGTCGATGCCAGCCAGCTGGAGCTCGCGCTGATGAACCTGGTCTTCAACGCGCGCGATGCCATGCCGTCCGGCGGCACGATAATCGTGGAGGCGCAAAATCGAACGCTAGGCAGTGCAGCCGAGGATATTTCGGCGGGCGACTATGTCGTGGTCACGGTCAAGGACACGGGGTCGGGCATACCGGCTGACATTCTCGCCAAGGTCGTAGAACCGTTCTTCACCACAAAACCGGTCGGCAAAGGCACTGGCCTCGGTCTGAGCACGGTGCATGGTTTCGTCAAGCAATCGGGCGGCACGCTTCGCATTGAAAGCACCGTCGGCAGTGGAACATCCGTCCAGCTCTGGCTGCCGCGTTCAATCGAGCGCCCGGTGGAAATCGCCGAGAAGTCCGATGCCGACGACAGCGTCGGGAATGCCGGCGAGGACTATCCATCGGTCCTGCTGATCGACGACAGCAATGTACTACGGGAACTGACGGCGCAATCGCTTCGCCAACACGGCTTTGCGGTTACCTGTGCCGGGGGCGGTGCCGAAGCGCTGGCGATGATCGAGCGGGCGCCGTACGATTTCGATGTCATCGTCACCGATTTTGCCATGCCGCTCGTCTCGGGCCTGGAGGTCATTCGGTTCGCCCGGAATCTGCGGTCCGATTGGCCGGCGGTGATGATAACGGGATATGCCGATGCCGACGCGATCGCCGACCGGCCCCCCGACGTGCCGCTGCTCGGCAAACCGCTGCGCGAAAAGGACCTGATGGAGAGCATTCTTGCGGCGGCCGCGCGCGCCGGCTCGCAGAAAGCCAGGCAGGCCCAGCCGGTGAAAGGCGGGTACCGGTTTTCGACCTGAAGAGACAAGCCTTATCGAATCGAAACGGTACGTTCCGTATCCTCGATCGTCCGCGACATCCAGCCTGTGCGCAACACGGAGCGCCGGCCATGGCGCGCTCGACGGGCTGTGATGCGGTTGATAAGCCCTCTCCGCAAGGAGAGTCGAGACATGACCGTTGCGATCGAGATGGGCCAGACGAGCGCAGGCGCCCCGGCGGCGCTGGATCTTGAGGAACTGCTGGCGACGCGGCTTCTGGTGCAGGGCAATTCGGGCTCCGGCAAGTCCCACCTGCTGCGCCGGCTCTTGGAGCAGAGCGCGCCCTGGGTGCAGCAGACCATCATCGACCCCGAAGGCGACTTCGTGACGCTGGGCGACCGTTTTGGCCATCTGGTGATCGACGCCGAGGAGCATACCGAGCGCGGCCTGCAGAGCGCCGGCGAGCGGGCGCGCATCCACCGCGTCTCCACGGTGCTCAATCTCGAGGGGCTCGACGCCGAGAACCAGATGCGGCGCGCCGCCGCCTTCCTCGGCGGGCTTTTCGAGGTCGCCCGCGACCACTGGTACCCGATGCTGGTGGTGGTGGACGAGGCGCAGCTGTTCGCGCCGGCCGTCGCCGGCGAGGTTTCGGACGAGGCGCGCAAGCTCTCGCTCGGCGCCATGACCAATCTGATGTGCCGTGGCCGCAAACGCGGGCTGGCCGGGATCATCGCCACCCAGCGGCTGGCCAAGCTTGCCAAGAACGTCGCCGCCGAGGCTTCCAATTTCCTCATGGGCCGGACTTTTCTCGATATCGACATGGCGCGCGCCGCCGACCTTCTCGGCATGGAGCGGCGCCAGGCCGAGGCCTTTCGCGACCTCGAGCGCGGGCAATTCATGGCGCTCGGCCCGGCGCTGTCGCGCCGTCCGCTCGGCTTGCGCATCGGCCCGACAGATACAAGCCCGCGCAACGCGACCCCGCGCCTGATGCCGCTGCCGGAATCGGCGTTGGAGGATGCCCGTGCGATCATCCTGGCGGCCCCGCCGCCGGAAACCGTCCGGCCGCAGCGCCGCTCGTCGCCGGATCTACTCGATCAGCTGATGGCGGCGAAGTCGGCGGCGCTGGAAATCCGCCCGGAAGCAGCGGAGGCGCAAATCAGCGCCGAGGATTTGGCGGAGCGGCGCGAGCGCGTCGACCGGGTGCTGCGCGCCGTGCTGGCGCAACCCGATGCCGGCTTCCGGGTCATCGGCGTGCTTTATCAGGAGTTCGTGGTCCGCTGCCGCATCGAGGGCCTCGCCTCGGTCGTGCCGGACCTGCCCGAGTTCCGCCGCATGCTGACCCGCGCCCGCGCCGGCCTCGGCTCCGACATGGCGGGCGACGACGCCTGGCAGGACGTCTCGGCGCGCGCCTCGCTGCTGCCCGAGGACATGCAAGGCGTGTTCATGATGATCGCTCGCGCCGCCAAGGAGGGCTGGCCCTGCCCGAGCGACGCGGCAATCGCCCGCGCCTACGGCTCGCACTCGCTGCGCCGCGCCCGGCGCCTGCTGACCTATATCGAGGAGCAGGGGCTGATCGTATGCCAGCTCGACGGAGCCGGCCGGCGGACGGTGACGCTGGTGGAGCTCGCCTGGGCAACGGCACCGGGGGATCCCAATGCGGAGGAGGCGGAGCAGGGGAGTTTGGTGTGATGGGGGGACGAACTCACACTGAGAAAGCACCGCTCATCAGGCAGGGGCTAAGTCTGTTTTGCGCCATATCCGGACCTTGCCAGTGATGCCGTGAATGTTAAGTCTCGGCTCCGATGCGGACGTTCCGCCCGAGTTCGAAGACTGACCGCGACCGTTCTGCGGCCTTCGCATCGATAGCGCCAATGAGCGGCGTCCCACATCCCACTCCTTGTGTCCATTGGGAGGGGTCGTTGTGGACCAAGCCCTACTACCCAGGCTTGTGACGAAGCCGATCCAGCGCGTCTCGAAGTGCATTGGCGGCATCGCCACGCTCGTCAGGGGACATCAGCTCCGGTTCAAGTTCCAACCTGAAGTGCGGCAGCTCGGTTCGAACAGCACGACGAGCGGCCGCCAGATTGGCCTTCAGATCGATGACGCGGTAGGTGGCGACGGGATAGGCGATCCCCTTGACCTGGACTTGCCCCAGTTCCTCACAGTCGATTGCGTCCTTCACTTGCGCAAACGTCTCGTAGGAAATGAGGATGGCCCCCGGCGGCGCCTCCTGCTCCAGGCGCGAGGCGAGATTCACGGCGCCGCCGATTATCGTGTAGTCCATCCGGTCCTCGCTGCCGAAGTTACCGACGGTGCAGTAGTCGGTATGGATGCCGATGCGACAGCGCAGCGGTGTTTCGATCCCCATGTCCCGCCAGACTTCGGCAAGCTCGCTAATCCGCTTTTGCATTGCAAGTGCCATCTGCGCGCAAGCCAGCGCGTCCTCCTTGACGCCGCGAGTCTCGGGATCGCCGAAAAACATCAGGATCGCGTCGCCGACATATTTGTCGATCGTCGCGCCGTGATCCGAAGCAATTTTCGACATTTCCGTCAGATAGTGATTGAGGAGTTGGGTGAGATCCTCGGATTCCATTTTGTCAGTGGTCTCGGTAAAGCCGGCGATATCGGAGAAGCATATTGTCAGTTTCTTCCGCTGGCTGGCGATCCTGACCTCCTGGCGGCCGGTGAATATCGAGCGATACACCTGGGGCGCCAGATACTTCGCCAGCTTGCTGGAAAGCGCCTCCAGAACCACGGATTTCTCGGCGAGGTTCTCCTCCCTTTGCTTCAGCTCAGTGATGTCCGAATAGACGGCGACCGTGCCGCCGGCGCTGATCCGCCGCTCGCTGACCATGACCCATCGCCCGTCGCCTCGCCTCTGCACCCAAGGTTCGCCAGGGTTGCGGTGCCGCGAGAGGCGCTCGGCGACCCACTCCTCGACCCGCCCCTCGGCGTCCCTGATGTAGCCGCGCTCAGCGGATCGGCGAATGATTTGCTCGAATGTCGTGCCGGGCGTCAGTTCGGTCTCCAGACCGGTGTAGAGCAATTCGCGGTAGCGGCTGTTGCTGAGGACGAGCCGGTCCTCCCAGTCGTACAGAGCGAATCCTTCGGAGATGCTTTCGATGGCATCGATGAGCCGCTGACGAGCTTCCGCAACGTCGCGCAGGTTCTTTTCCTCGACCTCGACAGCAGTATCCCGGAAGAGTCTCAGCGCTTCGGCCATGCGCCCGATTTCGTCGCTGCCCGCGGCTGGCAGCGGCGCACGAAGATTGCCCCCCGCAATCGCGAGCATGCCTTGGCTCACGGCCCCCAGTCGGGCGAGGAGGCTGCGGTCGACATAGAGCCAGACAACCAGAACCGAACTCAGGAGGCTGAGAAAGGCGGAGCCGAGTACAACCGCGGTGCCGTAGCGCTGGACGAGCGCGGCTTCGCGACCGGACGCAGCGATCTCCTGATCTGCCGTGGCGACCAGGCGATCGACGCCAGCGGTGAGATTGCGCGACAGTCGATTGTTCTCGGCCAGAAGCCTTTCGCCCTGTGCCAGGACAGCAAACTCGTCCTCCCGCACCTTGGGGATGCTGTCCTCGCCGTCGGTCAAACCCCTGAACTCGTCAACACGCTGCCGGAAGCGGGTCCGCAGCTTTTCGTCGATCTCCGTGGAAACCTTTTCAAGAGCAGTGAGCGAACGGCGTAGCGGAAAAAGGATCAACGCCAGGTCGCCCGGCGTCGGCGCGTTCGCGACCTTCACCAGCGCGTCGTTGACCGCCGAGATCTCCAGCTGCGCCTTCTGCTGGGGAATGTAAGCCGCAATCGCCTGGACCAGGTCGGCCATCGCCGCTGCGCGTCGATCGGGCGACAGCGACGTGTCGGCCGCGACCGCCCGCCATTGCGGGAGCCTGGAATCCATTACTAGGATGCCGGTGGCCACAAGGCGCTGGCTTCCGGTCGTCGTCGCGGCGAGGCGGTTCAGGAGCTCCTCCTTGCGGGCGACCACGTCGAGCCGGGCGACAACAAGAGAGTCGAGCTCCTTCAGGTTGCGCCTCAGAACAATCGCGGCTTCCTCGATCTCGGCCAAAGGCACTGTGCCCAACGTGGCATCCCGGAGGTCCGTGCGCAGGGCCTCGAGGCGGGACATCTCGAGCGCGACGGCAGCCGAGACCTCGCTGTGCTGAGCCCTGCTTGTCGCTGCCAGCACCGATGGCGCGGCAGCAGCGACCCGTTCGGCCTGGCGCGACAGCTGGAGGGAGGCGAGCGCCGACGGCACTCGATCCGTGGTAATTCGGTCCACGACGTCGCCAACCTGGAGGAAGGCATAAAGCGCCGCAGCGGTTGCCAGCACCGCAAGGGCGCTGATCCCGAAAAAGGCGAGCAACAGCCGGCCGCGTATGCCGAGGCGTTCAAGCTCGGCGAGTCGGAACAGTCCGGCCACACTGGTCTGCATCAGACTAGACATCTCAGCCGGCACGCCGGCGATCAGCGAACCCTATTCAACCGGCACGTACTCTCCGCCGCGCCAGACGTACCAAACCCAACTCTGCTTCGTGAGGTCGCCCTTGTCGTCGAAATCGACCCGGCCGATGACGGTGTCGAATTCCTGTTCGTGCAGTGCCGCAATGATGGCCTTCTGCTCCAGCGAACCTGCCTTCGAGACTGCCTGGGCCCAAACCTGGACCGCGCAGTAGCTCAACAGCGTGTAGCCCGCGGGTTCGAAATTCTCCGCACGGAACTGCTCAACGACCGCGGCCGCTTCGGGGCTTCGCCTCGGGTCCGCCGGGAACGTGAAGAGGGTCCCCTCCGCCGCGGGGCCGGCGATCAGGGCAAATTCCTCGGTCGCCAAAGCATCTCCGGATATGAGCTGAACCGTGTAGCCACTGTCGTGTGCAGCGCGAGCAATCAGCGCAACCTCGGCATGATACCCACCCACATATAAGGCGGAGACGCCGGCGGTCTGCAACGTAGCGACCTCGGCCGAATAGTCGTCCTTCCCGGGAATGTATGCGTCGTAAACGGCCTCAGTCACGCCCCGCTTGTTCAGCTGCTTCCTGGTCTCGTCGGCGAGACCCTTCCCATAGGTCGAATTGTCGTGGAGGATCGCAATCTTCTTGTTGCCCCAGCGATCGGCAAGGTAGTTGCCGGCGATGAAACCTTGCGCGTCGTCGCGGCCAATGGTGCGAAAGACATTGGCACGGCCCTGTTCGGTCAGCTGCGGATTGGTCGAGCCTGGGGATATCTCAACGACGCCTGCCTCCTCGTACACTTTTGATGCGGGGATCGAGGCCCCGGAGCAATAATGCCCGACGACGAGCACGACCCCGTCAGCCACCAGCTTCTTGGCGGCCGCCACAGCTTGCTCGGGATCGCAGAAGTCGTCGACCGAGATGAGCCTCACCTTCTGGCCGAGCACGCCGCCCGCCGTGTTGACGTCGGCCACTGCCATCTCCGCGCCGCGCTGTCCCTGCTCGCCGATCCAGGCGAGCCGTCCCGTCATCGCAGCCGAGACGCCGATCAGCACCTCCGCCCGCGCGGAGCTGAACACGGCCGCGAGAACTAAGATCGCTATGGCGATGATGCGGTGCATGTGTGCACCCCCTTAACTGTAGCTTACGCCAATCCCGTCAAAGCCGACAGCCCCTTCGGCAAGCGCGACTGTCTCGGGCTGCTATTGCAGCGCACACCCAATTTGGCGAAGCAAGCATACACTGGAATGGCGTGTCATAACTTCGTTCGCTGAGGTCGGAATCGCGCGCCAAATCCGGACGTTACCACTGACCGGAGTGAGCGTCGTGATTGGGTCAAAGCAGCCCCCGCCTCAGCTTCCCCCTATCTCTCCTCCACAATCCGCAAATAGGCCGCCGTCACAAACAGCACGATTAACCCAAACAATATCCACCACGCCCCTTCCGGCATCTGCAAAATCGTCAGCAGCGTCGTCAGCGCGGTAGGGATCAGCGCCGTTGATTGTGCCGGTGCAGCCGCCGCGGCCGCCGAAGATCGAGGTGCCGCCGACGACGGCGGCGGCCACCCAAGGCAGCACCAGCGGGTCGGCGAGCGACGGCCTTGATCAGGCCGATGTAGTGCAGTGCCGACGAGCACGCTCGAGATAACGTAGAGCGCGGTGATCACCTGCCAGCAGCGTACGCCGGACAGGCGCGTTGCCCGTTCGTTGTCGCCGACCGCCCCAGCACCACCGCCGCGACGCTGGCCGTCGCGTCCAATTCCTCAGGCGGCGCCTGGACGCCGGCTTTGTTTCCGTGAATCTCGCGATGCCGCATTGCACAATCGTCTCGCCTGCGCAAAATGCGGCATGATCCGCAAATCCCTCACTGTCCTGGTGATCGATGAGAACCACATCCGCGCTTCGATAATCGAAGCGGGATTGCGGGAGGCCGGGCATCAGCAGGTCACGGTCATCCATGACGTCGCCGGCATAGCGCGGCGGATAGCCGAGATCGAACCCGACGTGATCGTCATCGATCTCGAAAATCCCAATCGCGACATGCTCGAAAACATGTTCCAGCTGTCGCGCTTGGTGAAGCGGCCGATCGCCATGTTCGTCGACCGCTCGGATCAGGCTTCGATCGAAGCAGCGGTGGAAGCCGGAGTGTCGGCCTATGTCGTCGACGGCCTGCGTCAGGAGCGGGTCAAGCCGATCCTCGACATGGCAATCAGCCGCTTCAATGCGTTTTCGCGCATGGCGCGCGAACTGGAAGAAGCCCGCAGCGAATTGGAAAGCCGCAAGGTGATCGATCGCGCAAAGGGCATCCTGATGAAGTCGCGCGGCCTGTCGGAGGACGCGGCGTATACGCTGCTGCGCAAGACCGCCATGAACCAGAACCGCAAGATCGCCGAGATCGCCCAGAGCCTGGTAACGGCGGCAGGCCTGCTGGATCCCGAGGAGAGTTGAGAATGGCGGCCGAGCACCGGATCAATGCTGGCTTCATGCCGCTCTTCGACAGCGCTGTCCTTGTCGCGGCGAAGGAAATCGGCTTCGCCCTGCGTGAAGGCATCGACCTGACGCTCAACCGGGAAACATCCTGGGCCAACATCCGCGACCGCATCGCCATCGGCCATTTCGATCTGGCGCACATGCTGGGGCCGATGCCGATCGCCTGCAATCTGGGGCTGACGCCGCTCGCCTCCGATACCGTCGTGCCGTTTTCGCTCGGCCTCGGCGGCAATTGCGTGACGGTTTCGAACGCGGTCTGGGCCGGCATGGCCGCGCACGGCGCCCAACCCGATCTCGATCCGGCGCGGGCCGGCAAGGCGTTGGGAGCGCTGATTCGTGAGCGGGCGAATGGCGGCGGCGATCCGCTTCGCTTCGCCGTCGTCCATCCGCACTCCGGGCACAATTACGAATTGCGCTACTGGCTCGCCGCCTGTGGCATCGACCCGTCGCGTGAAATCGAGATCGTCATCGTGCCGCCCCCCTTCATGGCCGACGCACTCGCCGCCGGCAGGATCGACGGCTACTGCGTCGGCGAACCCTGGAACAGCGCCTCGGTCGTCGCGGGCACCGGCCATATCGCCACGGTCAAGGCGGCCATCTGGAAGACCAGCCCCGAGAAAGTCGTCGGCGTGCGCAAGGCATGGGCGGAAAGAGAGCCGGACGCGCTTTCAGCCCTGCTGCGTGCGCTTCATCACGCGGCGCGCTGGTGCCAGGATCCGGCAAACCGTGACGAACTCGCGGCCCTTATGGCGCAGCCGGCCTTCCTCGGGCTTGCGCCGGCGCTGCAGATGCCGATCCTCAGCGGGCATCTGGCGCTCGGCGGCGGCGCCGAACTGAGTGTCGGCGACTTCTTTCTGCCCTTCAACAAGGCGGCGAACTTCCCGTGGAAGAGCCATGCGCTGTGGTTCTACACGCAGATGGTGCGCTGGGGGCATGTCGCGCACACGCCGGAAAACCTCGCTATTGCCCGCGACTGCTACCGCCCCGATCTCTACCGCTCGGCGTTGAAGCCGCTTGGCGTAGCGCTTCCCGGTGCCAATGCCAAGGTCGAGGGCGCGCTGAAGGCCGCGACTCCGGTCGGTTCGGCGGGGGCAAGCCTGGTGCTCGGTCCCGATGGTTTCTTCGATGGCCAGATCTTCGATCCCGACGAGATCGACGCCTACATTGCCGGCCAGAAATTGGCGCGCGCCGAAGTCTGATCATTTCGGCGGCATTCTTGTGCGCTGCACAAAAAATGTGCGTGCAACTGCGCTAATGAACAATCTTTGGCTTGCTCGCCCAGCGGGCCGGCGCGCCGACGATTTTGGCATGTCGTTGATCTCGTTGATGTTTGTCATCCATTCCGAAACTGGCACGGTTCCTGCGTTGCAATAGGCAGACTCTTCTCGGGTCACGGAATAGGCGTCCAATGGCGGGCGCTACAGGCAACGCTGCCGCTCAGGTCAACACGCGATCCCGGATGGACGGACGCGCGCGGCCTGGCCGGCGGCTTTTTTGTTTTGGTCGAACACGCAATCGACGGCGCCGATCCCAAGCCGCGCCCAACCGGAGATGACGATGACGAAAAGCACCAATAGCCATTCCGCCCAAACGGCGATCAGCCGCCGCGATTTCCTGAGGATCAGCGCGGCCACCGCGGCAACGCTGGCCGCGGCGCGTGCGCTGCTGCCCTCCGGCGCCTATGCGGCGCCCGCCGCGCCGGAAGTCACCGGCGCCAAGCTCGGCTTCATAGCGCTGACCGATGCGGCGCCGCTGATGATTGCCAAGGAGAAAGGCCTGTTCAAGAAATTCGGCATGCCCGACGTCGAGGTGCTCAAGCAGGCCTCCTGGGGGGCGACGCGCGATAATCTGGTGCTCGGCGGCGAAGCCAACGGCATTGACGGCGCCCATATCCTGACGCCGATGCCTTATCTGATGCACACCGGCAAGGTGACTCAAAACAAGCAGCCGCTGCCGATGGCGATCGTGGCCCGGCTCAACTACGACTGCCAGGGCATTTCTGTCGCCCAGGAATATGCCGGCACCGGTGTCGGCCTCGACGCCTCCAAGCTGAAGGACGCCTTCGCTGCGAAAAAGGCCGCAGGCAAGGAGGTGAAGGCCGCCATGACCTTCCCGGGCGGCACGCACGATCTTTGGCTGCGCTACTGGCTGGCTGCCGGCGGCATCGATCCCGACAAGGACGTCTCGACCATCGTCGTGCCGCCGCCGCAGATGGTCGCCAACATGAAGGTCGGCAACATGGACGTGTTCTGTGTCGGCGAGCCGTGGAACGAGCAGCTCGTCCACCAGGGCGTCGGCTTCACCGCCGCCACCACCGGCGAACTGTGGAAGGGCCATCCGGAAAAGGCGCTCGGCCTGCGCGCCGCCTTCATCGACAAGTACCCGAACTCCACCAAGGCGATCCTGATGGCCGTCATGGAAGCCCAGCAATGGTGCGAAGCCAAGGAAAACAAGGACGAGATGGCCGCCATCATCGGCAAGCGGCAATGGATGAACGTGCCGACTGCCGACATCATCGGCCGCCTCAAGGGCGACATCAATTACGGCAATGGCCGCGTCGCCAACGGCACCGATCTCTACATGAAGTTCTGGCAGGGCGGCGTGTCCTATCCCTTCAAGAGCCACGACAGCTGGTTCCTCGCCGAAAACATCCGCTGGGGCAAGTTCGCGCCGACCACCGACATCAAGGCGCTGGTCGCCCAGGTCAATCGCGAGGATCTGTGGCGAGAAGCGGCCAAGGATCTTGGTGTCGCCGCGGCCGATATCCCGGCGTCTTCATCGCGCGGCGTCGAGACCTTCTTCGACGGCAAGGTCTTCGATCCGGAGAACCCGTCCGCCTATCTCGACAGCCTGAAGATCAAGGCATCGGCCTGAACGGTGCAAACGGCGCTCGCGCCGTTTGTCGCCACAAGCGCAACGGCGCCGCTTGTCGCCAAATGCCAAAGGAACGTTCGAGAAATGTCTATCCAAGCCATCGAGGACCGCAAGGTGAAGCCGTTCCCCGCGCCTGCCAAGCCCGCCGAAATCATCGCCTTCACCGCCAGGGCGCGGCGCCGCTTCGACCCGGCCGCGATCGCAGGCAAGCTGGCCAGCACGCTGGTGCCGCCGGTCATCGTCATCACCATTATGCTCGTCGTCTGGCAGGTCGCCTGTTCGTCGCCCACAGCCAGCCTGCCACCGCCAAGCCAAGTTTGGAACGAGGCCTATGACCTGATCGCCCATCCGTTCTTCAACAATGGCCCGCAGGACATTGGACTCGCCTGGCGGGTGCTGATCTCGCTGCAGCGCGTCGCCATCGGCTTTGGCCTTGCGGCTGTCGTTGGCGTCGCGCTCGGCGCGCTGGTTGGCCAGTCGATCTGGGCGATGCGCGGTCTCGATCCGGTGTTCCAGATCCTGCGCACGGTACCGCCGCTCGCCTGGCTGCCGCTGTCGCTGGCGGCGTTCCGCGATTCCAGCCCGTCGGCGATCTTCGTCATCTTCATCACCTCGATCTGGCCGGTGATCATCAACACCGCCGTCGGCGTCCGTAACATTCCAGAGGACTATCGCAACGTCTCCCGCATCCTCAGGCTCAACCAGCTCGAATTCTTCGTGAAGATCATGGTGCCGGCCGCGGCACCTTACATCTTCACCGGCCTGCGCATCGGCATCGGCCTGTCGTGGCTGGCCATCGTCGCCGCCGAAATGCTGACCGGCGGCGTCGGCATCGGCTTCTTCATCTGGGATGCCTGGAACTCGTCGCGGCTGCCCGACATCATTGTCGCGCTCGCCTATATCGGCGTCACCGGTTTCTGCCTCGACCGCCTGGTCGCGGCGGTCGGCGCCTTCGTCACCCGCGGCACAACGGCAAAGTGAGGAGAGGGACGATGACGGCCTATCTGAAACTCGACCATATCGACAAATCCTTCGCCCGCGGCAGCCAGGTCAGCGACGTGCTGAAGGACATCCGGCTGACCATCGACAAAGGCGAATTCGTCTCGATCATCGGCCATTCCGGCTGCGGCAAGTCGACCTTGCTCAACCTGATCGCCGGCCTGACCAAGGTCTCGGCCGGCGCGGTTCTGTTGGATGACAAGGAGGTCGATAGTCCCGGCCCGGAACGCGCCGTGGTGTTCCAGGACCACAGCCTGCTGCCATGGCTCACCGTCTACGAAAACATCAATTTGGCAGTCACGAAGGTCTTTGGCCGGAGCAAGAGCCGGGCCGAGCGGCATGAATGGATCATCCGCAATCTCGATCTCGTTCAGATGGCGCATGCCAAGGACAAACGTCCGGCCGAGATTTCGGGCGGCATGAAGCAGCGCGTCGGCATCGCCCGGGCGCTGGCCATGGAGCCGAAGATCCTGCTGCTCGACGAGCCGTTCGGGGCGCTCGACGCGCTGACGCGCGCGCATCTGCAGGACGCGGTGATGGATATCCATTCGAGGCTCGGCTCGACGACGATCATGATCACCCATGATGTCGACGAGGCGGTGCTGTTGTCCGACCGCATCGTCATGATGACCAACGGCCCGGCGGCCACCATCGGCGAGGTTCTTGCCGTGCCGCTGGCCCGGCCGCGCCGGCGCATCGAGCTTTCCTCCGACCGCACCTTCCTGCGCTGCCGCGAGGCGGTGCTGAAATTCCTCTACGAACGCCACCGCTTCGTCGAAGCCGCGGAGTAAGGCCATAACGGGAAAACTCGTCATCATCATTGGCAATCTGCATCGGCAATGGGCAATCTACCGCATTGCACAAATATTATGCTGCTGTGCAAGGCATTTTGACTAATCTTTGATCCGCTGCCGAGCTTGGTCAAAAGTCGCGCGGCTGCGGTTCATATTGATTTCATTCGATAATTAAGAGCGCTGTCGAATTGGCACGCTTCCTGCTTTCCAAAATGTAGGGTCCGCAAGGGCCAAGTGAAACGGCGTCCAATGGCGGGCGCCACAGGCAAAGCTGCCGCTCAGGTCCACACGCGCTCCCGGAACCCCGGACGCGAAGACCTGGCCGGCGGCTTTTTTGTTTTGACGCAATCGACGGCGCTGGTCCCAAGCGGCGCCCAACCGGAGACGACGATGACGAAACGGATTGGAACTGGCGCTTCCCTCGCGGACTTCACGCGCCGCGATTTTCTGGCCGTCAGCGCGCTGACGGCGGCGCTGTTCACCGCCGCGCTCCTCCTCTTTCCCGCCGGCGCCAAGACTGACGGCAAGGGTCTCGAAGTGACCGCGCAAAGGTCGGTTTCAACCAGTTCGCCGATGCTGCGCCGCTGACAGTCGCGAACGAACAGACAAGGGCGGTGCCTCCCACGCCGCAAACCGGAGCCAGAAAATGACCGCAAATCTCCCAGCCGCGCCCAGCCAGGACAGCGCTCCCCGGCAGGCGCTTGCCATGTCCACCATCGCCTTCACCGTCTGCTTCGCGGTGTGGACGATCTTTTCAATCATCGGCGTGCGCATAAAGCAGGAGCTGGGGCTGAACGAGACGGAGTTCGGCCTGCTCGTCGGCACGCCGATCCTCACCGGCTCGCTCGTGCGTATGGTGCTCGGTGTCTGGACCGACCGTTTTGGCGGACGGCTGGTATACACCGCGACCATGCTTGCGGCGGCGGTCGCGACCTTTCTGCTCGCTTTTGCGCACACCTACGGGCAGATGCTGGTCGCCGCACTAGGCGTTGGGCTCGCCGGCGGTTCCTTCGCCGTCGGTGTCGCCTATGTCTCGCGCTTCTTCCCGGCCGGCAAGCAGGGTACGGCGCTTGGCATTTTCGGTGTCGGCAATGTCGGCGCCGCGGTCACCAAGTTCCTGGCACCGTTCGTGCTTCTCTCCTGGGGCTGGCAGTCGGTCGCGCTGATCTGGGCGGCAGCACTCGTCGTCATGGCCGCCGTCTTCTGGTTCACGACCGGCGACGATCCAGTCATCCGCGAGCGCCGCGCCGGCAAGGCAGCGCCCGCGAGAAGCTTCTTGCAGGAATTCGCGCCGCTCAAGAACCTGCAGGTCTGGCGCTTCGCCTTCTATTATTTCTTCGCCTTCGGTGCATTCGTGGCGCTCTCGCTGTGGCTGCCCCGCTACCTGATCGGCGTCTACGGCTTCGGGCTTGCGACCGCCGGCATGATCGGGGCGGCCTATTCAATTCCGGCAAGTATTTTCCGCGCCTATGGCGGCGTGCTTTCCGACCGGATCGGCGCCCGGACCGTGCTCTACTGCACCTTCGCTGTCAGTGCCGTCGCGACTCTCGTTCTGTCTCTCCCCTCGGCAGACTACGTCGTGCGCGGTATCAGCGGGCCGATCGCCTTCCATTTCGAGATCGGCCCGCTGGCCTTCATAGCCGTTGCCTGTGTGCTCGGCTTCTTCATGAGCCTCGGCAAGGCCGCCGTCTACAAGCACATCCCGGCTTACTATCCGCAGAGTGTCGGCGCGGTCGGCGGCGTTGTCGGCATGATTGGCGGGCTCGGCGGCTTTATCCTGCCAATCGCCTTCGGCGTGCTCAACGACCTCACCGGCGTCTGGTCGAGCTGCTTCATGCTGCTCTTCGTCATCGTCGCCACCTGCTTTGCCTGGATGCATTCTTCCATCCGGCGGATGGAGCGCACGGCGTCTGACGAAGCTTCAGGCCTTTCCTACGCGGCTGAGTGAGACCGGAGTGGATCAGGACATGACCGAGAAACTCGTTATCATTGGCAACGGCATGGCCCCCGGGCGCATGCTGGAGCACCTCCTGGAAAAGGCGCCTGGGCGCTACCAGGTCACCATCTTCAACGCCGAGCCGCGCGTGAACTACGACCGCATCATGCTCTCGCCGGTTCTGTCGGGCGAAAAGGCCTATGAGGAGATCATCATCCATGGCGACGGCTGGTACATCAAGCACGGCATCACCCTCTACAAGGGCCACAAGATCGTCGCCATCGACCGGCAGGCAAAGACCGTCACCTCCGATCATGGCGTGACCGAGCCCTACGACAAGCTCGTCATCGCCACCGGCTCGGTGCCGTTTATCATTCCGGTGCCAGGCCATGATCTGCCCGGCGTGCTCACGTATCGCGATCTCGATGACGTCCGGGCGATGATGCTTGCCGCCCAGTCGCGGGCCAAGGCGGTGGTCATCGGCGGCGGCCTGCTCGGCCTGGAAGCGGCTGCGGGTCTGAACGCGCAAGGGATGGACGTCACCGTGCTGCACGTCATGCCGACGCTGATGGAGCGTCAGCTCGATCCGGCCGCCGGATATCTCCTGCAGCGCGCCGTCGAGCAGCGCGGCATCAAGGTCATCACCAAGGCCAACACCCAGGCGATCACCGGCAACGGCAAGGTGGAGCGGGTGGAGCTTGCCGACGGCACAGTCATTCCCGCAACGCTCGTCGTCATGGCGGTGGGCATCAGGCCGAATGCGGCGCTGGCGAAGGAAGCCGGCATTGCGGTCAATCGCGGCATCGTCGTCGACGCCGGCATGCGCAGCAACGATCCCGATATCTACGCAATCGGCGAATGCGCCGAGGTCAACGGCCAGGTCTACGGGCTGGTCGCGCCGCTTTACGAGATGGCGCGCGTCGCCGCCAGCCATCTGGCCGGCAATGAGGCGGCGGCTTTCGTCCACATGGACACGCCGACCAAGCTCAAGGTCACCGGCATCGAGCTGTTCTCGCTCGGCGACTTCGCCGAGGGCGATGACCGCCAGGAGATCGTGCTGCGCGATGCCGCGGCCGGCGTCTACAAGCGCCTGGTACTCAAGGACGACCGCATCATCGGCACCGTGCTCTATGGCGAGACGGCGGACGGCGCCTGGTTCAACGACCTCAAGAAGAAGCAGACCGACATATCCGAGATGCGCGATACGCTCATCTTCGGCCAGTCCTACCAGGGAGGCGCCCCACTGGACCCTATGGCGGCCGTTGCAGCCTTGCCGGATGATGCGGAAATCTGCGGTTGCAACGGCGTATGCAAGGGAAAGATCACCGGCGCGATCACGGCCAGGGGCTTGACCTCGCTCGACGACGTGCGCGCCCACACCAAGGCGTCGGCGTCCTGCGGCTCCTGCACCGGGCTGGTCGAAAAGCTGATGGTGCTGACCATCGGCGACAAATACAACCCCGCGGCGGTCCAGCCGATGTGCAGCTGCACCGCGCTTGGCCATGACGAGGTCCGCCGGCTGATCAAGGCCAAGGGCTTGAAGACCATTCCCGCCGTCATGCAGGAACTGGAGTGGAAGACCTCCTGCGGCTGCGCCAAATGCCGGCCGGCGCTCAACTATTATCTCGTCTGCGACTGGCCCGACGAATACGCCGACGATTACCAGTCGCGCTTCATCAACGAGCGCGTCCACGCCAACATCCAAAAGGACGGCACCTATTCGGTAGTGCCGCGCATGTGGGGTGGCGTCACCAACGCCGCCGAATTGCGCGCGATCGCCGACGTCGTCGACAAGTTCGAGATCCCGATGGTCAAGGTCACCGGCGGCCAGCGCATCGACATGCTCGGCATCCGCAAGGAAGACCTGCCGGCGGTATGGGCCGATCTCGGCCAGGCTGGCTTCGTCTCCGGCCACGCCTACGCCAAGGGACTGCGCACGGTGAAGACCTGCGTCGGCTCGGACTGGTGCCGCTTCGGCACGCAGGATTCGACCGGCTTGGGCATCCGTATCGAAAAATTCATGTGGGGCTCGTGGACCCCGGCCAAGGTCAAGATGGCGGTGTCGGGCTGCCCGCGAAACTGTGCCGAGGCGACCTGCAAGGATGTCGGCGTGATCTGCGTCGATAGCGGCTACGAGATCCATTTCGCCGGCGCCGCCGGTCTCGACATCAAGGGCACCGAAGTGCTCGGCCTGGTCAAGACCGAGGACGAGGCGCTGGAGCATATCGTGGCGTTGACGCAGATGTATCGCGAGCAGGGCCGCTATCTCGAGCGTATCTACAAATGGGCCAAGCGCGTCGGCATAGCTGAGATCAAGCGTCAGATCATGGACGATGGCGAGAAGCGCAAAGCCTATTTCGACCGCTTCGTCTTTTCGCAGAAATTCGCCCAGGTCGACCCATGGTCGGAACGTGCTTCCGGCAAGGACAAGCATGAATTCCGGCCGATGGCTTCGGTCGGCTTTGCCCAGGCGGCGGAGTAGGCGCGTGTTCCCGAAAAGTGGAATGCGTTTTCGGACAAGAACACGCGCAAAAGAGGAATAGCCACATGAACTGGGTATCGATAGGCACGCTCTCGGACATTCCGCGTCGCGGCGCGCGCTGCGTCGCCACGCCCGAAGGCAAGATCGCCGTCTTCCGCACGGCCGACGATCAAGTCTTCGCCATCGACGACCATTGCCCGCACAAAGGTGGGCCGCTCAGCCAGGGCATCGTCCATGGCACGGCGGTGACCTGTCCCTTGCACAATTGGGTGATCTCGCTGGAGACAGGCAAGGC
Organism: Mesorhizobium sp. M0816; assembly: GCF_040320005.1. Classification (NCBI taxonomy): domain Bacteria; kingdom Pseudomonadati; phylum Pseudomonadota; class Alphaproteobacteria; order Hyphomicrobiales; family Phyllobacteriaceae; genus Mesorhizobium; species Mesorhizobium sp. M0816. Next base: position 382,793 of record NZ_JAMYOT010000002.1, on the reverse strand, counting down.
GCTCGGCGCGGACGAGGGCGCGGTGCGCACCATTGCGGTGCGGATCGACGGCGAGCGGCTGTTCATTGCGCTGGAAGCGCTGGCCAGCCGCGCGGCGTGAACCATGCAGATTGATGAAGCGCGCGAGGTGAGGACCACCTGCCCCTATTGCGGGGTGGGTTGCGGCGTGCTGGCGAAGGTCGCCGCGGACGGTGAACTAACCGTTCGTGGCGACCCGGACCACCCGGCGAATTTCGGCCGGCTCTGCTCCAAAGGCTCGGCGCTGGCTGAGACCATCGACCTCGACGGCAGGTTGCTATACCCGGAGATCCGCGGTCGCCGCACCGACTGGGACGAAGCGCTCGACCTTGTCGCTTCGACCTTCTCGCAAACCATTGCCGAACACGGCCCCGGTTCGGTCGCCTTTTATGTTTCCGGCCAGTTGCTGACCGAGGACTATTACGTCGCCAACAAGCTGATGAAAGGCTTTATCGGCTCGGCCAATATCGACACCAATTCGCGCCTGTGCATGGCCTCGTCGGTCGCCGGCCACCGCCGCGCCTTTGGCTCGGACACCGTTCCGGGAAATTACGAGGATCTGGAACTTGCCGACCTGATCGTGCTGGTCGGCTCCAATCTCGCCTGGTGCCATCCGGTACTCTACCAGCGCATTGCCGCTGCCCGGGAAAAGCGGCCCGAGATGAAGGTGGTGCTGATCGACCCTCGCCGCACGATGACCTCAGACATCGCCGACATGCATCTGGCGATCGCGCCCGATGGCGACGTCGCTTTGTTCACCGGGCTGCTCGCCTATCTCGGCCAGCACAACGCGCTGGACCGCACCTATATCACGGCGCACACGACCGGCTTCGGGCAAGCGCTTTTCGCCGCCTCGGCGCTCGATCTTGCCGGCATCGCGGCTGCCACGGGTCTCAGTGAGGACGAACTGGCCCGCTTCTACAGCCTGTTTGCCGCGACGGCGAAGACGGTGACCGTCTACAGCCAGGGCGTGAACCAGTCGTCTTCGGGCACCGACAAGGTCAACGCCATCATCAACTGCCATCTAGCCACCGGCCGCATAGGCAAGCCCGGCGCCGGGCCGTTCTCGGTGACCGGCCAGCCCAACGCCATGGGCGGCCGTGAGGTCGGCGGCATGGCCAACATGCTGGCCGCCCACATGGAGATCGAAAACCCCGAGCACCGCGAACGCGTGCAGCGCTTCTGGAATGCCCCAACCGTCGCCGAAAAACCCGGCCTGAAAGCGGTCGAGATGTTCCAAGCGGTGGCCGACGGACGCATCAAGGCGCTGTGGATCATGGCCACCAACCCGGTCGATTCGATGCCGGACGCCGATGCCGTCGAGGCGGCGATCAGGGCCTGCCCGTTTGTTGTGGTCTCGGACGTGCTGGGCGAGACCGACACGGTCCGCCACGCCCATGTCCGGCTGCCGGCCACCGCATGGGGCGAAAAGGATGGCACCGTCACCAATTCGGAGCGCCGCATCTCGCGCCAGCGGGCTTTTTTGGCCAGGCCCGGCGAGGCAAGGCCAGATTGGTGGATCATCGCTGAAGTCGCCAAGCGGATGGGCTTCGGCGAGGCTTTTTCGCATGTGTCGCCGGCCGACATCTTCGCCGAGCACGCGGCGCTGTCGGGCTTCGAGAATGATGGCGTTCGCGATTTTGATATAGGCGCGTACGCCGGGATTGATGCACGGACGTATGAGGAGTTGGCGCCATTCCAATGGCCAGCGCCGAGCCAAGGCACCCCCCTCTGGCCTGCCGGCCATCTCCCCCTCAAGGGGAGAGATTGGATGTCGCCACCGGTTTCGCCAATCGTTGCCATTGCTGAAAAGGCGGTGCCGGCAAAGCCGCCAATCTCCCCCCTTGAGGGGGAGATGGCCGGCAGGCCAGAGGGGGGTGTTCAGGCTGGACATAGCTCAGCCAGCACCCGCTTCTTCGCCAACGGCAATTTCTACACGCCCGACGGCAAGGCGCGCTTCATTGCCATCCGCCCAGCCGCACAAACCCGCACCAACCCGGACTACCCGCTCGTCCTCAACACCGGGCGCGTCCGCGACCATTGGCACACCATGACGCGGACCGGCAAGAGCCCGCGCCTGTCGCAGCACATGGCCGAACCGTTCGTCGAAATCCACCCGGCGGATGCGCAGCACTATGGTATCGGCGATGCCGACATCGTGCGCGTCTCGACTGGCCATGGCGAGGTGCTGGTCCGCGCGCTGGTGACGGTGCGCCAACGCCAAGGCTCTGTATTCGTTCCGATGCACTGGACCGATCAGATCTCCGCCCGCGCGCGTGTCGATGCACTGGTCCCGCCGACGACCGATGCGATTTCAGGTCAGCCGGCCTCGAAGAACGTTGCCGCCCGCCTCGAACGCTTCGCTGCCGCAGCCTTCGGTTTCGCGGTGCTTGCCGAACGGCCCGCCTCGATCGACGCCGATTATTGGAGCCTCGCCCGCTGCCCCGCCGGCTGGCGCCTCGAAATTGCGCTGCAGGACAGCCGCGACTGGACCGGGTTTGCCGCCTCGCTGTTCGGCCTCGAAGGCGAGACGCTCGCCTATCACGACATCGCCGGCGGGCACCATCGCTTCGCCCGTTTCGCGGGCAGTCGGCTGGTCGGCTCGCTCTATCTGGCGCCTACCCCGGTGGCGGTGTCGCGCGGCTGGGCGGTCGAACAACTTGGTGCTGACCATGCCGATCGGCAGGCGCGGTTGGCGATTGTCGCCGGGCGGCCGGGCGGCAACAGCGTCGACCGCGGTGCCATCGTCTGCGCCTGTTTCGGGGTCGGTGTCAACCAGATCGCGGAAGCGGTACGCGGCGGCTGTACCAGCGTCGCGGCAATCGGCGCCGTCCTTCACGCCGGCACCAATTGCGGCTCTTGCCGCGCCGAGATCAAGACCATTATCGACGGGCGGCGTCTGCAAGCTGCGGAGTGATGCGCGGAGGAACTCTGCCGCGCCGCTGCATGAGCTTACTAGCAATTTACAAACCATGGGCTACCAACGTTCTGACTTCGATTCGCTCGGAACGGGAGCCCCATGAGCAAAGCCCTGACCTCATTCGCGCTTGCCGCCGTGCTGACGGCCTTGCTGATGGCGCTCAGCCTGGCGGTGGCCAGGCATGGCTATCCCTATGGCGCGATCGGCGCCAAGCGCTTGAGCGACGTCGCCGATGCGGGGACGTTCATTCCGCTCGCGGCGATCTATTTTTTCAGCGCACTGCTGATGATGGTTCTGCCGATCAGGCTCGCTGGCATCGTCCTGACACATGCCGCCGATGCGATCTTCTGGACGGTCATCGTGTTGTTTGCGCTCATCGTTGGATGTCTCGCCGCGAGATTTGCTTTCGGTCAGCGCGATGTGCTCTCCGCACTGCTGAACTGGCGCTTCCTGTTTGTCGCAGCCGTCGTCGGGTGCCATCTGTTCATCAACGAGCTGCGCCGCAACATCTTGTTGAGAAGCCTGTTCTTCGTCGTCTTCGCCGCAGCGACACTGGCCTGCCTGTTTTGGTCCTTCACCGTCTGAGCATGTGCGACCGTCGGCAGGCGGCTTAATTCTTGTCGACCGGCTTCGAACGCATTCGCGAAACGGTCTCACGCTCGGCCCGCTTCGAACGCATCGGCGGCAGGCCGCGGTCGATCAGGTCCATGTCTTCCAGCACCATGTCGCCCATCCGCTTGAAGGCGATGTCAAGCGCGCCGGCCCGGTGGGCGGAGCGCAGGAACCCCGGCAATGTACGGACCGGGTGATCCTGGGCCAGAGGCTCCTCAGGAAAAACATCGCTGGCGGCGACGATATGGCCGCTGCGGACGGCGTCCATCAGTGCCGGGAAATCGACCACGCCGGCTCGGCTGAGCAGGATGAAAGCGGCTCCCTTGCGCATCCTGGCAAACGCCTCGGCACCAAGGAAACCCTGGTTTTCGCTGGTCACCGAAGCGACGACGAAGATGAAATCGCTGTTCGACAGAACGTCGTCGAGAGAGGCCGGCTCGACGCCGTTTTCGATAAGGATCGACGGCGGCAGCCACGGGTCGAAGACTTTTGTCCGCGTGCGAAAGCCTGACAGCAGCCGGTTGAGCGCACGGCCAAGATCGCCGAAGCCGATAATGCCGACATCCGCGCCGGAAAGAAGCCGCGCCGTCCGGTTGCCGTCGCCGCCCCACAGCTCCTTGCCGTGACGGAAAGCGAGATCGGCGTCGACGATGCCGCGGGCGAGGTTGAGCGCCATGGCAAGGCCGAGCTCGGCCACCGGCTCGGCAAACACCAGCCCGGTGGTGACGACATGGATGCCGCGCGAAAACAGCGCCTCGTACGGCATGTTGTCGATAAGGTTGCTCTCGACATTGAAGACGCAGCGCAGCGCCTTCATTTTCTCCAGCGTCTCCGGCGTGATCGGCGGCTGGCCGACGATGTAGCGGGTTTCGGCAAGCACATCAGCCGGCAAGGCTGCGACATCTTCGGGCGATGTTTCGACGATGCGGTATTTCGATCGAAATTTCGCCAGCGCAGCCGGCGTGAAGATCAGGTCGAGCGTGCGCGGTTCGGGTGCGCTGATCACCAGCGGCAAGGCGCTGTCGGACATGATACTTTACCTCCCGTGCGATCCGCGTCGCATCACACCAGAATCGTCTTTTCCCGCCCCCGACACCTATCACATGCCTGTCGAGAAGGAGAAGTTTGCCTTCTTCGGCCTTGCGGTGCGTCGGTCGGTGGTCCAGATAGACGGCGATCGAAGGACGACAAGGAAGACAGCAACATGATCCCGTTTCGAAAGAACCTCATCGATGGCGAGTGGGTAGGCGATGCCGGCTCCCGCAACATCAACCCGTCCAATCTCGACGACGTGGTCGGCGAATATGCATCGGGGGGCGCGGAGCACGCCCGGCAGGCCATCGCGGCGGCGAAAGCGGCATTTCCGGCATGGTCCCGATCGGGCCTGCTGGCACGCCATGCGGTGCTGAGGAAGACGTCGGACGAGATCACCGCGCGGAAAGATGAAATCGGCCAGGCGTTGGCGCGCGAGGAAGGCAAGACGCTGGTCGAGGGCATCGGCGAGACTGTGCGGGCCGCCCAGATATTCGACTTCTTCGCCGGCGAGACGCTGCGCCTGTCGGGCGAGCTGGTGCCGAGCGTGCGGCCCGGCGTCGGCGTCGAGATCACCCGCGAAGCGGTCGGTGTCGTCGGCATCATCACGCCATGGAATTTCCCGATCGCCATCCCGGCTTGGAAAATCGCTCCGGCGCTGGCCTACGGCAACACCATCGTCTTCAAGCCGGCGGAACTCGTTCCGGAGAGCGCCTGGACTATTGTCGACATCCTGCACCGCGCCGGCCTGCCCAAGGGCGTGCTCAACCTGGTCATGGGCAAAGGTTCGGTGGTCGGCCAGGCGATGCTCGATAGCCCCGACCTCAACGCCATCACCTTCACCGGCTCGGTCGGCACCGGCAAGCGCGTCGCCGCCGCCAGCGTCGAGCACATGCGCAAGTTCCAGCTCGAAATGGGCGGCAAGAACCCGCTTGTCGTGCTCGACGATGCCGACCTTGCCGTCGCCGTCGAATGCGCAATCAACGGTGCCTACTTCTCGACCGGCCAGCGCTGCACGGCGTCGTCCCGCCTGGTGGTGACGGACGGCATCCACGACCGCTTCGTCGAGGCGCTCAAGGACCGCATGGCCAAGTTGGTCGTCGGCGACGCTCTCGATGCCAAGACGCAGATCGGGCCGGTTGTCGACCAGAGCCAGCTCAAACAGGACGAGGACTATATCGCCATCGGACGTCAGGAAGGTGCCGATCTCGCCTTCGGCGGCGAGCGGCTCGATCGCGAAACCCGCGGCTTCTATTTGCAGCCTGCGCTGTTCACCGAAACCACCAACGCCATGCGCATCTCGCGCGAGGAGATTTTCGGCCCGGTCGCCAACGTCATCCGCGTCAAGGATTATGACGAGGCGCTGGCGGTGGCCAACGACACGCCGTTCGGGCTGACGTCCGGCATCTGCACCTCGAGCCTCAAGCATGCCACGCACTTCAAGCGCAATTCGGAAGCCGGCATGGTCATGGTCAACCTGCCGACGGCCGGCGTCGACTTCCACGTGCCTTTCGGCGGGCGCAAGGGATCGAGCTACGGCCCGCGCGAGCAGGGCCGCTATGCCGCAGAGTTCTACACCATGGTGAAGACCGCTTACACGTTTGCCGGCTAAGAAAAGGCGGCAGACCAGCCAGGCAGGCGAGCAAATCGATGACATCTGAGAATACGGACCTGACCTGGCTCAATCCGCCGCCGCACCACGCCTTCGGCAACAATACGGTGCATGTACGGACCGGCAAGGAGACCGACTTCTGGCGCGAGACGTTCTACGGCTTCTGGCGCGACAATGGCCATTTCCTCTATCGTGAGGTCGAGGGCGATTTCAGCGCCGAAGTCACGGTCAAGGGGCACTATGAGGTGCTTTACGATCAGGCCGGGCTTATGGTCCGCCTGAGCGAGACGCGCTGGATCAAGGCCGGCATCGAATACACCGACGGGCTGATGTATTTTTCCGTCGTCGTCACCAACGATGCCTCCGACTGGTCGCTGGCCAGCATTCCCGCCGACCCCGGCGGGGTCAGGATCCGCCTGACCCGCCATGCCGAGACGATCCGCGTCCAGTATCGCGACGCATCTGGCAAGCACTGGAAACCGGTGCGGCTTGCCTATTTCCCCCCGTCGAAAACGGTCGATGTCGGCATGATGTGCTGTTCGCCGCAGCGCGAGGGCTTCGAAGTGACATTCAGCGACTTTTCGATCGGCCCGCCGATCTCGCGGGAGCTTCACGACTGAGGCGCCGCGATCCGGTCGGGCGGTTTGCGTCCGGCCCCGCCTCAGTAGGTCGCCCGGCCGCCGGAGACGTCGAAGACGGCCGCCGTCGTGAACGAGCATTCCTCGGACGCGATCCAGCAAATCAGCGCCGCCACCTCCTCGACCTCGCCGAACCGCGCCATCGGTATTTTGGACAGCATGAAGTCGATGTGTTGCTGGCTCATCTGCTGGAAGATCGCGGTGCGCACGGCCGCCGGCGTGACGCAGTTCACCGTTACTTTGGTCTTGGCCAGTTCCTTGCCGAGCGATTTGGTCATGCCGATCACCGCCGCCTTCGAGGTGCTGTAGGCCGAGGCGTTCGGGTTACCTTCCTTGCCGGCAATCGAGGCGATGTTGATGATCCTGCCGTAATTGCGTTCGAGCATATGCGGGACCAGCGCCTTGTTGCAGAAGAAGACTCCGTTGATGTTGATGTCGGTGACCCGGCGCCAATCCTCCACCGAATACTCCCAGGTCGTCATGTTCGGCCCGGTGATGGCAGCACTGGTGACAAGGACATCGACCGCGCCAAGCGCTTCGATCGTCTCTCCGGCGGCGGCTTCGACCGCTATGGGGTCGGCGACGTCTAAGGTGACGCTGTGCAGGCCTGGAACAATGGCCTTGGCCTGCTCGATCTGGGCGGCATCGCGATCCCAGACCGAAACACGCCCGCCTTCGTCAGTGATCCTTTGCGCGACGGCCAGGCCGATGCCTGAGGCGCCGCCGGTGATAACAGCAGATCGTCCGGCAAATCGTCCCGCGAAACTCATCGGCATGTGGTCTTCCTCCCAATCGGCGGCGAATGTGAAGTCAACGGAGGACAAGTTCAAGCGCGGACTTGCAACCTCAGAACAGCTTATGATGGGCCAGCACCGGTCAATTGTACGGCACTGCCTTCTGGCCAAATCGTCTCGCCCGGTATGGAGAGAACGGCTGGAACGACGCGCCCGGTTGGCATCCGGGTGACAGGCGGCGCCGGATGGGTTATATTGCACTGCACAATGCGAGCGCCTGCAGGCGAGGCTCCCATCGATCCGACGAATCGGCCCACGAGCGGCCCATGAAATCGGCATTGAGCTGCAAGGACGGAAAACCGCTATCGAGATGAAGATTCCAAAATCTCTGTTGATCGATCCGGACAAGAACACGGTCTATGGCAGCTTTGCCGTTGCCGTCTCGATCTGGGCGTTCTCCTACTCGACCATTTTCGGCCAGGCCATGATCCTGGCTTATTATGCGGTCTGGCTACCGCTCATCCTGGTCGACTACCGCAAGATATTAAGGCACGCTTCCAGCGCCTGGCTTCCGCTGGCCTTTGCAACCTATGTCTGCTTCTCGGTGTTCTGGTCGGCGGCTCCCGGCACCACGGCAAGAACGGCCGTCCAATATTGCTCCCATATCGCCTGCGCCTACATTGCCGCGCGCACCGTCAGCGTCCGGACCTTGACCATAGGCGCCCTGATCGGGATTTTCGTCGTCCTGCTCTACTCGCTCAAGGTCGCAAGTTATTCCTACGACGTTCTCGACGGGACGTATAATTTCGTCGGCGCTTTCAGCTCCAAGAACCAGATCGGCTTTGTCGCATCGCTCGGCATTTATTTCTGCGTTGTCTACCTCGCCTTTCTCAGGCGCGGACGCATAAGCTTTTTGTTGATTGTACCGATCGTCCTTCTGTCGGGCTATCTGCTGGTCGTGTCGCATTCGGCCACTTCGATGGCGTCGACCCCGGCGGTTCTCGCTCTGGTCGCCCTGCTTTCCATCGGCAAGCTGCTTTCGCTCCGCCATCGCCGGGTGATTTTCATAATCGGTGCGGGCGGGCTGGTCGCCTGCACCGTGATTGCGCTGAATCTCGGGCTGATGGACGTTGTCCTTGGCCTTTTCGGCAAGGATTCGACGCTCACCGGACGAACCTACCTCTGGCAACAGGGCTGGAATGCCGCGCAGCAATCGCCCATCCTCGGCGTCGGCTACGCGGCTTATTGGGTGCAGGGCTTCTCCGAGGCCGAGCGGCTGTGGAACGAATTCTATATCGCCGCGCGAAGCGGCTTCCACTTCCACAACACCTACATCGAGACCTTGGTGGAACTCGGCTTCGTCGGCGCGACACTGCTTTCGCTGATCATCCTGCGCACGCTCTGGGGTCACGTCTCGGCGCTGATATTCAGGACATGGCAAGCCGACTCCGTGATTCTTGCCGGCGTCATGGTGCTTCTGTTCATCCGATCCTTCGTCGAGGTCGAGACCCTCAATCCCTACATCATGGGATCGTTCCTGCTGTACTACAGCTACTTCAAGCTGGTGAGGGTGCCGGCCGTCGCTCCTTCCCGGTGGAGCGCCGTGAACCATCTCGAGGAACCGGACGCCGTGCGAGGCTAGAGCGGGCGGATCCAGGCGGTTCGTTGCCCGAAGGCCGCCTTGTTTTCTGACCCATAACATCCCAAACGCAAAAACCCCGCAGACCGCTGCCTGCGGGGTTGGTGCTTTGCTCCGGTGGAAAGAAGCTACTGGATGGCCAGGGGCGCCGGTTTGACCTTGATCACGTCCCCTGGCAGCACCGGCGTGTCTTCATCGGCGGTGATTTCGCTGGTCTTGCTGTCGACCACCCGCACCAGGGAAAATGACAAGGCCGCTGGTTCGTTGTTGCCGTAGAATTGCGGCATGGGGCTGCCCGACAAGGCTTCGGACATCAAGGCCTTTTCCATATTCAGCTTCAGCGTCACCTCGTTGAGATCGGCTTCCGTCTGTTGCCGGTCGGTCGCGAGGCTGGAGTTCTGGGTGTTCTCCAGATCGATGGCGTCCTGGGTGGCCTTGCTGATCGACTGCTTGGCCGTGAGAATCGCCGTTTCGTAATCCAGGATCTGGCCCTCAAGGTCGGCGATGGTTTGCTGCGAGTTCAAAACCCGCGTGTTGACGACCAGGCCCTTTTGCGCCAGCGAGCCGATGCCGTTGAGCTGCTCCTTCGCCAGATCGACCTGCTTCTGCTGGTTGACGATCTTTTTCTGCAGCGAATCGATCTCGCTCTGCAGCAGCGCCTTCAAATCGTCGAGCGCCTGCAAGCGCAGCTTGAGTTTCTTCTGGTCGGCCGCCAGGATCGCCGTCTCATCGGCAACGATGCTGGGCAGCTTCGGATCGTCGGCCACCTCTTTCGGCACCACGAATGTCGGCTTGTCCGCTAGTTCCGCTTCGATGCGGGCGCGCTTGACGGTCAGCCTGACCAATTGGTCTTGTAGTACGTCGAAATTGCCCTTGGCATTGATCAGGTCGCGGTCGTAGCGCTGTCCGCTCTCCGGGTTCCGCCGGGCTCCGCCGGCAATGCTCATCGCTTTCAGCACGGACAACCCAGGCACACAAGGATACTGGCCGGGCGATTGCACCTCGCCAGAGATGTAGAATGGCCGGTACTGCGCCATTTCGACGGAAGCCTCCGGCTTGTCGGCCAGAGCGAGCTTGCGCTGCAGCGCCTCACCGAGCGATGCCGCGATCTCCGAAGTCGTCTTGCCGGATGCGGGCATCTCGCCGACGAAGGGAACCGACAAGGTTCCAGCGGGGCCGACCGTGTATTCTCCATTGATGGCCGACCAGTCACGGAACGTGCCTTCGACGGTCTGCCATTCCGCCACGCGGATGGTCAGCTTGTCCTGTGCTCCTAGGCGATAGTCGTCGGCGAAGGCAAACTGTGGCAGGGCTAGCGACAGCGTCAGGCCGGTGGCCATTGTAAGGCAAGTCGTCAAAAGCCGTACTCGCCGCATGCGTCTGGAGAGAATGCCGGTGCAAAAGATATCGATTATATCTGCTTTCAACTGAGCGTTTCCGATCTGGTTTGCCCCGCCCGATGAGCTGCCGATGCCTGAGTTAGGGGCCTGAGTTCTGGGCCCGAATTCTGGACAGTCGCTCCTCGATGCACGGCCAGCAAGCGGCCGTCAGTAGCAGCCTCGCGACATCCAGACCGCAGGTACGGTCTTGATGATGATGCGGATGTCTTCGAACATCGACCAGTTCTCGACATAGTGCCTGTCGAATGCGACGCGGCTGTCATACGAAACATCGTTGCGTCCGCTGACCTGCCAGAGCCCGGTGAGGCCGGGGCGCGATTTCAGGTAATAGACGGCCGAATTGCCATAGATCTCCAGCTCATCGCGCACCACGGGACGAGGCCCGACCAGGCTCATATCCCCCTGCAGGATGTTGATGATCTGCGGCAACTCATCGAGGCTGAGCTTCCTCAGCACCGCTCCGACGCGCGTGATCCGCGGGTCGTTCTTCAACTTGCGGGTCGCTATCCATTCGGCGTTGGCCTCCGGATTCGCGGCGAGATAGGCAGCAAGCACCCGCTCGCCGTCTGGAACCATGGTGCGGAACTTGAGGCACGGAAAAATCCGTCCTCCGCGGCCGATCCGGCTGTGACCATAGAAAATCGGCCCGCCATCGGAAAACCTGACAAGCAGCGCTATCATCACGAACAGCGGGCTGAGAGCGACCAGGCCGATCAGCGAACCGGCAATATCGAAGCTGCGTTTGAGCAGGCCGCCAATCGGTGGCGGAAAATCGACGCCGGCCTGCGAAAAATCCGCGTCGGCCGGCTTGGCTACGTCCCTCATGCGTAAACTCCATACGTTGAACGGATGGTTTACCGCACGATACCAAAAAAATGTTGCAGCGCAACACACAATTTCCCAGACGGCTGTAATAGTCGCGTCATGAACTGACTAAATAATAAACTCGTCCTGCACAAAATTTCGCCTTTATGTCACAAAAGAGACAGATTATGGGCAATTTTGGAAAAGCTAGTCCAATTTTGGGGCTGATTTTAGGCGAATCGCTCTTTATACCCTGCAGTGGAGCTTCGCCGTCATTTAGAATTTCAAAGAAACGACTGATGTTATGACAAATTACTAGTCAATATTGTAAATCTTACTGGAGCTGGTCGATATCCGGCAATCAGTGGTGATGCCAATGTGTGCATTGCACCATGGCAGAGTCGATCCCGAGGATTCGTTCAAAATTATTCCGCAGCTGCCCTTGCCGCCTATTGCGCGGCTCAATAGAGTTGCAAATTGTTTCTGTCGGACTATGGACAGATTGGGCTAGGCCGGAAGCAACCGGCCAGAAGCGGGCAACCTAAATAAGCTCGCAGAGTTTAAGGGAGGTGCTCGGGGTGGGCTTGTCGACATTTTTTCCCGAGCCGGTTGATGGGCTATCGGGTATGTCACTGCCAAAGTTCATTATCGGAATGTGTTTTGCGCTGGCGATCGTGATCGTCTGGTCCTATTTGGGCGGCGCCTCGCTCGGTACGACGCTGTTTCGCGTCATCGGCTGTGCCATAGTCATCCAACTGGGTTATTTTCTGCTGGTCTTTGCCATGGTCGCCAGAAATGCCCCGACCCCGGCCGACAAAATTCGCGACGCTGAACGAAAGCTGAGTTCGAACGAAGCGGCCGAAGGCGAGAAACTCAGCGCCAGGAGAGGCCTTCACTGATTTCGGGCCTGGCCGCGGTCTGCGATGTCCATGTGACCTGTGGTTAAGCTCGCCGGTCCTCTGACGAATTGCTCGCCTCAACAACACCGGCAGTCGGCATTCCTGTTCTTTCAATTCCTTGACACTGCGGGCCTCGACGACACTGCGGGCCTCGACGCGCTCGCTCCGCCCCGCCGCCGTCCGGTCGGCGAGGATCAGCAACTGGTTTCTGCCAGTCGAGCGCTCTGATGGAGCGTGTAGGAACGGCTCTGCCAAGCGGCGCATTTCTGGAGCCATCCCGATTGAGGCTCGCCGCCTGCCCAACCGGGCCATGACACCCAGCAAAATGAAAAACTGGACGGCGCCGATGATTTTGGCGATGCTTGCTTCGCACTTGCAGCATATGCGTTTGGGCCGATGCATTTCAGAATGGGCGGTGGGGCATTGAGCGGACGGGGCGAGGAAATCCGCAACGACTTCTGCAATCGAGAGGCATGTCCATGACATCATTCCAGGTCTGCGTGATCATCGCCGCCCGCAATGCGGCGCGGACAATCCCGGCTGCCATTGCATCGGCATTACGCGAGCCTGAGGTTGCGGAAGTTGTCGTCGTCGACGACGCGTCTACCGACGATACCGCGAAAGTCGCCCACGCGGCCGGCGACGGCACGGGCCGCCTTTCCGTCATCCGCTTCGACGTCAATCGCGGCCCATCCTTTGCACGCAACGCCGCGATAGCCGGTTCCAGGTCGCCGTTCATCAGCATTCTGGACGCTGATGATTTCTTTTTCGAAGGCAGGTTTCACCGACTGTTCGCCAGCACCGATTGGGATTTCGCCGCAGACAACATCATGCTTGTCAGGGATGACGCGGCAACCGACGTTTCGAAAATCGTTGCTCCACCGTTCTCGCCCGAGCCGGAATTCCTCGATTTCGAGGGTTTCATCGACGCCAACATCTCCAGGCGCCGTGTGCAACGCGGGGAACTGGGCTTCCTCAAGCCAGTGATCAGCCGCGCCTTTCTCGATCGGCATGGGCTGCGCTACGACGAGAAGCTGCGCCTGGGTGAAGACTATGAACTCTATGCGCGCGCGGTTGCCCATGGCGCGCGCTTCAAGGTCATCAAATCCTGTGGCTACGGCGCGATCGTGCGCGCCGATTCGCTGAGCGGACGGCACAAGACCCAGGACCTGAAGCATCTGGCCGATGCCGACCTGGCACTGCTTGCGATCGACAGTTTGCCGGAGGCATCGAAGGCTGCGCTGAGAAGGCACGAGCGGCACATCCGCGACAAATACCGGTTGCGGAAGTTTTTAGACGTGAAGGCTGAGCGCGGGCTGGCGCCGGCCGCGGCCTACGCCTTGGCCGGCTCGTCCAACCTCACAGCCGTCGTCCGCGGCGTCGCCTCCGATAAGCTGGATGCGCTGTTTCGCCGCGCCGGCCTCGCCGCGAAGCGTCAGCATGTGCCGCCGCTGCGCTTCCTCATGGCCGGAACCAGCACGGCCAGCGAAAGCTAGGCCCGTCAACGTGCGACGGCGGTAGCTACTCCCTTACCCTTCGGTCGGCTCGGACCGTTTCAACGAGATTCATGAGTTTACGATCTAGGTGGTTGCCTATCCGCGCAGGGAATGGCAATCTATGTTGCGGTGCAGCAATTTTGGACGGCCAACCGAACTGGCCCGAGACATACCCTGTCGGAGGAGCTGGACGATGCAAGAAATGTCTTTTGAATGTGGACGGGCACTAAGGCCGTTCACCAGCTCGACGATGATGGGGCGCTGACTGCATGGCCTCGATCTTTCGCTTCCGATCGAGAGATCCGGCGCGCGACACGCAGACCGACACCTCGCGCCTCGATCGGTTGGCAAAGCTGCTGGACCAGATCTCGGCCGAAGTCGAGGCGGAGAAGAGCGGCCTTGAGAACCGCTACAGGACGACGGCTACCAATGCCGCCTTTCTGGTCGAGGCGATGGAGAACGGAGCGGTCTCCTCTCGCAGGTCTTCCGAAGTCGGCGAACTGACCAGGTCGATCCTGAATTGCGAGCGGCGCATCGCAGCGCTGTCGCGCCAGATGCAGATGATGAAGGATCTCCGTCATTCGCTGGATGAACTCTTCGAGGAGAAGCGGCAGAACGGTCCCGACATAAGGACCGATTTTGTGAAGCCCGCCGATTCCGGCACAGGCTGAGCGAACACTCCGGGTCGGCGCAATGGTTTTAGGCACAACACGGAGCTTGGGAGCGACAGAGGTCAAGATCAGGTTGTTTCGTCACGGTTCGAACGATCGCTTTGGGGGCGCACAGCACAAGGTGAGTTTGATATGAATACAGATCCTAAAAGCACGTCCGCCCCGGCAACCCGCGGCACCCCGTTCACGCGCCCGATCCCAGGCAAGCTGCAGCGGCTCCGTTCAGACGGCGCGTTTCTGCTGGTCGTTCTCGGCAGCATGGTTGCGGGCCTGGTCCCCGTGCGCGCCCAGGATCTCCCAACCGCGCCGTCCTTTGTCGATGATTTCACCAGCCTCAGTCGCGCGCGCTGGTACATTTCCGACGGCTGGACGAACGGCAAGCATCAGAACTGCACCTGGTCCAAAAGCCTGATCGGGCTTTCCGACGGCATGCTGACGCTCGGTTTCGAGAAGCGCAAGCTGAAGGATCGCGAATTCGCCTGCGCCGAGATCCAGACCAAGCAGCGCTTCGGCTACGGCACTTACGAGGCGCGGATGAAGACCGACACGGGCTCCGGCGTCAACGCGGCATTCTTCAGCTTCGTCGGCGATGCCGACAAGCAGCCGCATGATGAAATCGACTTCGAGGTGCTGACCAAGGACACGTCCAAGGTTCAGGTCAACGCCTACATAGCCGGCAAAGGCAAGAACGAGAAACTGGTCGACGTCGCTGGCGGCACCGACAAGGCCTTCAACGACTACGCCTTCGTCTGGGAAAAGGACCGGCTGCGCTGGTACGTCAACGGCAAGCTTGTCCACGAGATCACCGATCCGGCGAAGCTGCCCACCCATTCGCAAAGGATTTATTTCAGCCTGTGGGGCAGCGATACGATGAAGGGCTGGATGGGGCCGTTCTCCGATCCCGGCCGCAAGCTCACCATGCAGGTGGATCGCGTTGCATTCACCGCACTTGGCCAGCCCTGCCAATTCCCCGAATCGCTGGCATGCAACACAAACTAGAAGCGCATCTGAACCGGCCGGGCCGAAGGTGGTCGGAAAACCGAAGCTCGAACAGGCCCGAAGCCTTGAACAGGAATGAAACCGAATGAATTTGACTGTCTTTGGAATCGGCTATGTCGGTCTTGTACAGGCGGCGGTGCTTGCCGAAGTCGGCCATCAGGTGGTCTGTGTCGACATCGATGCAAAAAAGGTCGAACGGCTCAACCAGGGCCATGTCCCGATCTTCGAGCCCGGGCTCGAAAATATGGTCAAGGAGAACCATGCCGCCGGCCGCATCAAGTTCACCACCGACGCCGCCGCGGCGATCAAGCATGGCCAGATTCAGATGATCGCCGTCGGCACGCCGCCGGGCGAGGATGGTTCGGCAGACCTCAAATATGTGCTGGCCGTCGCCGAGGCCATCGGCCGTGAGATGGACGAGCCCAAGATCGTCGTCGGCAAGTCGACCGTGCCCGTCGGCACCTGCGAAAGGATAAAGGCCAGGATCGCCGCAACGCTGAAGGCGCGCGGGCGCGAGGATCTGGCTTTCGACGTCGCCTCCAATCCGGAATTCCTCAAGGAAGGGTCCGCTGTGAGCGACTGCATGAAGCCCGACCGCATCATCGTCGGCACCAGCAACGAGGACACCGAGGCGGTGATGCGCGAGCTCTACGCGCCTTTCAACCGCAACCACGAAAAGATGATCGTGATGGACGTGCGCAGTGCCGAGTTCACCAAATATGCGGCCAATTGCATGCTGGCGACCAAGATCAGCTTCATGAACGAAATGGCCAACCTAGCCGAGCAACTGGGTGCCGACATCGAGGAGGTCCGCAAGGGCATCGGCAGCGACCCGCGGATCGGCTACCACTTCATCTATCCGGGCCTCGGCTATGGCGGCTCATGCTTCCCGAAGGATGTGCGTGCCCTGATCAAGACCGCCGAGGCCGTCAAGTTCGACGCCAAGCTGCTGCGTGCCGTCGAGGAGCGCAACAACCAGCAGAAGTCGGTCCTGTTCGAGAAGGTGGACCGCTATTTCAAGGGCAATCTCAAAGGCAAGACATTTGCGCTGTGGGGCTTGGCCTTCAAACCCAATACCGACGACATGCGCGAGGCCCCGGCCCGCACGCTGATGGAAGCGCTCTGGGCCGCTGGTGCCAATGTGCAGGCCTATGATCCGGAGGCGATGCAGGAATGCCAGGCGATCTACGGGCTGCGCGACGACCTGCAACTGTGCGGCACCAAGGAGGCCGCGCTGCGAGGCGCCGATGCGCTCTTGATCGTGACCGAGTGGAAAAGCTTCAGCGCGCCGTCTTTCGATGCGCTGAAGAACGCGCTGACCACGCCCGTCATCTTCGACGGACGCAATCTCTACGACCCCAAGGTCATCGCCCGCCACGGCATCGAATACCACAGCATCGGCAGAATGGCGGCGTGACGCTAGGGCGGTCCAGCAAGGAGCCAGGTCCATGAAAGTTCTGTTTGCGGGCGGCAACGGCTACACGCCGCAGTTCAGCGGTGGCGTTCAGTCGAGCACGCATCATCTGGTCGAGCAGCTGCGCGAGCACGGTCATGACGCCTCGGTTCTGGCGGCGCTGTTCGGTGACGGCATGTTCGGCTTCAAGGCGCGCGCCAAGATGAAGCTGCTTCGCCAGCGAGCGGTCATCGACAGCTATCCCGGCTATCCGGTCGTGCGGGCATGGTTTCCCTGGGAGGCGGCGCGCTTCGCGGTCGAACGGCTCGATCCCGATGTCGCCGTCGTGCAGTGCCACAAATCGGTGCCGATCGGAAAGGCGCTGCAGGCGCTCGGCGTGCCGCTGGTGGTCTATCTGCGGAACGTCGAATTCCACGAACTGGCCGGCGACCTGCGCGAATTGCATTCGGCGCTTTATATCGCCAACTCCGAATTCACTGCGCGCACCTATAAGGAAAGGTTCGGCATCGATTCGACCGTGATCCCGCCGACCATCAATCCCGGGCTCTACAGCACGCCGACCACCGGTGAATTCGTCACGCTGATCAATCCTTACAATGAAAAAGGGTTCGAACTCGCCGTGCGCATCGCCGGCCAATGCCCAGAAATTCCGTTCCTGTTCGTCGAAAGCTGGAAGCTCGACGACGACCATCGGGCGCAGATCGAACAGATCATCGCCCCGCTGCGCAACGTCAGGCTGGAAAGCCGCACCAGCGACATGAAGACCGTCTATGGCCGCACCAAGATTCTGCTGGCGCCCAGCAAATGGGAAGAAGCCTGGGGGCGGGTGGCATCCGAGGCCCATTGCAGCGGCATTCCAGTCGTCGGGTCCCGTCGCGGCGGCCTGCCGGAAGCGATTGGCGCCGGCGGCGTGGTGCTCGACTATGATGCACCGCTCGACGACTGGGTCGCCGCGGTCAGGCGACTATGGAGCGACAAGGCCGAGTACGATCGGCTGTCGGCGGCGGCGCAGCTGTTTTCGGAGCGGCCCCAAATGAACCCCGACAGCCAGTTCGCGACTTTTCTCGGCGTTCTCGACCGCGCCAGGCAAGGCGCGCTGGAGCGTGCCGCCTGATGCATTTCGTCCAAAGCCATGCACGTTGCCCAAAAGCCGGCTCTCGCGCCTGACCGGGGTGGGAGCTGCCTTGGGACAAAGACACGCACAACACCAGACGCTTGAGGCGCCTCGCACGGTGGCGACGGGCGTCAGCCCTCATCCGCGCGAGCAGATCGCCGACCGGCCTCGAAAGATCGTCCATCCGATGAAGATTTGCTTCGTAGTTGATAAGTTCCCCTCTTTGTCGGAGACCTTCGTCCTCGACCAGATAGAAGGGTGCCTCGAGCGCGGCATGCAAGTCGGCGTCGTCTGCAACGAGACGTCCTTCGGCAAGGACAGCAACATCGACGATCGCCGCTGGCAGGCTCTCCCTGGCAAGGTCGTCTGCTGGTGGGGCGGGCTGGGGCGCTTTCGCCCGACGCTCAGGAGATGGTCGGGCAGGTTCTGGGATAAGCTCTCGACCGCTATCGACATCGCTTTTGCGCGCAAATTGCAGAACGCCGATGTGATCGTCGCGCATTTCGGCAATAACGGCATGCGCGTCGCCCGCGCCATGAAACGAGGCCGGATTTCCGCTCCGCTGGTGACCATATTCCACGGCCGCGATGTCGGCGAACCGCTGCATGACAACACGCTCACGCGCTACAAGGTTGTCTTCGACAAGGGCGTTCTCCAGCTCCCGGTGAACGCGTTTTTCCGCGACGCCCTGATCGGCGTCGGAGCACCCCCGGCGCAAGTCATGGTTCACCATATGGGCGTGCGGCTCGGTGAGATCGGCTACCATTGGCGTTCCTGGGACCGGGACACGCTGTCCTTCATCTCGGTCTGCCGGCTGACCGAAAAGAAGGGCATCGAATTCGCCCTTCGCGCCCTCGCCAGCCTGCCGCGGCGCGACTGGGTCTATTCGGTGATTGGCGGCGGCGAATTGCTGGAAGAGTTGAAGAAGCTCGCCGCAAATCTCGGCATTGCCGACCGGGTGACTTTCCTCGGGCCGCGTCCGCACGCCGAGGTCAAGCAGTGCCTGCGCGATGCCCACGTATTCCTGCTGCCCAGCGTTGCCGCGCGAGACGGCGATCTCGAGGGTATTCCGGTGGCGCTGATGGAGGCTATGGCCGCCGGGCTGATCGTCGTCAGCACCTATCACTCGGGCATTCCCGAACTGATCGAGGATCAGGAGACAGGCTTCCTCGCACCGGAGCGAGACGTTGCGGCGTTGGCCCGCAAGCTTGTCTGGGTGGCCGAGAACCCGGACAAATGCGAGCGCATCGCACGTGCGGCGCGCCGCAAGATCGAGCAGGATTTCAACGCGGACGTACTCAACGAACGTTTTGCGCAGATCGTTGCCCAGCTGGCCGAAGCCAGGCAGCCGGCATGAACGCCAACCCGCCCCCCCAGTTCGGTCGCGTCGCCCTGCGCGGCGGCGTGGTGACGATCGGCGCGCAAGGCTTCAAGATGGCGATCCAGTTTCTCTCCGTCATCGTGCTTGCGCGTCTGCTCGTGCCCGAGGATTTCGGCCTGGTGGCTTCCGTCGGGCCGATCGTGGCCTTTGTCGGGCTGCTTCAAAACCTTGGCCTGCAGCAGGCCGTGGTCCAGCGCAAGGATATCAGCACCGAGCAGCTCAACCAGGTATTCTGGATCAGTGCGCTGGTGGGGCTGGGCAGTGCCGTGGTGGTTGCATGCCTGGCGCCCGCCATCGCTGCCTTCTATGGCGATCAACGCATGGTCGGGATCACCATCGGCTCTGCCTTGCCGCTGCTGCTTGGCAGCCTCGCCGCGGTGCCGCTGGCGCTGATGAACCGTCACTTGCGCTTTGGCCAGCTCGCGCTGAACGACGTGATAACCGCTGCTGCCGGACTTGCGACTACCGCAATCGCCGCCTATGCGGGGCTGGGCTACTGGTCGCTGGTCATCGGCCCTGCGGTATCGGCTGTTGTCGCGCTGGCCGCGGCATGGCAGGTGGCGCGCTGGACGCCGTCGCGGCCGGACCTGAAGGTCGATACCGACATATTGTCCTTCGGCGCCAATCTGACCGGCTTCAATCTGGCCAACTTCTTCTCGCGCAATCTCGACAACATCCTGATCGGAAAATATTCGGGCGCGATCGAGCTCGGCTATTATGACCGCGCCTACAAGCTCCTGCTGTTTCCGCTGCAGAACATCAACCAGCCGCTGACACGCGTGATGGTGCCGCTGCTGAGCCGCATCCATGAGGACAAGGCGCGGTTTCGCGACATCTATGTGCGAACCAATTGGATGCTGGCGGCCATCACTATGCCCGGCATCGCGGCGCTGACGCTGACGTCGGACCAGGTCGTCGGGCTTCTCTTCGGCGAGCGCTGGACAGCGGTGGCGCCGATCTTCGCCTGGCTGGGCATCGCCAGCCTGATCCAGTCCGTCTCGAGCACCACCGGCTGGATCTTCATCTGCCAGGGCAAGACCAAGACCATGTTCCACTGGGGCATCTACTCGTCGCTGACGACGGTCGCCGCCTTCATCATCGGCCTGCACTGGGGCGCCGTCGGTGTCGCGGCGGCCTATGCGATCAGCGGCTATGTGCTGCGCGTCCCGGTGCTTGCCGTTCTTGTCCACCGGGTCGGCCCGGTGACCGCAGCCGACTTCCTGGTCATGCAGGGACTTTTCATCGCGTCGTCGCTGCTTGCCTGGTCCGTGTACCGCGAGTTGCCGGCATCGCTGACCGGCCAGTCAGACCTGCTCGCGGTGGTCCTGGCGGTTGCCCTCAATTATTCGATCGGCCTGGTCCTCATGCTTGCCCTTCGCCAGTCGCGCAGCGCCCTGTTCACCACGCTTTCCAGCGCCATGCGCAACGCCCGCTAGGCCGGCAATCACCGGCCTCAAAAGCTCACCTGCCGACATCGCCGACGCATGCTCCTCAAGCACTGCCTGAAGGCTCGTCCTGCGATAGAGGTCGAGATTGGCGGTAAGTCTGCCGAGCTTCTCGCTCGCTTCCTCGGGCGTCACCGTGTCGATGTCGAGCAGCAGGTCGGCGACGCCGATCCGCTTGGCGAGTTCCTTGGTCTTGAATTCATAGGCGATCGGCAGCACCGGCGTGCCGACGCAGAGCGACATGATCATCATGTGCATGCGCGTTGCGACAACGAAGTCGAAGCCTTTCACCAGTGCCATCAGTTGCTCCGGCGTGTGGAACGAAGCGTCCACGCTGACATGCTTGGCGATCTCCGGATCGAGTTCGGCAACGATAGCCCGCGCCGTCTTGGAATCATCATGGGCGTATTCCGGCACGCCCTGGCAGGTGGAGACGAAGGTGACCTCCTTGGCGTGGTCCCTGACCAGGATGGTCGCGATCGCGCGGATCGAGTCGATGTAGCGGCGCATGCCGCCCTCGCCGTCGCTGACATAGTTCCAGTGACGGACGGAAATGGCGACGCGGCCGGTGACGGTCGCCGACTGGCCGGAGGCCAGAATTTTTCCGATCCTGTCGGTGTCGGCCAGGGCAAAGACGGCGTCGGCCACGACGTGGCATTTGCCGGGGTCTTTCACCATGTCCACAATGTGGCCTCGCGAACGTTCGTCGCGCAGCAGGATGAGCGGGCTCCGATCGAAGATTGGGCTCAACTCCTGGCGATTGTAACTTTTGTTGAACGGGCCGAGCGATTGCGTGAAGAAGACGGGGTCCTTGCCCAGAATCGCGTCGATCCGGAATTGATTGAGTCGCCGTTCCAGATTGTAAGTCTCGACAAGATAGGTTCCGCCTGTCGTGACCACGAGGTCGGCGTCTTTGTAGATCTCGAGACCACGGCGATTGCTTGAGCTGAACAAACGCCCGAGAACGCCGCGGATGCCGAACCGCCGCAGGGCATTGAGGACGAGCCGATTGTAGATCGGCTTGAACAGGTTCTTCAGCCCGCTGCCGTATTTGTAGCGGAACAGCGATTCCGACAGCAGCTTGTGGAATTCGAGATCAGGATACTCTTTCTTCGTGTAGAGCCTCGCCGCCACCTCCGGCTGGCTGTCGAAGACGTAGAACTGGATATCGTCTTGCACGATCGTCTTGAAAACATGGCGGATCGCCAGGAGAATCGCTGCATCCCCGGTATTCAGGCAGACGGTGTTTTCAACCGCGATCTTCATGGAATGACCTCATTTCGTGAGTAGTCCCGTGCTTCCATCGACGGGTGCGAAGGGGCGGATTGCAGGCGGGTTGGCCGAAAATGCTGCACGCCAAGGATGGTCCTCGCGTCGTGATTATTGGCGCGCAGCCCGATGGCAGGCCAACGCGCGGTCCATGTGGCCCAAGCAGAGCGAGATTAACCCATCGATTTTGCAGTGCAACAAAAAACGGGGATCTTTGCTACGCTGCAACCAAAAATGTTGCGATGCAGCAAGAGCTGTACTAGCATTGTCGCGGGCGGGCCAACAGCGGTCGAGTTTTCATGCTGCATGTCTTGTACTTGGTACACGACGTCTCCGACCCGGCAGTGCGCCGGCGGATCATAATGCTCAAGGCAGGCGGCGCCCAGGTTACGCTGGCGGGCTTTCGTCGTACGGCAAGCGCAGTTGCTGATGTCGAGGGCTTGCAGCCGATCGATCTCGGCCCGACTCGTGATGGCCGATTCGCCCAACGTCTGGCCGCGATCATGAAGGCAGTCGTCTCGACCGGCTCGAAGCTGGGCTCAATGCCACGGCCCGACCTCATTATCGCGCGCAATCTGGAAATGCTGGCGCTTGCCCGCCGCGCCAGGTCGGCTTTCCAGGCAACGGTGCCGATCGTCTACGAGTGCCTGGATATCCATCGCCTGCTGCTTCGCGACGATCCGCTGGGCTGGGCGATGCGCGGCGCAGAACGCTTCCTGGCCAGGGATGTGAAGCTTCTGGTGACCAGCTCTCCGGCCTTCATCGCCAACTATTTCAAGCCGTTCGGACAGATTGCCGCCCCGGTCGAACTGCTCGAAAACAAGTATTTCGAGCCAGCCGCGGCCTCGCTGGATGACCGCGCGGCGCCGGAGAACCCCGTAGCGCCGCCTTGGCGGATCGGCTGGTTCGGGGCGCTTCGCTGCCGTCGCTCCCTGGAGCTTCTGGCCGAATTTTCGCGCCGCCTCGACGGCCGCTTTGAAATCGTCCTCAGGGGGCGCCCGGCGCTGTCCGAATTTCCCGATTTCCACGGTTTCGTCGAATCGGAACCCTGGCTCTCGTTTGGCGGGCCCTATCGCAATCCCGAGGATATGGCGGCGATCTATCGCGAGGTCCACTTTTCCTGGGCCATCGACTTTTTTGAGCAGGGCCTGAACTCCGAATGGCTGCTGCCCAATCGGCTCTATGAGGGCTGCCGCTTCGGAGCCGTGCCGATTTCGATGGGAGCCACCGAAACCGGCCGGTTCCTCGACCGGCAAGGCATAGGGGTTCTTTTGCCAGAAGCCACGCCCGAGGCGCTCGAAGCCGCCGTCGGCACGATGGAGCAGCATCGGTTCGGGACATTGAGGGCGCGTGTTCTCGCCCGCAATCCGCGCATCTGGAGCTACGACCGCGCCGATTGCCGGGCGCTCGTCGAAAAGCTCCGCGGGCTGACTGCGGCTCCCGGTCCATATGCTGCCGAAGCATTGGCATAGAAGGACTGCCGATGACGCAAACCGAAATTCCATCCTGCATGATCGTGGTTCCGTGCCTGAACGAAGCGGCCCATATCGGCGCGTTGCTTCGAGAGCTCCGCCCTGCGGCCGAGAGGCTGGGCGCCGTGATCATCGTTGCCGATGGCGGCAGCACGGACGGCACCAGGACGATCGTCGCGGACATCGCCGCAAAAGATCAGCGGGTGATCCTGCTGCACAATGAAAAGCGCTTGCAGAGCGCGGCAATCAATCTCGCCGTCGCCAGGTTCGGGGAAGGCGTCGACTATCTCATTCGCATCGACGCGCATGGCGGCTATCCAGCGGATTATTGCGACCGGCTGGTCGAAGAAGCGCAAGCCACCGGTGCGGATTCGGTCGTCGTCTCAATGCTGACCAGCGGCAGCGGCATGGTTCAGAAAGCAGCGGCAGCGGCGCAGAACTCCAGGCTCGGCACCGGCGGCTCCAAGCACCGGCATCTTTCGGCGGGGGAATGGGTCGATCATGGCCACCACGCACTGATACGGATATCGGCCTTCACCGCGGTCGGCGGCTATGACGAAACCTTCAGCCACAATGAGGATGCCGAACTCGACTATCGGCTCCGCCAGGCCGGCTACCGCATCTGGATGACCGGCAAGACGCAAATGGTCTACTACCCGCGCTCCTCGCTGAAGGGCCTCTATTTTCAATATCTCGGCTATGGCCGTGGCCGGGCGAAGAACGTTCTCAAGCACCGCATGATCCCGAAGATCCGGCAGATGGTGCCGCTTCTAGTGTTCCCCGTGGTTCTTCTCGCCGCCTTTTCCTTCGTCCACTGGCTGGCGGCCGTGCCGCTTTTGCTATGGGCGTCGGTCTGCCTCGGCTACGGCTTTTGGACCGCCGTCAGCCAGCGCAAAGCCGACATTGCGCTTGCCGGGGTCTCGGCAATGGTCATGCATTTCGGCTGGTCGGTCGGTTTCTGGCTGCAACTGCTCGCACCGCGACCGCAGCGCGGGGTAGCGTGATGGACCCGGTCAGGAAAAATCGAAGCATCGATATCTGCGTCTGCACATTCCGCCGGCCGGAGCTTGCCGACACGCTTCGCTCCATAGCGGCCATGGACATGCCCGCGGGGTTCGACGTCGGTATCGTCATCGCCGACAACGACGATACGCCGACGGCCGAAACGCTGGTCGCCAAGCTGGCGGGGGAGTTGAAGCTGCCGGTGACCTACCGGCACGCCCCGGCCCGCAACATCTCGATCGCGCGCAACGCTTGCCTCGATACCAGTGCGGCGGATTTCGTCGCCTTTATCGACGACGACGAGACGGCCACCGCTGGCTGGCTTGCCGAACTGGTGGCGACGGCGGAAGCAACAGGTGCTGCGACGGTGCTTGGGCCGGTGCAAGCCCGTTACCTGCCGGATGCGCCCGCCTGGATGCGCAAAGGCGATTTCCACTCGACCTTGCCGGTCTGGGTGAGCGGCGAAATCCGCACCGGCTACACCTGCAACGTCCTGCTCAGGATTGGCGCTGAGAGCCTGCGCGGCCGGCGCTTCAGCCTGGCACGTGGCCAGACCGGCGGCGAAGATACGGAATTCTTCGACCAGATGGTCAAGGCCGGCGGCCGCATCGCCTTTTCGCCGGAGGCTTGGGTCGACGAAGCGGTGCCACCTGCCAGGGCGGCATTCGACTGGCTCGGCCGCCGCCGGTTCCGCGTTGGGCAGACGCACGGTCATCTTCTGGGGCGCAACGCACACGGCCTTGCCCGGCTCAAGCAGGTCGGCATTGCCGCGGCAAAGGCCGCCTACAGTTTCCTGTCGGCAATTCCGGTCGCCATCGACCCCGTACGCCGGAACCGCAGCCTGCTTCGCGGCATTATGCATGTCGGCGTCGTCAGCGGCCTCGTCGGGGTTCGTGAAATCCGCCAATACGGCCTGTCTTCGCCGCAGCAAGGGGGCAAGCGTGCAGCCTGACGTGAGCTTCGTGATTGCCGCCTACAATGCCGAGGCGACCATCGATCGGGCGATTGCCAGTGCCGTCGCCCAGCGCAATATCAGCGTCGAGGTCATCGTCGTCGACGACAAGTCGCGCGACCGGACGCTCGACCTGGCGAGATCCTACCCCGAAGACATCGTACGCGTTGTCGCGCTTGAGCAAAACCGTGGCCCCGGCGGCGCCAGGAATGCCGGCCTTGAGCTTGCCCGCGGCAGGTGGGTCGCGGTCCTAGATTCGGACGACGCGGTCTATCCCGGGCGAATCTGCACCATGATCGAACGCGCGGAGAAAGCGGGCGCCGAGATCGCGGTCGATAATCTGCAGGTCGTTCGCGAGGATGGCGTTGCCGAAGAGACGATGTTCCCGGCCGACTATCTGGAAGGCCTCGGTGAAATCTCGCTGGCGGATTTCATCGGCGGCAATGTCCTCTTCGAATCGAGGTTCAATCTCGGCTACCTCAAGCCGATCTTCCAGCGCCGGTTCCTGAACGAGAACGGGCTGCATTACGATGAAAGCCTGATCATTGGCGAAGACTATATCCTCCTGGCCAGTGCTCTGGCCAAGGGGGGCAAATGCGTGGTCGAGCCGACGACGGGCTATATCTACCACATTCGCACCGGCTCCATCTCCCGGGTGCTCGAACTTCATCACGTCGAGGCGATGCGCAGGGCCGATGCCACCTTCGCCGCGACCCATTCCATGGATGCTGCGGCCGAGGCGGCGTTCGCCAGGCGCGCTCGCAGCCTGCGCCGGGCGGCATCATTCCTGTCGCTGGTCCAGCACATCAAGGCGCGGTCCCCGCTCAAGGCGATATGGACGGCGCTCAGCGATCCGGCGGCGGTTCGGCATATGAGCATGCCGATCGCCGTCCGGCTGCGAAGGGTAGCGGCACAGTTTGCCGTGGTGGCGGGGAGGTGAAGGGCTGCAGGTGAATGAAGACAGTTTCGCCGCCTGCGACAGGGTTGAAATCGATCTCCTCAGAAGGAACATGCAATGAAAAAAGTCAGGAAGGCAGTCATACCGGTGGCGGGGCTCGGAACGCGGTTCCTGCCGGCGACCAAGTCCATGCCGAAGGAAATGCTGCCGGTGGTCGACAGGCCTGTCGTGCAATATGCGGTTGACGAGGCGTTCGAGGCCGGCATCGAGCACATCGTCTTCGTCACCGGCCGCAACAAGGCGGTGATCGAGGACTATTTCGACCTGCATCCTGAACTGATCGGAACCCTGGAGCAGAGCGGCAAGAAGGCGCAACTCGAATCGCTTGAAAGCCTGCTTCCCGTCGCCGGCGCGACGAGCTTCATCCGCCAGCAGTCGCCGCAAGGCCTCGGCCATGCCGTCTGGTGCGCGCGCGAAGTCATCGGTGACGAGCCCTTCGCATTGCTTTTGCCGGACATGGTGTCCTTCGGCGGGCGCGGGTGTCTCGCCGAGGTCGCCGATCTTTATGCGCAGACTGGCGCAAACGTTATCGCCGTCGAGCGTTGCGATCCGACCGAGACCAGCAAATACGGCATTGTCGGGCGCGGCGCTGATGTCGGCACGGGCTTCGAGGTGACGGCCATGGTCGAAAAGCCGGCTCCTGCCAACGCGCCATCGAACTTCTACATCAACGGCCGCTACATCCTGCAGCCCGAGATATTCTCGTTGCTGGCCAGCCAGCAGCGCGGCGCCGGCAACGAGATACAACTGACCGACGCAATGGTGCGTCTCGCACAGACCCAGGCCTTCTTCGCCCAGCCTTTCGACGGCCGCATGTTCGACTGCGGTTCGAAGGAGGGCTTCATTCAGGCCAATGTCGCTTTCGCGCTGGCGCGGGAGGACATGAAGGGCCCGATCTTCGAGATGCTGCAGGAATTCGTCCGGTCGCATCAGCGTCGGGAAGAAGCCGCATAATGTCCATTTTTTCGAGGCATTGTGGGTGCGGCTGATGACGCAGGACAGGCCGTTGCGCCGCGCGTAACGCGCACTGTCCGGCGCAAGGTTTGCACCCTATGTCCCGACCTTCGAGGCGGTAGCGCCTGCAAACTAGAATTGGACCGAAGATGAACTATGCCAATTTTCCTGTCGACAAGAGGACGCCATTGCCGGCTTCAAATGCGGCAAACGCCGAAGACTTCATCGACATCGAGCGCCTGCTTGGCATGGCCGCGCGGCAGGCGAAAGTGGTTGCCGCCTGCGCCGTCATCGGTCTCTTTCTTGGCGTGCTCTACTTGCAGACGACGCCTCCTACCTATGTGGCGACGAGCAGCGTGCTGATCGACGAAGGATTGAACAAGGTCGTCGACGACATTTCGGCGGCGTCGGTCAGCATGCAGACCGACTCCGCCGTTCTGAGCCAGATCGAAATTCTGCAGTCGGCCAGGCTGGCGGGGGTGGTCGTCGACAAGCTGAAGCTCGATCAGAACGACGCTTTCATGAACCCTCCGACATCGGCCCTGTCGAAGGTTTCTGGCTTTGTGCGCGGTATCATCCAGTCTGTCCGCCCCAAGCGCGCCGCTAGCACAACCGATGTCACTCAGCTTGATGCTGCGACGCGTGACGCGATCACCGCATCGTCGTCGCCCCGCGACTACGCAATCTTCAAACTGCAGAACCAACTCGACGCCGAGCGGATCGGCCGAAGCTTTGTCATCAGCATCTCCTTCCAGGCGACGGATCCGGCGCTTGCGACCGCCATCACCAAGGCCTATGCCGACGCCTATCTCGCCGATCAGCTCGATGCCAGCTTCGACGCCACCGAGCGGGCGGCGGTCTGGCTGCAAGGCCGGCTGACCGAGCTTCGTGAGAGCTCCCAGTCGGCTGCACTAGCGGTCGAAAAGTTCAGGGCCGAACACGGATTGGCCGTCAATGACGGCCAGCTGATCAGCGACAAGCAATTGTCCGATCTCAACACCCAGCTGATCGTCGCGCAGGCCGATACCGCACGTGCCGGCGCCCGCTATCAGCAGTACAAGTCGATCGTCGAAAGCGGCTCGGACAATGCATTCAAGGACGCCGCGATATCGAACGACCAGCCGAGCAGCTCCGTCATCACGACGCTGAAGAACCGCTATCTCGCCGTCGCCAAGCGGCAGCAGGACGTCGAAGCCAATTTCGGCCCGCAACATCCGCAGGCCGTCGCGCTCGCCAAGGAGAAGGCCGACATATCGGCGCAGATTTTCGGCGAGCTGAAGCAACTGACCGAAAGCTACCGCAACGAATACGAGGTCGCTCTGGCGCGCGAAACCGCGCTCCGCGCAAATGTCGCCTTGGCGGCTGGCAAGAGCTCCATCGACAACCAGTCGCAGGTCAAGCTGCGTGAGCTGGACCAAAAGGCGACGGCGCTGTCGACGCTCTACCAGACGTTCCTGAACCGCTATGAGGAGGCCGCCCAGCAGCAATCCTTCCCGGTCGGCAAGATCCGGGTCATCTCGGACGCGACGATGCCGCAGTCGGCCGCAACCCCGCGAACGGCCATCGTGCTGGGGCTTTCGCTGGCGCTTGGCATAATGATAGGGGCAGGGGTTGGTGGTCTGAATGAATTCAGGGAACGCTTCTTCAGGACCGGCGAGGATGTGCGCGACCGTGTCGGCCTCAAATTCCTCGGCTATCTCCCGGTCATCGGCAAGGCTGGCAAGGATGAGCAACGCAATGGCGGTCAGCCTGACGTCAAAGTCGTTGAATCCAAGACCGCCAAGTCCTCCAAATCCCAGCCCTCCAAAACATTGTCGGCAGCTGAAAAACGTGCGCGGATGCGGGTAACCGTCGATGCACCGGCATCGATGTTCTCAGAGACGCTGCGCAACGCAAAGATCGCCTTCGACGTCGTGATGGAGGGCCAGGGCAGCCGGGTCATCGGCGTGGTCTCGGTGCTTCCCGGCGAAGGCAAGTCGACGGTGGCGGCCAATCTTGCCGGGTTGCTTGCCGTCAACGGATCGAAAACGCTGCTGATCGACGGCGACCTGCGCAATCCCGGCCTCAGCCGCAGCCTCGGCATGGAGGCCGAACAGGGCCTGATGGAAGCTGTGGTGAGCGGGCAGACATGGCAGTCGGTCGGCAAGATCGACCGGCAGACCAAGCTGGCTATCATCCCGGCCGTCCTGCGTGGCCAGTTTTCGCATACCAGCGAGCTTCTGTCTTCAGCCGGCATGCGGCGTTTCATCGATAACGCCAAGGAAACCTTCGAATACATCATCGTCGATCTGCCGCCGCTCGGGCCTGTCGTCGACGCCAAGGCCTTCGCTCCGCTTGTCGACGGCTTCGTGCTGGTCACCGAGTGGGGACGCACGCCGCGTGCGATGGTGCAATCCATGCTCAGCTCGGAGCCCTACATCGCCAAGAAGATCATTGGCGCGGTGCTGAACAAGGTCGAACTGAAGAAGCTGGCCAAATATGGCGCGATCGGCGGCTCGGAAAAATTCTTCGACAAATATTCGAGCTACTATCTGGAAAAATCGGAAGCGCGCACCAAGGCAGCCGCCTGAGCGACGACATCGCGCTCAGGAAAATATCAACCTGGCGCGGTTGTTGACGATCCTGAGGGCGGTCAGCTGGCCGGTTTGGAAGGCGCCGGTGTCTATGCCAAGCCGGCGTCCCTCGAGCTTCGGAGTGTCGACCGGCGTATGTCCGTGCACGACATAGCGGTCGAGAAGATGCGCTGCTTCGAAGAACTCCGAGCGGATGTTGAGCAGGTCGTCCTCGTCTTGTGTGGCTAGGTCGATGCCCGGCCTGATGCCGGCATGAACGAATACGAATTTCGCCGAACAGACCATGACCGGCAGCGCACGCATGAAACTGACGTGGTCGGCGGGGATGATCTCCCGAATGCGCCTGTCGACCTCCTCGTTTGAACCGTAGAGATCGGCCATGCGCTCCGGGTCGACGCCGTAGGAAAACAGCGTTTGCAGGCCGCCTATTGCCAGCCACGACTCTCTCGAAATGATCCCGTCGAGATAGTTCAGCATCACGACTTCGTGGTTGCCGGCGAGGCAGATGCGCTGGAAGCCTTGGAGCGGCGGCGCCAGCAGATGATCGAGCACACGCGCCGACTGGGGTCCACGATCGACGTAGTCGCCAAGCATGATGATGAGCTTGCGCCCTTCGAAGGGCGCCGAATCGAGCAGGATCTTCTGCTCCAGGGCGCGGAGTTCCTTGTAGCAGCCATGCACGTCGCCGATCGCATAGACGACTGCGCCCCGCATATCGATCTCCAGCCGCTGGCGTGCCGCGGCCTGGGGCTTTCTCGATCGCTGGAACAGGGTCACGTATGGCATCTCGCATGGCTGTGGGTGCGTCTCGATTCCGAAACAACATGACGACACCGCGCGTGGATACCACGTCCGGCGCCGGTCGTTCCATACCGGAGCTTCGGACGCAACTCGGCTTCGGCGCCCCTTACAGGCCGATGCCGCGCCGGTTCAGCGCGGCGGTGATCTCGTCGAGGATGGCCGGGTCGTCAATCGTTGCCGGCATGGCCCATTCCTCCTTGTCGGCGATCTTCTGCATGGTGCCGCGCAGGATCTTGCCGGAGCGCGTCTTCGGCAGGCGCTTGATCGTCACCACCGTCTTGAAGGCAGCGACCGGGCCGATCCGTTCGCGCACCAGGGTGACAACCTCATTTTCGATGATGCCGGCGTCGCGGTCGACGCCGGCATTCAGCACGACGAAGCCGAGTGGAACCTGGCCTTTCATAGCATCGGCAATACCGACGACGGCGCATTCGGCGACGTCGGGATGCGCGGCCAGAACCTCCTCCATGGCGCCGGTCGATAGCCGGTGGCCGGCGACATTGATGATGTCGTCGGTGCGAGCCATGACATAGAGATAGCCGTCCTCGTCCATCATGCCGGCATCCGCGGTTTTGTAGAAGCCGGGGAACTCGTCGAGATAGGCTTGGCGAAACCGCTCGTCGGCATTCCACAGCGTCGGCAGGCAGCCGGGGGGCAACGGCAATCTCACCACGACATTGCCAAGCGTACCACGCTTGACCTCATGCCCGGCATCGTCGAGCACGCGGATGTCATAACCGGGCATCGGCACGCCGGGCGAGCCGTATTTGACCGGCAGCAGGCCCAGTCCGGCGGGGTTGATGGTCATCGGCGAGCCGGTCTCGGTCTGCCACCAATGGTCGATCACCGGCACGGTCAATTTCTGCTCCGCCCATTTGATGGTTTCCGGATCGGCGCGCTGGCCGGCGAGGAACAGCGTCCGGAATTTGGACAGGTCGTATTTCGGGACGAATTCGCCCTTCGGGTCCTGTCCTTTGATGGCGCGAAAGGCGGTTGGCGCGGTGAACAGCGCGACGACGCCATGCTCGGCGATCACACGCCAATAGGTGCCGGCATCGGGCGTGCCGACCGGCTTGCCCTCGAACAGGATCGTTGTGCAGCCATGCAGCAGCGGGCCGTAGACGATATAGGAATGGCCGACCACCCAGCCGACATCGGAAGCCGCCCAGAACACTTCGCCCGGTTTGACGCCGAACTCGTTTTCCATCGACCATTTCAGCGCGACCATATGGCCGCCATTGTCGCGCACGATGCCCTTCGGCTGGCCGGTCGTGCCCGACGTGTAGATGATGTAGAGCGGATCGGTGGCAAGCACCGGAACACAGTCGACATTGGCACCCGCGGCCCGCTCCCGCGCCACCGCGTCGGCATAGTCGATATCGTGGTTTTCCCTGAGTTCGCAGCGCAGTTGCTCGCGCTGCAGGATAAGGCAGCTTCCCGGCTTGTGCCGCGACATCTCGATCGCCTTGTCGAGCAGCGGCTTATAGGCAACGACGCGCCCTGGCTCCAGGCCGCAGGAAGCGGAGATGATCAGCTTCGGCTTGGCGTCGTCGATGCGGGTGGCGAGCTCATGCGAGGCAAAGCCGCCGAAGACCACCGAATGCACGGCGCCGATCCGCGCGCAGGCGAGCATGGCGAAGGCTGCTTCCGGTACCATCGGCATGTAGATGATGACGCGATCGCCTTTTTGGATGCCACGATTCTTCAGCACCGAGGTCAGTGCGACCACCTCGCGCTTCAACTCGGCATAGGTGAATTTCCTGATTGTGCCCGAAATCGCGCTGTCATGAATAAGCGCGATTTGGTCGGCGCGGCCGCCCGCCACATGACGATCGACGGCATTGAAGCAGGTGTTGCACGAGGCGCCAATGAACCACCTGCCATAGACGCCGGCATTGGCGTCGAACACCGTCTCGAAGGGCGAGAACCAGTCGATTGCGCCGGCGGCATCGGCCCAGAATTTTTCCGGGTCGCGTTTCCAGCCGTCATAGACCTCGTGGTAGCGTGACGCCATCCAGCTTCCTCCCCAGGAATGTTTGCTGTCCTTGAAATAGCGTATGCTGGTTTGTGTAACCATGTATTTGTGCGTTTCGTTTGCTGTCGTTCTAACTTGGCCGCAAGTGCGGGTCATGGTGGTCTGGGGGCCGGTATCGTTCGAATTTTCGGCATTAGGGGCAGGGCGCGATGAAATTGCGATATGAGCTTGGGTTTGCCGCGGTTGCGACGCTGGCGGTGGTGCTCGCTTCAGCTGCTCAGGCAGGCGACGCGGCGGCCCGGCGCGTCATCGGCTTTTCGCCAGACGGCAACTACTTCGCCTTCGAACAGTACGGCACGCTCGATGCCGGTGCTTCGGATTCGGGCTGGTCGGAGATCGACATCATCGACACGCGGACCGATGAGTTCGTCGGCGGCAAGCCGATCGTCATCGCCGACGAGACGGAGGATTCGACATTGACGCTTGCGCAGGCGAGGGCACAGGCCGCCGAACTGGCGGCGCCCTTGCTGGCCAAATATGCCATCGCGCCGCGCGGCGAGCGGACTGCCTTGGACAGGTTCACCTTTCCCGACGACATGGTCGCCTACAATGACATTGCGCGCCTCGAGCAGGTTTCGCAAAAATGGCTTTCGCCGGCATATGACGAGCTTGGCACCATCCAGCTCGAGCAGATCCGTGCCGACAGCACGGCGGATTGTTCAGCGAGTTTCGACGCGACGCAGCAAGGCGAAACGACCGGCAAGGCGCTCGGCTTTCGCCTGACGCTGCAGGGTCAGGACGGCAAGCCGATCAAGCTGCTGCATGAGGACAAGGCGGTGCCCGGTTCGAGGAATTGCCCGACTTCCTACAGCCTGTCGGAATCTTACGCATTCACCCCCGATGGAAAACCGGGCGTGCTTGCGGTGCTCGTGCAACGCTTCAGCCAGGGATTTGAAGGGCGCGACCGCCGTTTCATCGCCGTGACTGGCCAGGCGCACTGAGGCAACGCGCTGAGACGTAGTCCGCTACCCGAGTTTGTTGTCCCTAAAGCGGGAGGGCAGCGAGCATAAGTCCGACCCCGCCGACGATCAGCAAGGCGGCTGCCAGCACCTTTCCATGGCGCTCGAAACCCGTCGGCGCCCGATCCCAATTGTAACGCATGCTCGAGCTCCCCAAACCCGCAGATTCTCTATCTTACGCAGGGTGAGGAGGGCAACTGTCTGGCGATGCGCGGCGTTGCCGATACCGGTCTTGTCACCGACTATTTCTGGGGCATTCTCCGCCGCTACATGCCCCAGCGCAGCGCGGCCGTATGTACCGGTGAATCCCACCAAACAGCCGCCTCGTCGTCGAGCATGCTCAGCGTGATCGAACAGCCGGCCATGTCGAGCGAGGTCACATAGGACCCGACCAGCGACCGGATCACCGTCACGCCGTGCTTCTCGAAGATTTTGCGGGCGCTGTTGTACATCAGATAAAGCTCCATCAACGGTGTGCCGCCAAAGCCGTTGACGAAGAGTAGCGCCTGGCCTCTGGCACCGTCGCCCAGGTCACCCAGGATTGCGGTACAGATCTCCTCGGCGATAGCATCGGCGCTTTTCAATGTGTCGCGCCGCCTCCCAGGCTCGCCGTGGATGCCGACCCCGAACTCCATCTCGCCGTCGCCGATATCGAAGGTCGGCTTGCCCGCCGCCGGCACGGTGCAACTGGTCAGCGCCACGCCCATCGAGCGCGTCGCCCCGTTGACGCGCTCGCCGAGCGCCTTCAACGGCTCCAGTGCCATGCCTTGTTCGGCCGCCGCGCCGACGATTTTCTCGACCACCAGCGTGCCGGCGACGCCGCGCCGGCCGGTGGTGTAGGACGAGTTTTCGACCGCAACGTCGTCATTGGTCACGATTTGCATCACGCCTTCCGACATTTCAGCGGCCATGTCGAAATTCATCACGTCGCCCTCGTAGTTCTTGACGATGAACAGGCAGCCGGCGCCCGTATTGACGACCTCGGCCGCCGCCATCATCTGGTCAGGCGTTGGCGAGGTGAATACCTGGCCGGGGCAGGCCGCATCCAGCATGCCGTGCCCGACGAACCCGCCATGTAGCGGCTCGTGACCCGAGCCGCCGCCGGAGATCAGCGCCACCTTGCCCGGTGTGAGCAGCTTGCGGCGGACAAATTTGTGTTCCTCGCCAAGCGCCAGGATATCGGCATGCGCGGCAACGAAGCCGTCGAGGCTCTCGGTCAGCACCGTATCGACCGAATTCAAAAATTTCTTCATGGTCGTCCTCCCGAAATAGCCAGCGTCAGCTGCCCTTGCCGGCGATGCTGGTGATCTTCTGGATGAAATCGTTGACCGCCCGGTCGAGCGCCGCGTTCTGCTTGTCGTCGCCGAAATCGGGAACGATCAGCGAGACATGGCGTGTCTTGCGCAAGCCTGCGGCCAGCGACATCTTTCCCGGATGCGCCCGATGGTAGGCCTCAAGGAAATGATCGCGTTCGGCCGGGCTGAAATGGCAGACGGAGAAGATAGCCGGCAAATGCTTCGACGGGATCGGCGTCGAATAGGCCGGGCTGGAAATCTGCGTGACGAAGCTGCGATGCTTGCCCAGCGCATCAGCGAGGCGCTGGCGCATGCCGGACGGGCGCTGGTCGATCACCTGCGACAGGATCGTCTTGTAGGCGCGGATCGCCTCTTCGGGGCCGGATTGCGACGCCTTGTCTGCCATACCGGGGCCTAGATCGAAACGTCCGCGATGGCCGCCTTGGCTATCGCGAGTTGGGCGGGAGCGACGGAGAGGTCACGCAGGCCGGTTTCGAGCAGCGCCGGGATCGAGGCGGGGTCGCCGCCGGCATCGCCACACAGGCTGACCGGGATATTATGCTCGCGGCCGAAGGCGGCAACCGAGGCGATCAGCCGGAGCACGGCCGGGTGCCTGACGGAATTCAGATGTGCGACCGACGCATTGTCGCGCGCGGCGGCCATCACGTATTGGGTCAAATCATTCGAACCGATCGAGAAGAAGGCGGCCTTGGCGAATGCCTCCGGTGCGATGGCCACCGACGGCACCTCGACCATAATGCCAAGCGGCGGCATTTTGTGCGCGATGCCGCGCGCCAAAAGGTCAGCCTGCTCCTCAGCGAACAGCGCGGTGGCGTGTTCATACTCTTCCGGAACGGCGATCATCGGGAACATCACCTTCAGATTGCCGTGCATGGCGGCACGTAGCAAGGCGCGGATCTGCACACGAAAGACCTCCGGACGCATCAGCGACAGCCTGATCCCGCGCAGGCCAAGGAATGGATTACCTTCCTCGACGGTCAGGCCCCGCACAGGTTTATCGCCGCCCGCATCGACAGTACGGATCGTCACCGGCCTGTCGCCTGCCCATTCCAGCACTCTACGGTAGGCGCGATATTGCGTCTCCTCGTCCGGCAGCGTCTTGCCGAACAGGAATTCGGTCCGCATCAGCCCGACACCGTCGCACGCCGCAGCATCGATGCGGTCGACATCGGACGGATCGGCAATATTCACCTGCACGTGGATCGCTATGCCGGTCTTCGTTGCTGCCGGCCTTGTCAAATAGGCTGCCGCTTTGTCGCGATGCGCCGCGAAAGACGATGACGATCGCCGGAATGCGTCGATCTCCGCTTTCGAAGGCGCCAATACGATGCCGCCATGTTCGGCATCGAGCAGTGCGATTCCGGCAGGGTGAGCCGGCGAAGCACCGGGCCCGGCTACCCCACGCGCTACGAGCCCCAACCCCACCACCATTGGCACGCCGCGTGAGCGTGCCAGCATTGCGACATGACTTGCGGCACTTCCGGCCGTAAGTGCTATGCCGCCGCCGGCACTCCAGTCGGTTTCGAGGAAGCGCGTCGGTGCGATATCCTCGCCGTAGAAGATCGCACCTGCCGGCGCGGCAATGTCGCCGCCCCCGGCAAGCGCGCGTTGCACCTGGTCGCGTATGTCGCGCATGTCGGCCGCGCGCGCCCGGAAATAGTCCTGCTCGGATGTTTCATAGCCGGCTATCTCGGCGTCGAGCGCTTTTCGCCAAGCCACATCAGCAGCCATGCCCTCGGCAATTCGCGCAAAGGCCGGGCCGGTCAGCGCGTCGTCCTCCAGCATGGCGAGCTGGAATTCGAGGATCCCGGCCGCCTCGCTGTCGCTGGTTTCGATCAATGTCGCGAGCCGGCCTGCGGCAATGGAGATGGCGGCCTCAAGCGCCGCCTTCTCGTCCGCGGCAGTCGCCTTGCGGACATAACGCACAGCAGCCTGGTCCAGATCGAACAGCGGCCCCTCGGCATAGCCGGCCGATGCCGAAATGCCCTGCAGCCTAAGCGGTTCGGGCATGGTCCTTGCCTTCGTCGAAATCGCGCCGCACCAGCTCGACCAGTGCGCCGACCGCCTCGCCGGCACCATCCCCTTTGGCTCTGATATGCAGGACAGTGCCTTTCGGCGCTTTCGCCGCCATCACCTTGACGATGCTCTTGGCGTCGAACCATGGCCCGTTGGCGGCGAGCGCAATCTCGACGTCGGCCGAAAACGTCTTGGCAAGCTTGGTGAACTTCACCGAAGGACGCGCATGCAGTCCCACCTCATGGGTGATCAGGACGCTGGCTTCGGCTGCTGCGGACATGCTTGTCAAAATTCCCGTTCGTTCACGACGGCGACAATTCGTGCGCCGTCGCCACCACTTCCCTGAGCGAGGCGCCGCCGGAAGCCTCGGTCGCCGCCATCACCGCGCCTTCGACGATCGGCGCATTGCAGACGATGATCTTCTGGGCGCGTGGTTCGCCGATCATCTCGACCGCCATCTCGCTATTGGTCTCGGCACCGCCGAGATCGACGAGGATCGCGACCCCCGCCTCCGACCAGGCCTTGTCGATGGCGCCCATGATCGCCTCGACATTGGTTCCCAGCCCGCCATGGCCGTTTCCG
This sequence comes from Mesorhizobium sp. M0816, assembly GCF_040320005.1. Taxonomy (NCBI): domain Bacteria; kingdom Pseudomonadati; phylum Pseudomonadota; class Alphaproteobacteria; order Hyphomicrobiales; family Phyllobacteriaceae; genus Mesorhizobium; species Mesorhizobium sp. M0816. Next base: position 345,076 of record NZ_JAMYOT010000002.1, on the reverse strand, counting down.
CCGCACCATGCAAGCGGCACTTCGTTGCCGACCATCTGCCGCACCATGTCGGCGGTGCCTTCGGCGACCAGCGGCGAATGCGATACGATGACGATGCCGACATTGCTCATGCGCGCCTCTCGATTGCCTCGGCTACGGCTCGCACCAGAAGCGCAGTCGAGCGTGCGCCGGCATCCATATGACCGATCGAACGGTCGCCAAGGAATGAGGCGCGCCCACGCAGCGCCTTCATCGGCACGGTCGCGTCGGCCGCGTTGTCGGCGATCTCGACGATGTCCGCTGCCGTCTTTCCCTGCAGCAGGGCCTCATGCACCGGCTGCAGCACGTCGAGCATGGTTTTTTGCCCGGCCTGCGACTTGCCTCTGGCGGCAACCGCTTCGATCGCCTTGCCGAAGGCCGCCGCCAGGTCGGCGCGACCCGGCGCGGCGGAAATCTCCTTGCCGAGCGCCATGAACAGCGTGCCGAACAAGGGACCGGAAGCTCCGCCGACGGTCATCACCAGTTTGGTGCCGATCGCCTTCAGCGCCTCGGGCAACGGCTTTGCCGCAAACGCGCCGGCCTCGGCCCGCACTGCCTCGAAGCCGCGTTTCATGTTGAGCCCATGGTCGCCGTCGCCGATGGCCTGGTCGAGACTGGTCAGCTCTTCGGCATGTGCGGCGATCGTGTTTGCCGCCGCCTCGATCAGCCTGGAAATATCCGCTGCCGCCATATCACCCATGCTCCTGGCCCCTGCGCTGCCGGCAGTACGAGAAAATTGCATATCCGGCAATTGAAGCATTCTTTTCCCCAGTCAAGCGGGTTCGAGCAACGCAGCGAGGGCAGTGAAGACCTCGGCGACGGCAAAGGCGCCGGGGTCGACCACGCCGTCGAGCTGGCTGCCAATATAGGCGGACCGCCCGGCCTTGGCCCTGCGCATGGCAGCGGTGGCCTCGGCTCCGCGTTGCGCCGCGACCGCCGCATCTTCCAGACTCCCCCTATCCAGCGCCCTCAAGGCGGGTTCCAGGGCATCGATCATCGTGCGATCGCCGACCCTCGCTCCACCATAGAAGGACATCCGATCGAGGCCGGCGAGAAGCGCCTTGGGAAGCGTTTCGCCAGACTCCAGCGCCTGCGCGGCGGCGGTGAAGAAGATCGACAACAGCACGCCGCTAGAGCCGCCCATGCTGGCGCTCAGGATGTCGCCGACGGCGGCGAGCGTTGCGGCAGGGTCAGCGAGCGGCAGTGTCGCAATGCGGCCAAGCACGCTGCGCGCACCGGCCGCCACAGTCGATCCGGTGTCACCGTCTCCCGCCTTGGCATCCAGTCCGTTCAACGCGCCTTCAAGCGAGATCAGCCGTTCGCAGACCGCGACAACCAACCGGTCGGTGCGTGCGTCCTTGCTGGCTTTCGACGCGTTGTTCGGGCCGGCGGCTTTGGCCATCGGCACGACGCTGGCTTGGCGAACGGCTCTTGCCGGCAGCCAGGCGTGAGGGCCTACCGGCGCCCGCAACGCCGCTTCGCGCGACGCATCGAGCCGGATCAGCGACAGGGAAAAGCCGTTCATGTTGAGCGCGGTCATAAGCTGCCCGGGCCCGATTGTCAGCGTCACCTTTTGTGCCAGCGGTGAAGCCAATACCGCATTGGCGACAAGCAACATTTCCAGCGGTGGCACCGAACCGAGATTATTGATCAGCAAGGCGTAGTCGCTGACCGGATCGAGCCGCGCGGCAAGGCGCTCCGACATGATCGCAACCAGCCTTTCGGCACTTTGCACCGCAATCCGCTCAACGCCCGGTTCGCCATGGATGCCGAGGCCGAGTTCAGCGTCGTTGGCGCCAAATCTTTCGTCATGGCTCTGGCCGGGGATCGAGCACGATGACAGCGATATGCCGAGTGAAACGATATCCGCCACCGCGGCCCGCGCCGCAGCGGCAACCGTCGCCAGATCGTTGCCGGCTTCCGAGAGGTGGCCGGCGATCTTGTGCACGAACAAGGTGCCGGCAACGCCACGCGGCTGGGCAATATCAGGCAGGGCAATGTCGTCCGCGACGATCACCATCTCGACGGGGAAGCCTTCGACGCGCGCCTTCTCGGCGGCCAAGCCGAAGTTGAGGCGATCGCCGGTATAGTTCTTGACGATCAGCAGGCACCCGGCGGGACCGGTCACTGCGCGGATGGCGGCCAATACCGCTTCCACGCTCGGCGAAGCAAAGATCTCGCCCGAAACCGCCGCCGTCAGCATGCCAATGCCGACAAAGCCGGCATGGGCAGGTTCGTGCCCGGCCCCGCCGCCGGAAATGACCGCGACCTTGGTCTTATCCCAGTCCGCGCGGAGAATGACCTTGATCTCGGGATAGCCGTCGAGGCGAGCGAGATCGCCGGCGCCGGTCGTACCGAGGAAGCCGTCCAGGGCCTCAGTTACGATCGTATCCCTGCGATTGAAAAAATGCTTCATCGAATTGGTCCAGTCCGGTGCCCGAAATTGCCGGTTGAAAGGTGCCAGGAAAACACTCGCGCAGCACTCACATCAGCCGTCGCCCATCGGCGCCGAAATACAGCGGCGAGCGATAGCGGATCATGATCTTGTCGCCCTGCGCCAGGTCGGTGTCGGGGTCGGTTAGCGTCACCAGCTTCCTGGTCCCCACCGTCACATGCAGATGGTTCTGGTCGCCGAGATGCTCGACCCAATCGACGACGCCGTCGGCATGGCCGTTCGCCGCCTTCTCGATCGAAAGATGTTCGGTACGAGCACCGATCGTCTTTGTTCCCGCCGGCGCGCCACCATCCGGCAGCAGTCCGACCGGCAACAAATTGATTGCCGGTTGGCCGAGCCTTGCGGCGACGTGAAGGTTTGCCGGCTCAGAATAGATCGTGCGCGGGGAACCGACCTGCACCAGCACGCCGTCGGCGAGAATGCCGATGCGGTCGGCCATGGTCATCGCTTCGATCTGGTCGTGCGTGACGTAGAGCATTGTGGCGCCGAGTTCCGCCTGGATGCGCTTCAGCTCGAGCCTGAGATCGGCGCGCAGCTTGGCGTCGAGCGACGACAGCGGCTCGTCCATCAGGTAGATCGACGGCTTGCGCACCAAAGCGCGGCCGATGGCGACGCGCTGCATCTCGCCGCCAGAGAGTTTGGTCGAGCGATTATTCAGCTTGTGGTGGATGCGCACCATCTTGGCCACGTCCTCGACGCGGCGGCGGATCTGATCCTCCGGCATTTTCCGTGCTGGCGAGCGCAGCGGAAAGGCGAGGTTGTCGTAAACCGACAGATGCGGATAGAGCGAATATTGCTGGAACACGAAAGCGGTGTCGCGCTCGGCCGGCGACAGCGTCGTCGTGTCGTGGCCGGCAATATGGATCGAGCCCGCTTCCGGACGCTCCAGCCCGGCGATCAGCCTGAGCGTCGTCGTCTTGCCGGCGCCGGTCGGCCCGAGCAGTACGACGAATTCCCCGTCGGCGATATGCAGGTCGAGATTGTCGACGGCGACATGCTCGCCAAAAGCCTTGGTCACGCTTTTGATGTGAACGTCAGCCATGATGTGCTCTCCCCTGGGAGGCCGAGTCATGGATTTCGGTGCGCACCGCACGGCCGGATCCTTTTGCGAACAGCGACAGCCGCGCGCTGCTCAGCGCCAGGCCCACATGATCGCCCGGATTGAGCCGGATTTCGGCCGGCACCCTGGCCTTGATGATGCCGTCTGCTGTCTCCACCGCCACGATCTGAGTGGTGCCGAGATATTCCGTGCCGTAAATGGCACCGCGCAGCTTCGAAGCGTCGTCGAAGCGGATGTGCTCCGGTCGGATGCCAAGCGCCATCTCGGCCGGCGCGACGTCCTCGCGGATCTCCGGCACGGCCACCTTCGCGCCTTGCACAACAATTTCCCTGGCGCCCTTTGAAAGCCCGCCGCCGAAGCCGAGGAAATTCATCGGCGGCGAGCCGATGAAGTCGGCGACGAACATCGTCGCCGGCCGGTCGTAGATCTCGCGCGGCGTGCCGAACTGCTCGATGACGCCGTGGTTCATCACCGCGATCTTGTCGGCCATCGACATCGCTTCCATCTGGTCATGCGTGACATAGACGGTGGTGGCGTGGATGCGGTTGTGCAGTTCTCGCAATTCATGGACCATCAGGTCGCGGAATTCGGTGTCGAGCGTGCCGAGCGGCTCATCCATCAGGAAACATTTTGGCCGCCGTACGATGGCGCGGCCGAGCGCCACGCGCTGGCGATCGCCGCCGGCAAGCCCGGAGACCGATTTGTTGAGCAGATGGTCGATCCGCAAAAGCTTCGCCGTCTCCTCCACTCGGCTCCGGATTTCAGCGCCTGGCATGCCTTGCGCCAGCAGTGGAAAGCCGATGTTCTTCTGCACATTCATGTGCGGATAGAGCGCGAACAGCTGGAAGACGAAGGCGATGTCGCGCTCGCGGGCACGCCGCATGGTGACGTCCTCGCCGCCAAGCAGGATCTTGCCGCCGGTCGGCAGTTCGAGCCCGGCGATCATGCGCAACGTCGTCGTCTTGCCGCAGCCGGACGGCCCCAGCATGACGAAGAATTCGCCGTCCTCGACGACGAAGTTGGAATCCTGCACGGCGACGAAATCGCCGAATGCCTTCCTCAGATGTTCGACCCTGATCTCGGCCATCGTCTACTCCGGAAATTTCGAGACGATGATGAACATCGCCGTGCCCGCAAGCATGGTGATGAAGGAATAGGTGTAGAGCACCAGTGCGAAGGGCTGGAACAGCATCAGGAAGCCGATGGCGATGATCGCGGTGGCGACGTTTTCCATCAGCCCGCGCCTGGCCCAGACGGGCCAGCGCGATTTGCGTTTTGCGGTCATGCTCATTTACGCACCGCGCCAAAGGTGATGCCGCGCAGCAATTGCTTGCGAAGCAGGATGGTGAAGACCAGGATCGGCACCAGGAAGATCGTCGTGCCGGCCGCGACCGCCGGCCAGTCCTGACCGCCTTCGCCGATGATGGTCGGGATGAAGGGCGGCGCGGTCTGCGCCGTGCCCGAGGTCAGTAGCGCAGCGAACGCATATTCGTTCCAGGCAAAGATCAGGCAGAAGATGGCGGTTGCGGCAATACCGGTGGTCGCCTGCGGCAGTACCGTGCGCCAGAACGCCTGCAGCCTGGTGTAGCCGTCGATCATCGCCGCTTCTTCATATTCGCGCGGGATCTCGTCGATGAAGCCTTTCAGCAGCCACACCGCCAAGGACACGTTGACCGCCGTATAAAGCAGGATCATGCCGAGAGCCGTGTCCGACAGGCCAAGCTCCCGGTACATCAGGTAGATCGGGATGGCGACGGCGATCGGCGGCATCATCCGCGTCGACAGGATGAAGAACAGAAGGTCGTCGGCGAGCGGCACCTTGAAGCGCGAAAAACCATAGGCCGACAGCGTGCCGAGGAACACCGCGCAAAACGTCGAGCCGAACGCGATGATCAGCGAATTGACGAAGCGCGGCATGAAGTTGGACGGGCCGGCGATCACCATGTTGCGCTTGCGCACCGTCTCGTCGCACAGGCCCGTCGCCGGTCCCAGCGAGTTGATGTATTCCGGTGTTTGCCGAGTCCGGGTCGAGAACAGGTTGCAGTAGCCCTCGAGGCTGGGCTGGAACAGGATCTTCGGCGGATAGGCGATCGAATCCGGCGGCGTCTTGAAGCTGGTGGCGAAGATCCACAGCAGCGGCACGATCGAGATCAGCGCGTAGGCGACGATGATCGTGCCGGCGACGCGCTTCGACGTGGCCGACGGCGCGACAACGGAATGGGCTGACGTCAGGCTCATCTCTGCTTCACCTTGTTGAGCGCCTTGACGTAGATGTTTGCGAGGCCAAACACTGCGACGAACAGGATGATGGCGAAGGCCGAGGAATAGCCCGTCCGCCAGCTTTCGAAGGCCTGCCGCTTCAGCGTGATCGAGGCCACTTCGGTGGTTGATCCCGGCCCGCCGCCGGTGAGCAAATTGACCATGTCGAACATCTTGAAGTTCTCGATGCCGCGAAACAGCACCGCCAGCATGATGAAGGGCAGCGCCATCGGCAGCGTGATCGACCAGAACTGCCGCCAGTTGGAGGCGCGGTCGACCTCGGCCGCTTCGTAGATGTATTCGGGGATCGAGCGCAGGCCAGCGAGGCAGATCAGCATCACGTAAGGCGTCCACATCCAGGTGTCGACGATGATGATCGACCATGGCGCCAGTGACACGTTGGAGAGCATGCTGATTTCGGTTGCCGGAATGCCGGTGACGAACGAAACGGCGTAGGCGAACAGCCCGATCTGCGGCTCGTAGAGGAAGCGCCAGAAATTACCGACCACCGCCGGCGACAGCATCATCGGCACCAGGATGATTGTCGTCCAGAAGGCGTGGCCGCGAAACTTGCGGTCGATCAGCCAAGCCAGCGTGAAGCCGATCAGCGTCTGCAGCAGGATGGTCCAGAACACGAAATGCGCCGTCGTCTGCATGGCGATCCAGATGTCCTGGTCGGCGAGGATGCGCTTGTAGTTTGCCAGCCCAAGGTTCTTCACAACCTCGTTGGGCCGATTGGCGCGAAAATTGGTGAAGGACAGATAGATTGCCCAGAACAGCGGAAAGATGTTGATAGCTAAAAGCAACAGGATCGTCGGCGAGATGAACAGCCAGGCGAGGCCCTTGTCGCTGATGCCCCGGACCTTGCGGGCCAACGGCTCGGGCGTAGCCCGGGCAACGCTGTCCGCCGTCCGATTGAGCATGGTCAGTCCTGCTTCGGTCACTTGGCTCGTCTCGACAATGGAATTTATCTGAACTGTGTCCCGTGCCAAGTGGCACGGGACGGTTCGGTCATGGGCTCGGGAGGAGCCGTTTACATCTTGCCATCGTCCTGGAAGACCTCGGTCCAGTCCTTGACGAGGCCGTCGAGCGCATCCTTGGCCGAGCCTTGCCCGGCAACGACATAGTCGTGGAAGCGCTTCTGCGATGCCTGCAACAGCGGGGCATAGCTCGGCTCGGCCCAGAAGTCCTTCACGATGGCCATCGAGTCGAGGAAGGTCTGCGCGTAGGGCTGGCTGGCCGGGAAGGCCGGGTCCTTGACGACCGCGTTGAGGCAGGAATAGCCGCCGAGCGACCACCATTTGGACTGCACGTCCTTGTTGGCGAACCATTTGATGTATTTGAGCGCGGCTTCCTGCTTGTCGGAATAGGAGACCACCGAGATGCCCTGGCCGCCGAGCTGGGCGAACTGGTCCCCGTCCGGACCTTTGGGATTGACGAAATAGCCGATCTTGTCGCCGCCGACATTCTCGTCCTTCTGCAGGCCTGGCCAGGTGAAGGCGAAGTTCATGTGCATCGCCACCTGGCCGGATTTGAACGCATCGACGCCTTCGCCCATGTAGCTGTTCGAGGCGCCGGGAGGGGTGCAGCAATCGTAGAGGGCTTTGTAGAACTCCAGGCCCTTCACCGATTTATCGGAGTTGACGAAGCCTTCCATCTCGTAGGGCTTTTTCGGGTTTTCGTACTGGAAGCCGAAGCTGTAGAGGACGTCCATGGCGCCCATGGTGATGCCTTCCGAGCCGCGCTCGGTGTAGATCGACGCGCCATAGACGGTCTTGCCGTCGATGTCGCGCTTCTGGAAGAATTCGGCGATCTGCTTCAATTGGTCGAAGGTCGTCGGCGGGCCGAGATCCCAGCCGTACTTTTCCTTGAATTCCTTCTGCAGCTCCGGCTTGGAGAACCAGTCCTTGCGGTAAGTCCAACCGACGACGTCACCCATGGCCGGCAGCGCCCAGTAATTCGGCGAGTTCTTCGGCCATTCCGAATAGCCGACGACGGTCGCCGGCACGAAATCGTCCATGCTGATCTTCTCCTTGTCGAAGAAGTCGTTCAGCTTGACGTAATGGCCGTTCTCGGCGGCACCGCCGATCCACTGGCTGTCGCCGATGATGAGGTCGCACAGCTTGCCGTGCGAATTCAGCTCGTTGAGAAAGCGATCGGCATAGTTGGTCCACGGCACGAATTCGAATTTCATGCCGATGCCGGTTTCCTTGGTGAAGTCCTTGGACAATTCCACAAGCGCGTTGGCCGGGTCCCAGGCTGCCCAGCAAAGCGTCAGATCTTCTGCCTGCGCGACATTCGAAACGGCTGTCGACGCAAAGAGTGTCGATGCCAGTCCCAACGCCAATTTCAAGGTCGATTTCATGCCTTCCTCCCATTTGCGAAACGCGTCCGGATGACGGTTTCAAGAGCCCGCTAAACCCCTCCTCGGGGGCCCAAACACAACGACGCGGCGGCGCACCGGATGTTTAGTAATTTGTTTAGTGATGCAATTTTTACTAAACAAGGCAAGCGAATTCGTTGCTGCATCGCAGCATGCTGGATAGGAAAGCAACGTGAGAAGTTGCGGCGACCTGCCTAGGTCACCGTCTTGTTGCTGACGGCCACCGGACGGATCACTGGGGCCGGCGGCAGCAGCGCGCGGATATCGGCGAAGGGGAAGACTGGCTCGAAGCGGAAGGCCTCGGCGAACGATCCGGCTGGGCCGTTGCACTGGCCGGCGCGAAAGGCGTTCTGCGTGCGCGCCGCGTCGACGAAACGCTCGGGATCCTGCGACTGGTGCGCCCGGATCGCCTCCGCCTTGAGATCGAAATGCCTGGAGGTATCGACGTAGTGCGTTGGCGAAAACCCGGTGCCGCCGAACGTGTCGGCATGTAGCACCGGCACCGAGAATGACGCTGCGATGCGCACGCCATCCGACAGCGCGCGGTGGTCGCCATGATAGTCGTTCGGCGCATGCGTTATCACCAGATCCGGCCCTATCTCGCCGATCAGTGCTTTGAGCGCCCCGATCAGCGCGGCATCCGCGACCAGCCCGCCATCGGGAAAGTCGAGGAAGCGCGGCGTCACGCCAAGCAGGCCGGCCGCCGCCGTCGCCTCCTTGCGGCGCGTGCGGGCCAGCGCTGACGGATCGCCGTAGCCGCCCCTGGTGCCATCCGTGGCTATGGCAAAAAAGAGTTCTGCGCCTTGCGCGGCATAGGCCGCCATCGTACCGAACATGAAGATCTCGATGTCGTCCGAATGCGCGCCAAGCGCCAATATCTTCACTCTCATCTCTCCCGGAAATGGAAAAACGTGCCCAACGGAATTCTGCTCGCGCTCATCGCCTATGCAAGCTATTCGTGCAGCGACGCGGTTGTCAAAAGCCTGGGCGGGCAGTTCAACGTCTTCGAGATCGGCTTCTTCTCGACATTGTTTGCCGGCTGCTTTCTGCTCTTTGCCAGGCCGGCAGGCGAGCGCTGGCTCGATTTCTGGCGCACCAACCGGCCCTGGGCGGTACAGGCCCGGGCCTGGGCCGGCATCGCCTCGGGCGTGCTCAGCGTCTATGCCTTCACCACCATCCCGCTGGCGGAAGTCTATGCGCTCATCTTTCTGGCGCCGCTGTTCGTCACTATCCTGGCCACGCTGGTCCTCAAGGAAAAGGTCGGCCCATGGCGATGGCTGGCGGTCGTCGCCGGCTTTGCCGGGGTCATGCTGGTCGTCAGGCCTGGTTTTCGCGAGTTGCAGCTTGGCCATCTGGCGGCGTTCATCATCGCCTTCCTGGCCGCCACCAATGTCATCCTGATGCGTTCGCTCGCCGCGCAGGAAAAGCGCACAACGATGCTCGGCGTGCTGATCGGCTACGGCCTGCTCTTCAACGGCGTCGGTGCGGCGGCTACCTCGTTCTCGCTGCCGGATGGCAGGCAATGGGCCTGGCTGGTGCTGGCCGGCGCCTTTACCGCCGGCGGCCAGCTGCTGCATCTGCTGGCGGTCAAATACGCGCCGGCCAACCGCATCGCGCCGACGCATTACTCGCAGATCGTCTGGGCGGTGGTTCTAGGTGCGCTGTTCTTCAGGGAATATCCGGATTTTCTGTCGCTGGTCGGCTTGGCCGTGGTCGGCGGTTCCGGCCTGCTAACGATGGTGCGCGAGGAGGTGCGGCTCGGCACGGTGCGCTGGAACCCGTTTTTGCGGACCAGGCTTTGAGTCGGCGCCGAGGTTGCGCCGCGACCGCCACCGCTGATATGCGGTCGCTGCCAACTGGCTGCACAGCATAGCACAATGACGACAAAACCCTTGCCGGACCTGCCGGTCTCCGTTGTCTTGCCGGCGCTCAATGAAACGCTGAGCCATGGTAACAGCGCCGTGCTGGTGGCGCCGCCCGGTGCCGGCAAGACGACGCTGGTTCCACTGGCGCTGCTCGACGCTGAATGGCTCGGCGGCGGAAAGATCATCCTGCTCGAGCCTCGCCGCCTCGCCGCCCGCGCTGCCGCCCGCCGCATGGCCGAATTGCTCGGCCAAGAGCCCGGCGAAACCGTCGGCTATGCCATGCGCATGGAAAACCGCAGTTCCGCAAAGACCAGGATTCTCGTCGTCACCGAAGGCGTGCTGTCCCGCATGATCCTCGACGACCCGGAACTGCCTGGTGTCGCGGCGGTGCTATTCGACGAGTTCCACGAACGCTCGCTCGACGGCGATTTCGGGTTGGCGCTGGCGCTCGACGTGCAGGGTGCGCTGAGGCTCGAACTCAGATTGCTGGTGATGTCGGCAACGCTCGACGGCGCGCGTGTCGCAAAATTGCTGTCCGGCGCGCCGGTGATCGAGAGCGCAGGCCGCGCCTTCCCGGTCGACATCCGCTATGACGAGCGGCCGGCCGGCGTCACCATCGAGGACGCCATGGCCAAGGCGATCCGCTCGGCGCTTGCCGGGGAGGAGGGCAGCGTGCTCGCTTTCCTGCCCGGCCAGCGCGAGATCGAGCGCACCGCCGAGCGGCTGGCGGGCAAGGTCGGCGCCGATACCGACATCGTGCCGCTCTATGGTATGCTCGACAACAAGGCGCAGGACGCGGCGATCAAGCCGGCGCCGCTCGGCCGCCGCAAGGTCGTGCTGGCGACGTCGATCGCCGAAACCTCCATCACCATCGACGGCGTGCGCGTCGTCATCGATTCCGGCCTGTCGCGGCTGCCGCGCTATGAGCCAGCGAGCGGCCTGACGCGGCTGGAGACGGTACGTGCTTCCCGCGCTTCCGCCGACCAGCGCGCCGGCCGTGCCGGGCGCACGCAGCCGGGCGTCGCCATCCGGTTGTGGCGGGCCGAGCAGACGGCGGCCCTGCCGGCCTTCACGCCGCCGGAAATCCTCGAGGCCGATCTTTCCGGCCTGTTGCTCGATAGCGCGGCGTTCGGCGTCGCCGATCCGACCAGCCTGTCCTTCCTCGACCCCCCGCCGGCTTCGGCGCTCACCGAGGCGAGGGTACTGCTACGTGCGCTCGATGCTGTCGATGCGGCAGGACGCCTGACGGATGCCGGTGCCGCGATGCGCAGGCTGGCGCTACCGGTGCGGCTCGCCCACATGGTCGCCGAGGCGGCAAGGACCGGAGAGGCGCTCGAGGCGGCGATGCTCGCCGTATTATTGACCGAGCGTGGCCTTGGCGGCGATGGTGCCGATCTCGAACGGCGGCTGCTGCGCTTTCGCGCCGAAAGATCGCCGCGCGCCACCGCCGCCCGGCAGCTGGCTGAGAGGCTGGCAAAGCAGGCTTCACCCTCCCCCTTGAGGGGAGGGTCGGCGAGCGAGCCGAGCGCAGCGAGACGAGGGAGACGGGGCGGGGTCGTCGATGGCGTGCCCGAACCGACCCCACCCCGATCCGCCACGCGGATCGACGCGCCGGGGCGAGCCACGGGTCTCGCCCGTCCTTCCGACCCCCTCAAGGGGGAGGGCAGCACAGCCGGCGCTCTCCTCATCCATGCCTGGCCGGATCGGGTCGCCAAAGCGCGCGGCGAGCGTGGCCGCTTCGTGCTTGCCAACGGCTCGGGCGCCATGCTCGACCCCTCCGATCCGCTGGCCGGCGAGACCTGGCTCGTCGTCGCCGACCTGCAGGGCAAGGCGCAGAACGCCCGCATCACCGCAGCGGCAGCCATCGATGAGGCCGACATCCGCACTGCCCTGGCGGAAAAGATCGAGACCCGCCGCGAGGTGAGCTTCGACCGCGACAGGCGCGCGGTGCGGGTGCGCGAAACGGTTCGCCTCGGCGCCATCACGCTGTCCGAACGCATGCTGCCGGCGCCGACCGGTGCCGACGCGGATCGCGCCATCCTCGACGCCTTGCGCGAACACGGCCTAGCCCTGTTGCCGTGGAACAGGGAGGCGGAGACGTTGCGGCAGCGGCTCGGCTGGCTGCATCGCGGCCTCGGCGCGCCATGGCCCGATGTCTCCGACGCCGCGCTCGTCGAGCGCCTCGACGACTGGCTGCTGCCGTTCCTTTCCGGCGCGGCATCCTTTGCGGCAATCGATCCCAGCGTGCTTTCGCAAGGCCTGATGACGCTGGTGCCGCACGAATTGCAGCGCAAGATCGACACATTGGCGCCGACCCATTTCGACGCGCCGTCGGGCAGCCGGCTGCCGATCCGCTATGACGGCGAATGGCCGGTGCTGGCGATCCGCGTGCAGGAACTGTTCGGCTTCGACCGGCATCCGGCGATCGCCAACGGCACTGTGCCGCTGACGCTCGAATTGCTGTCGCCGGCTCACCGGCCGATCCAGACGACGCGCGACCTGCCCGGCTTCTGGCGCGGCTCCTGGGCCGATGTGCGGGCAGAGATGCGCGGCCGCTATCCCAGGCATGTCTGGCCGGAGAACCCGCTTCTCGCCGCCGCCACCAGCCGCGCCAAGCCGCGCGGTACCTGATGCTTCCAGACTGTCATTCCGAACCGAGGGCCGGCTTCGGCGGTTTTCGGAAAAGACCTCCGGCTGTTTCCCCTCTATAATCACTTGCCATGATAAACATCCTGCACGCACCCGACTTCCAGCAAAGCCAGCGGCTGCGCCTCAACACGCTGATCAGGTTGCGCTGGCTTGCCATCGTCGGCCAGAGCCTGACCGTGCTTGTCGTCGCTTACGGGCTGAAATTTCCGCTGCCGGTCAGCATGTGTTTTGCGCTGATCGCCTGTTCGGCCTGGATGAACCTTTTGCTGACCTTCCGCTATCCGGCGGCGCATCGGCTTACCCCGTTCTCGGCCTTCGCCATCCTGACCTTCGACAGCCTGCAGCTTGCCGGCCTGCTCTACATGACCGGCGGACTCACCAATCCGTTTTCGCTGCTGATGACCGTGCCCGTCGTCGTCTCGGCGACGTCGCTGCCGCTGCGGCTGACCGCCATGCTCGGCGCGCTGGTGATCGTGGCGGCGACGCTGCTGGTCTTTTACCACCTGCCGCTGCCATGGCATGAGGGCGCGCCATTGGCGATGCCGTTCATCTATGTCGCAGGCATGTGGATGGCGGTGTTCTGCTCCATCGCCTTTACCGCGATCTATGCCTTCCGGGTGGCCGAGGAGGCGCGGCTGCTTGCCAACGCGCTTGCCGCCACGGAATTGGTGTTGCAGCGAGAGCAGCATCTCTCTGCCCTCGACGGCCTCGCCGCGGCCGCCGCGCACGAGCTCGGCACACCGCTCGCCACCATCACACTGGTCGCCAAGGAAATGGAGAAGGCGCTTGGCGAAGATCCGAAATACGGCGAGGACGTGAAGCTGCTGCGTTCGCAGAGCGAGCGCTGCCGCGAAATCCTGAAGCGCCTGACCAGCCTGTCCTCCGAGAGCGAGGTGCACCTCTCGCGCCTGCCGCTGACCTCGCTGGTCGAGGAGGTGACGGCGCCGCACCGCGATTTCGGCATTTCGATCAAGCTTCGGCCGGGCGAGCGCATCGGCCCGGAACCGGTGGGCCGGCGCAATCCCGGCGTCATTTACGGCCTCGGCAATCTGGTCGAGAACGCGGTCGACTTCGCCCGCAACAGCGTGACAGTGCGCTGGAACTGGAATGAAGCCGCCGTCAGCTTCTCGATCATCGACGACGGGCCGGGCTTTCCACCGGAGATCATCGACCGTATCGGCGAACCCTATATGTCGACACGACAAGGCACCGAAGCCGGCGGCGGCCTCGGCCTCGGCCTATTCATCGCCAAGACCTTGCTCGAACGCTCCGGCGCGACGCTCGATTTCCGCAATTCAAGCGAGCCCGGCGAGGGCGCTATCGTGCAGATATCGTGGCCGCGCAGCGTCTTCCTCAATCCCGAGCAGGCTTCGGCCACCATGTTCGACACGGCCTAAATTGGACAATAGCGTTGCGAAACTATATTTGCGTAAAAATCAGGCAGCAGGATTTTCAGCACGATGAGTACTGACGAAACGATTGGCGCAATGGTCGAAGGCGAGGATACCTCGCTGCTGATCGTAGACGACGACAAGCCGTTCCTGACGCGGCTTGCCCGCGCCATGGAAACCAGGGGTTTCGTGGTCGAGACGGCGGAGAGCGTCGAGGAGGCGGTTGCCAAAGCGCGCGCCAATCCGCCGGCCTATGCGGTGGTCGACATGCGGCTGGCCGACGGCAACGGCCTCGACGTCGTCGCCGCGATTCGCGAGAAGCGCGACGATGCCCGCGCCATCATCCTCACCGGCTACGGCAACATCGCCACTGCGGTGACGGCGGTAAAGCTCGGCGCCATCGACTATCTGTCGAAGCCGGCCGATGCCGACGATATTTTTGCCGCCCTGACCCGCACCGCGGGCGAACGCGCAGCGCCGCCAGAAAATCCGATGTCGGCCGATCGCGTGCGCTGGGAACACATCCAGCGCGTCTACGAAATGTGCGACCGCAACGTCTCGGAAACCGCACGCCGCCTGAACATGCATCGCCGCACGCTGCAACGCATCCTCGCCAAGCGCGCGCCGCGCTAAAGGGCTCTCATTACAGGCTTGCCCGGCCAGCGCTGTTTGCGCATCATCGCTTGGCGGTGTCGGACCTTGCTACTGATACGACGGAGGCGACATGCAGGACGAAAAGCGGCTGGTCTCCATGCTGCGCGAATTCCTCGACAGCGAGGCGGCCGGCGGCCTCGTCCTGATGGCTGCGGCGGCCTTGGCCCTGATCGTCGCCAATTCGCCGCTGGGCGAGGCTTATTTCTCCGCCCTCCATGCCTATCTCGGACCGCTCAGCGTCTCGCACTGGATCAATGACGGCCTGATGGCGGTGTTCTTCCTGCTGGTCGGCCTCGAGATCAAGCGCGAAATGCTTGACGGCCAGCTGTCGACCTGGCCGCGCCGCGTGCTGCCCGGCATCGCCGCCGCCGGCGGCATGGCAGCGCCGGCACTGGTCTACGTCGCCATCAACCACAACAATCCAGCCGCTCTGTCTGGCTGGGCGATCCCAACCGCCACCGATATCGCCTTTGCGCTCGGCGTGCTGTCGCTGCTCGGCAGGCGCGTCCCGGGCTCGCTGAAGATATTCCTCACCGCGCTCGCCATCATCGACGATCTCGGCGCGGTGCTCATCATCGCGGTGTTCTATACCAGCGGCCTCTCGCTCGCCTATCTCGGCGCCGCCTTCGCCGTGATCGCGCTGCTGGTGGTGCTCAACCGCATGCGGGTGCTGACGCTGCTGCCGTACATCTTGCTCGGCATCGTTCTGTGGGTTTTGGTGCTCAAATCGGGCGTCCATGCGACGCTCGCCGGCGTCGCGCTGGCCCTCACCATACCGCTGAAGATATCGCCGGGCAGCGGCCATGATCTCGACCATTCGCCGCTGCACCGGCTCGAACACGGCCTGCACAAAGTCGTCGCCTTTTTCGTCATCCCGATTTTCGGCTTTGCCAACGCCGGCGTCTCGCTCGCCGGTCTCAGCGCTGCCGCCCTGGCCGAGCCGCTGACGCTCGGCGTCGCCGCCGGCCTCGTCTTGGGCAAGCTGGTCGGCGTGTTCGGGTCTTCCGCGCTTGCCATCCGGCTTGGCTTCGCCGATCTGCCGGCCAATGCCGGCTGGCTGCACATGGTCGGCATTTCGCTGCTCTGTGGCATCGGTTTTACCATCAGCCTGTTCATCGGCCTGCTCGCCTTCGCCAGCGACGCCGCCCTGCAGGACGCGGTCAAGGTCGGCATCCTCGCTGGCTCCTTTATCGCCGCGCTCCTAGGCGCCGCTGTGCTGCTGGTGGCGCCGGCCGGAGGCGAGGCGGAGGAGGCGGAAGAATAGGCGTCTCCTCGCGGGCGCTACCCGTGAGCGACCATGACGTGGCGGACGGCCGTATAGTCCTCCAGCGCGTAGAGCGACATGTCCTTGCCGTAGCCGGATTGTTTCAACCCGCCATGCGGCATCTCGTTGGTCAGCATGAAATGGGTATTGATCCAGGTGCAGCCATATTGCAGCCGGGCCGCCGTCGCCATGGCGCGCGAAACATCCTTGGTCCACACCGACGACGCCAGGCCATAGTCAGAGTCATTGGCCCAGTCCACCGCTTCGTCGACTTCGGAAAAGCGGGTGACCGAGACCACCGGACCGAACACTTCGCGGCGCACGATCTCGTCCTCCTGCAGCGCGCCGGCGACGACGGTCGGCTGGTAGAAGAAGCCGGAGCCCTCGCCCGGCTTGCCGCCCGTGGTGATCTCGATGTGCTTGAGCTCAGAGGCGCGCTCGACGAAGCTCGAGACGCGGTCGCGCTGGCGACGCGAGATCAGCGGGCCGATCTCGTTTTCGGTATCGTCAGGACGATCATACTTGATGGTCGAGACGGCAGCGGAGAGGTCGGCGACGAGCTTGTCGTAGATCTTCTTGCCAGCGTAGATGCGGCAGGCGGCGGTGCAGTCCTGGCCGGCATTGTAATAGCCGAAGGCGCGCAGGCCGTTGACCACCGCGCCGAGATCGGCGTCGTCGAAGACGATGACCGGCGCCTTGCCGCCGAGCTCGAGATGCGTGCGCTTGACCGATTTGGCGGCAGCCTGCAGCACCTTCTTGCCGGTGGCGACGTCGCCGGTGATCGAGATCATGTTGACCTTCGGGTGGTTGATCAGCGTGTTGCCGACGCTGTCGCCGCGACCGAGCACGACGTTGACGACGCCTTCCGGCAGGATCTCGGCAAGGATTTTCGCCAGCTTCAGCGCGGTCAGCGGCGTCTGTTCCGACGGCTTGAAGACGACGGTGTTGCCGCCGGCAATCGCCGGCGCCAGCTTCCAGGCCATCATCATCAGCGGATAGTTCCACGGCGCGATCGACGCGACAACGCCGATGGCGTCGCGGCGGACCATCGAGGTGTGGCCGGGAATGTATTCGCCTGCGACCTGGCCGGGCATCGAGCGGACCGCGCCGGCAAAGAAGCGGTAGCAGTCGACGATCGCCGGGATCTCGTCATTGAGCACGGCATTGATCGGCTTGCCACAGTTCAGCGCCTCGAGCGCCGCGAAATCCTGTGCAGCAGCCTCGATGCGATCGGCGATCTTCAGGAGATAGCCGGCGCGCTGCGCCGGTGTTGTGCGGGACCAGGTGACGAAGGCTTTTTCGGCAGCAAGCACGGCCGCCTCGATCTGCGCTGGGCTGGCCTCAGGCAGATTGAGGATGGTCGCCCCGGTCTTCGGGTTGAGGATCGGCTCCTCGGTCTCGGTGCCTTTTTCGAATTTCGAGCCGATCAGCATCTGCGTGTCCATGGAAGTCTCTCCCTTATGAACGAGATCATTTGCCCGAACCGGCGATCTGGTCGCCGTCGCGGGTCAGGTAATAGGCAGCGAGGATGGGGAGCAGCGTCACCAGCACTACCACCATCGCCACGACATTGGTGACCGGACGCTGGCGCGGACGGATCAATTCTTCGAGCATCCAGATCGGCACCGTCTGCTGCTGGCCGGCGGTGAAGGTGGTGACGATGACCTCGTCGAAGGACAGCGCAAAGGCAAGCATGCCGCCGGCCAGCAGCGCGGTTGCGATGTTGGGCAGCACGACATGCCGAAAGGTCTGGAAACCATCGGCGCCGAGATCCATCGACGCCTCGATCATCGAGCCGGACGTGCGGCGGAAACGGGCGACCGCATTGTTGTAGACGACGACCACGCAGAAAGTGGCGTGGCCGAGCACGATCGTCCAGAACGAGAACGGGATTTCGGCCAGCGCGAAGGCCGAGCGCAGCGCGATGCCGGTGATGATGCCGGGCAGCGCGATCGGCAGGATGACCAGCAGCGAGATGGTTTCGCGGCCGAAGAATTTTGTGCGGGACACGGCGGCTGCGCATAGCGTGCCGAGGATCAGAGCGATGGCAGTCGAGATCGCCGCGACCCGCACAGACAATGACAGCGCCTGCCAGACGTCGGGGCGGTTCCAGGTGACGGCGAACCATTGCGTGGTCAGGCCCGGCGGCGGCCAGACGAAGCTCTTCTCCTCGGTGGTGAAGGCATAGACGAAGATCAGCAGGATCGGCAGGTGCAGAAAGAGCAGGCCGCCGGTGGCAGCGAGCTTCAGGCCGATCGGCGCGGATGGGCCAAGGTCAGAGCGCATCGAAAGCCCCCATGCGCTTGGCGCCCCAGAGATAGAAGCCCATGATGACGATGGGCACCACGGTAAAGGCGGCGGCGAGCGGGATGTTGCCGGCGGTGCCTTGCTGCGAATAGACGGCCTGGCCGATGAACAGCCGCGAGGTGCCGATGATCTGAGGAATGATGTAGTCGCCGAGCGTCAGCGAGAAGGTGAAGATCGAGCCGGCAACGATGCCGGGCAGCGCCAGCGGGAACAGCACGTTGCCGAAGGTCTGGCCGGGCGAGGCGCCGAGATCGGACGAAGCCTCGACCAAATTGCCCGGCACGCGCTCGAGTGCGGCCTGCACCGGCAGGATCATGAATGGCAGCCAGACATAGACGAAGACGATGAAGGTGCCGGTTGAGGAGACCGACAATGAGTTGCCGCCAACGATCGGCAGCGATAGCCAGGCATCAAGCAGCCAGAGAAGATGCAATTTGGCCAGCAGCCATGTCAGGATGCCTTCCTTGGCCAGGATCAGCTTCCAGGCATAGATCTTGACCAGGTAGCTTGACCACAGCGGCAGCATGACGCCGAGATAAAACAGCGCCTTCCAACGGCCGCGCGCATAGCGCGCCGCGTAATAGGCGATGGGAAAGGCGATGACCGCCGCAGCCAGCGTCACCAGCGCCGCCATCGTCACCGTGCGCAGGATGATGTCGAGATTGGCGGCCTGCAGCAGGTCGCCATAAGTCTTCAGCGTGAACTCGCGGTTGATGAGGCCGGAGAACTCATCGATCGAAAAGAAGCTCTGCAAAAGCAGCGCAAACAGCGAGCCGATATAGACGATGCCGAGCCAAAGAACCGGGGGTAGCAGCATCAGGAGCAGCAAGAATTGCGGCCGGCGCCAGAAGAGATCGGAGAGCCCGCCGCGTACGCCGCCACTACCCGGCAGGATGGCGGGGGCCGTGGCCCGCGGCATGGCAGCGTCCAGGCTCATCCTAGCTCGTCCATCAGATGCAAATGCTCGCGGTTGAAGGTGAGCACCACCGCCTCGCCTTCCCGGGGCAAGGCAGCACCCGCCGGCACGATGGCATGCAGCCGGAAGCCCTCTGCATCGAGCGCCAGTCTTGTCGTGGCGCCGAGATAGTTGGTCGAGACCAGGCGGGCGGCAACCCCTTCGCCGTTGGCCCGGCCAATACGGATGGATTCGGGCCGCAGGCTGCCCCAGCGATGCTGGCCGGCATAGCGCTGGACGAAATCCGGCGGCAGCACGTTGGACGAGCCGACGAAATCGGCGACGAAGCG
This sequence comes from Mesorhizobium sp. M0816, assembly GCF_040320005.1. Lineage (NCBI taxonomy): Bacteria > Pseudomonadati > Pseudomonadota > Alphaproteobacteria > Hyphomicrobiales > Phyllobacteriaceae > Mesorhizobium > Mesorhizobium sp. M0816. Next base: position 325,526 of record NZ_JAMYOT010000002.1, on the reverse strand, counting down.
GGTCTTGGGGCGCTGGTAGATGTCTTCCGGCGTGCCGATCTGCATGATCTTGCCGTCATTGAAGACGGCCACGCGGTCGGCCATCGACAGCGCTTCGCCCTGGTCGTGGGTGACGAACACGAAGGTGATGCCGAGCGCCTTCTGCAGCGATTTCAACTCCTCCTGCATGTTTTCGCGAAGCTTGAGGTCGAGGGCGCCGAGCGGCTCGTCGAGCAACAGCACCTTGGGCTGGTTGACCAGCGCACGGGCGAGCGCGACGCGCTGGCGCTGGCCGCCGGAAAGCTGGCCAGGGCGACGGGCGCCGTAGCCGGGAAGCCGCACCAGCGCCAGCGCTTCTTCCGCCGCCTTTTGCCGCTCCGGTCTGCCGACGCCCTTGACCATCAGCCCATAGGCGACGTTGTCGAGCACGTTGAGATGCGGGAACAGCGCATAATCCTGGAACACGGTGTTGACGTTGCGGCGATAGGGCGGCACGCCCTCGGCGCGTTCGCCGAAGATCGAGATCGAGCCCGCCGTCGGCTGCTCGAAACCGGCGATGAGGCGCAGGCACGTCGTCTTGCCCGAGCCGGAAGGCCCGAGCATGGCGAAGAACTCGCCCGACACGATGTCGAGATCGACCGCGTCGACGGCACGCACGCTGCCGAAATGGCGAGAGACGTTTTGGAAGGAAACGGCGGAGGTCATGGGGCTGTCCTGATCTGTCAGGCTCATCAAATTTTCATGCGGTTGCGCCGCCCCTCATCGGCCTGCCGGCACCTTCTCCCCGTATAGTGGACGGGGAGAAGGGAGGCGCTCCAACGCTGGCGACCCCCCGTTCTTCACGGGGAGAGAGTAAGGGTGAGGGGCAGCGCCGAGCTTCGTAGGTGAGGCGAACTCACCGCCCGCCGATGACGCCGATATAGTCCGACACCCAGCGGTAATAGGGCACGCACTGGTCGTTCTGGGTGGCGCATTTCGAGACCGGCGTCTTCCAGAACTTGATCTTGTCGAAATTGTCGTACCCGTTGGTCTTGCAGCCTTCTTCGCCGAGCAGTTCGTTGCCCTTGCAGGCGGCGGGCACCACCGGCAGCGAGCCGAACCAGGCGGAGACGTCGCCCTGCACTTTTGGCGACAGCGAATGCTCCATCCACATGTAGGCGCAGTTCGGGTGGGCAGCATCGGCCTCCATCATCGTGGTATCGGCCCAGCCGGTGACGCCCTCCTCGGGGATAGTCGAGGCGACCGGCTTCTTGGCCGCGATCAGCGTGTTGACCTGGTAGGGCCAAGAACCGGAGGCGACGACGCCTTCGTTCTGGAAATCGTCGACCTGGATGGCGGCGTCGTGCCAATAGCGTCCGACCAGCGTACGCTGGACCCGCAACAGGTCGAGCGCCGCCTTGTACTGATCCTCGGTCAGTTCGTACGGATCCTTGATGCCGAGCTCCGGCTTGTGAGCCATCAGGTAATTGGCGGCGTCGGCGATGTGGATCGGCCCGTCATAGGCTTGGACGCGGCCCTTGTTCGACTTGCCGTCGGGAAGCTTCAATTCCTCGAAGACCACGTTCCAGCTCTTCGGCGCCTCCTTGAACACTTCGGTGTTGTACATCAGCACGTTCGGCCCCCACTGATAGGGGACGCCGTAATGGACTCCGCCGACGGTGAACCAGGGCGCATCCTTCAGCCGGTCGTCGACCGTCTTCCAGCTAGGGATGAGGTCGGTGTTGATCGGCTGGACGCGCTTGCCGGCGACGAGACGCAGCGAGGCATCGCCCGAGGCGGTGACCAGGTCGAAACCGCCCTCGTTCATCAGCGAGACCATCTCGTCGGAGGTGTTAGCGGTCTTGACGTTGACCTTGCAGCCGGTTTCCTTCTCGAAGGACGTGACCCAATCATAGCCCTTGTCGGTTTCGCCGCGCTCGATATAGCCCGGCCAGGCGACGATATTGACCTCTCCTTCGCCTTTGCCGAGGTCCTTGACCTGGGCGATGGCCTGGCCGGAGAAGCTCAGCGCGACCGTCAAGGCAGTGCATGATTTCAGCAATGAATTCATCGTCGATCTCCCATTTTTGCATGACCTTGAAACCAGTTTCGGGTTTCGGAAGAAGATCATGCGCCCGTTCAAAAACGTTGGATGCGCGGCTCTGAAGGGCCGTGCTCCTCGCATCGGCCCGAAAATCGGAATCGATTTTCGGAAAGCCCGATGCGAAAACTAAAAGTCTTAGAGCGTACTATGTGCGTCCAATTGGACGCACGTCGCTCTAACGGCAGCTTTGTTCCCTGACCGAAAAGTGCTGCGAAATTTCCGGTTTCGCAAATTCATTTATTAGAAAGCCGATATCGGTTTTTCCGATACATCAGCGGCCGATCTTCTCGGGCCGTTGGCGCACCATGCGCTGCGACTGGGCAAGTCCGATGAAGTCGCGAGCCGCCTGCGGCAGGCCGGAGCCGCGCCGCCAGACCATGCCGACCTGGACGACTGGTAACGACCCCGAAATATCGCGCGATTCGATGCGGTCGCCTTCCAGCGACCATGGCCGGTAGACGAGGTCGGGCAGCAGCGCCACGCCGGCGCCGGTAGCGACGAGGCTGCGCACCGCTTCGACCGAGCGGGTGCGGAAGGCGACATGCGGCTTGGCGCCGATTGCCGTCAGCAGCTTTCCGGTATTCTCCTCGATCTCGTCGACGGTCAGCATGATCAGCGGTTCCGAGGCGATGTCGCCGATGCCGATGATGTCGGCACCGGCCAAGGGGTGGCCGAGCGGCAGCCACAGCCGGTAGGCCGAGACTTCGAGGATTTCGGACTGCAGCGCGGTGCGGTCGCGCAGGTTCGAGGTGACCATGACGGCAATGTCGAGCTTGCCGCCAATTAACAGGTGCTCGAGATAGTCGCCATTGTCCTCGATCGCCGAGACCTCGACACCCGGATAGGCGCGGCGGTAGCGGGCAAGAAGATCGGAAAGCACATAGCCGGCGACCAGCGAGGTGACGCCAAGTTGCAGCCGCCCGCTTGCCGCGGCCTGTTCGCCGAAGAAGGCGCGGCGCGCATCGGAAACGTCGGCCAGGATCTTTCTCGCATGGCGCAGGAACTGGTGGCCTTTGTGGGTGATGTTCAAGCCGCGCGGGTGGCGCTCGAACAGCTCGACGCCGAGATCGTGCTCCAGCTCCTTGATCGCCTCGGTGACCGAGGATTGCGAGATCGACAGGTTCTGGGCGGCGCCCGACACTGTGCCCTGCTCGGCGACGGCGATGAAGAACTGCAATTGGCGGATGGTGAAAGCCATGGCCGGACTAAACACGGCAGAGGCGGCGCTGGGAAGTGGGTGCTGGCGCAGATCTCCCGATAGAGCTCCCGATAGAGCTCAGCCCTCGCTTCCGCCATCGGCAATGCTGAGCCGTGCGCCGGCCTGGGCAAGGGCGGCGGCGATGTCGTGCGGCGGCGGACGGTCGGTCGCGAGTTCGGAAAAGCCGCCGAAGCCGCAGACCTGAACAAGGCCCTGGCGGCCGAATTTGCTATGGTCGGTGACGACAAGCGAACGCTGGCCGCGCGACAGCACCATGCGGGCGAATTCGGCCTCTTCCAGATCATAGTCCATGACGCCGGTGACGGCATCGACCGCACCGGTCGATATCACTGCATGGCTGACGGAAAAGCGGCTGACGAATTCGATGGCCGAGACGCCGAAGGCAGCACCGGAATCGCTGCGCAGCTCGCCGCCGGCCATGTAGACCTTATTGCCGTTGACGGTGGCCAATGTGCGGGCGATGTCGGAGGAGTTGGTGACGACCGTCAGCCGCCGGTGGCCGAGCAGTTCCCGGGCCAGGAAAGAGGTGGTGGTGCCGGTGTCGAGCATGATCGATTCGCCGTCGCGGATGGTGGCGGCGACCATGCGCGCTATTGCCCGCTTGGCATCGGCGTTCTCGCGCATGCGCCGCTCGAACGGCGCTTCGCCGGCAATCGACGGCAGGCCGACGGCGCCGTGCATCTTGAGGATGGAACCGTCGCTGGTCAGTGGCTTGACGTCGCGGCGTACTGTCTCCAGCGAGACGCCCAGCCGGTCGGCCAGGCTCGCAATGGTCACGGTGCCTTCCTCCTTGAGGAGGCGCAGGATTTCGCCATGCCGCTTCGAGTGGACCATCGGTTCCATCCGGTCGGATTGTTGCACCGCTGACCGTTTCTACGGCATAAATGCCACTAACTCCAAGGAATTTAGCAAAATTCGGGCAAAAAACCAGAAAATACCACAATTTCGCGTTGACAACACCTCCAGCGTGGCGCGACATTATCGCTGTGACAGGCTCGGAACGGAGGACGACGGCTGAGCCGCACGAAAAATCGCTTGCCCGAACGCCCGGGAGATCGTCGGGTGCAAGGGTACCGAAATTCAGGATCCGCGGGGGCGGATGCCGGCGTCGAAGAACCCGGCACAAAGGGGCTCGTCGGTGCGGTGCGGGATACCGATCCCGAGATCTGCACCGACGAGATCTTCGCGTTGCCTCCATTCCTCCGTCCGATTGTCATCGCTGGCCAGCCGTGACATGCGTGGAAAATTGACCCAATGTTGGACGAGATCGTGACTGTCGAAGACCGCATCCGTGCGCTGCCTTGCTGGACCGGCAGCATCGACATCGCGCCGCTGCCGGGCGGGCTGAGCAATGCCAATTATCTGGTCAAGGACGCGGCCGGGCGGCACGTCGTGCGGCTCGGCCAGGACTATCCGTTCCACCATGTCTTTCGCGAGCGCGAGATGATGACGGCGCGGGCAGCGCACGCGGCAGGCTTCGCTCCGGCCGTCCACTACACTGGACCCGGCGTCATGGTGACGGAGTATCTCGGCGCCAAGGCCTATGTCGCGCAGGACGTGCGCGCCGATCTCGGCCGCGTTGCCGCGTTGCTGCGCGGTTTCCACCGGGAGATGCCCGGTCATGTCTCCGGCGCCGGCTTCATGTTCTGGGTATTCCATGTCATTCGCGACTATGCGCGCACGCTGGAGGAAGGCCGCAGCCGCAAGCTGGGCGAACTGCCGCGCCTGCTGACGCTGGCGAACGAGCTCGAGCGCGCGCAAAAGCTGCTGCCGATCGTCTTCGGCCATAATGACCTCTTGCCGGCTAACATAATCGACGACGGTCACAGGCTGTGGCTCATCGATTTCGAATATGCAGGCTTCAACACCGCGATGTTCGACCTTGCCGGCGCGGCGTCGAATGCAGGCATGAGCGACGAGGAGTCCTTCGCCTTCCTGACCGCCTATTTCATGAAGGAGCCGGACCCGGCGATACGGCGCTCGCATGCCGCCATGCAATGCGCGTCGCTGCTGCGTGAGGCGATGTGGGGCATGGTTTCCGAGCTTTACCTCGACGCGCCCGGTGTCGACTACGCCGCCTACGCCGACGAAAACCTGGCGCGGCTCGAAGCCGCCCTGGAAAACTACAGGACAAAATACGGGACGCGGACATGACCTTGCCCGCCCAGGCCGGCATCGTCGTCATCGGCGGTGGCATCATCGGCTGTTCGACGGCCTATCATCTGGCGCGCGACCACAAGGCCGAAATCGTGCTGCTCGAACAGGGCAAACTGACCTCGGGTTCGACCTGGCATGCTGCCGGGCTGGTCGGCCAGCTACGCTCGTCGGCGTCGATCACGCGCGTGCTCAAATATTCGGTCGATCTCTACAAGGGGCTGGAAGCCGAAACCGGCCTGGCCACCGGCTGGAAGATGACAGGCTGCCTGCGCCTCGCCACCAATGCCGACCGCTGGACCGAGTATAAGAGGCTGGCGACGACGGCAAAGAGCTTCGGCATGGATATGCATTTGCTGTCGCCGGCCGAGGTCAAGGAAATGTGGCCGCTGCTGGAAACCGGCGACCTCGTCGGCGCTTCCTGGCTGCCGAGCGACGGTCAGGCAAGCCCTTCCGATATCACCCAGTCGCTGGCCAAGGGCGCGCGCATGCATGGCGCAAAATTGTTCGAGGAGGTGCGGGTCACCGGCTTCGAAATGACGAACGGCCGGATCGTCAAGGTAAGGACGAACAAGGGCGATATCGCCTGCGACAAGGTGGTGAACTGCGCCGGGCAATGGGCGCGGCAGGTGGGTGCGCTGGCCGGCATCAACGTGCCGCTGCAGCCCGTGAAGCACCAATACATCATCACCGAAAGGATCGACGGCTTGGCGGGTGACGCGCCGACGATCCGCGACCCCGACCGCCGCACCTATTTCAAGGAGGAGGTCGGCGGGTTGGTGATGGGAGGCTATGAGCCGAACCCGCAGGCCTGGACGACCGATCTGCCCGGTGGTGATGTGCCGGACGATTGGGAGTTCCGGCTGTTCGACGATGATTACGATCATTTCGAGCAGCATATGGGCCAGGCGATCGAGCGTGTCCCGGCGCTCGCCAATGTCGGCGTCAAGCAGATGATCAATGGACCGGAGAGCTTCACGCCGGACGGCAATTTCATCCTCGGCGTGGCGCCGGAATGCCCGAATATGTTCGTCGGCGCCGGTTTCAACGCCTTCGGCATTGCATCCGGCGGCGGCGCCGGCTGGGTGCTGGCGCAATGGGTCGTCGACGGCGAGGCGCCGCTCGATCTGTGGGTGGTCGACATCCGCCGCTTCTCCGATCTCCACCGCGACCGGCAATGGGTCCGCGACCGCACGCTGGAAGCCTATGGCAAGCACTACACGATCGGCTTCCCGCATGAGGAATATGTCAGCGGCCGGCCGCGCATCGTCTCGCCTTTGTACGAGCGGCTGCAAAAACATCGCGCCGTGTTCGGCTCGAAACTTGGCTGGGAGCGGCCGAACTGGTTCGCGCCGGAAGGCATCGAGCCGAAGGACGTCTATTCGATGGGCCGGCAGAACTGGTTCCCGGCGGTTGGCGACGAGCACCGCCACGTGCGCGAAAAGATCGGTATTTTCGACCAGTCGTCTTTCGCCAAATACGAAATGACCGGAGCCGACGCGCTGAAGGCGCTGGACTGGATCTGCGCCAACGACGTCGCCAAGCCGGTCGGCCGGCTGACCTACACGCAGCTCCTCAATACGCGCGGCGGCATCGAGGCCGATTTGACCGTGGCGAGGCTCGGTGAGGAAAAATTCTACGTGGTCACCGGCACCGGTTTCCGCACGCATGATTTCTCCTGGATTGCCGATCATATCGGCAGGGAGTTCGACGTGATGCTGACCGACGTCACGGAGGATTTCGGCACATTGTCGCTGATGGGGCCGCGCGCCCGTGACGTGCTGTCAGCGGTGACCGATGCCGACGTCTCGAATGCCGCCTTTCCATTCGGCCATGTTCGCGAGATCGCCATTGCCGGCCACGCCATCCGGGCACTGCGCGTCACCTATGTCGGCGAACTCGGCTGGGAACTGCATGTACCGATCGCGGCGACCGGCGAGGTCTTCGATGCGCTGATGGCGGCGGGCGAAATATTCGACATTCGGCCGGTCGGCTACCGGGCGCTGGAATCGCTGCGGCTGGAAAAAGGCTACCGCGCCTGGGGCGCCGACATCACGCCCAACGACACGCCGCAGGAGGCCGGCCTCGGCTGGGCGGTGAAGCTCAGGAAGAACACCGATTTCCTCGGCCGGCGGGCTCTGGAAAAGCTCGACGGCGCGGCGCTCGGGAAACGCTTTGCCGGCTTCACTGTCGATGATCCGGACGTCGTGCTGCTCGGGCGCGAGACCATCCTGCGCAACGGCGAGGCGGTCGGTTATCTCACCAGCGGCGGCTATGGCTACACCATCGGCAAGAACATCGGCTACGGCTATGTGCGCAATGCCGATGGCGTCAACGATGATTTCCTCACTTCCGGCAACTACGAGCTGGTGGTGGCAATGGAACGGACGCCGGCTAAGATACACCTCGAGCCGCTTTACGATCCGGCAGGAGCAAAGGTGAAGGCGTAGAGCCTTCCGGTTTCAGCCTCAGTTCACGATGAGCACCAGCCCCCGGCTCGGCACGGTATCGGCCTCGCCTGGCATCGAAACATAGGGCGGCGTCTCTTCGGCGCGCGTGACGGTGCCTTGCGCCTCGAGCTCGGCGATCCGCGCGGCAAACCCGGCATCCCACAGCGTGTTCTTCACTGTCAGCACGATCACCCCGCCCGGCCGGCAGATGCGGATCAGCTCGTCCAGACCCTCGGCCCCGACATGGCCGGACGTGAAGACGCCGGCTGAGATGATCCCGGCATAGGCGTCGTCCACGAAGGGCAGCGGTCCGCCAAGCGCCAGGCAGTGAAGCGCCGAATAGACGCCCTTGCGCGCGGCTTGCGCCAGCATGCCTTCCGAGATGTCGAGCGCCTCGACCTGCGGATAACCGGTAATGGCAAGCCATTCGCCGATGAGCCCGGTGCCCGCGCCGGCATCGAGCAGAGGAGCGGCGCCGCGCGCCAGATGGCGGGCCAGCAAGGCAAGGCAGATGGTGGGATGGCGATAGCCAGCCGCCGACATGTCGGCGTCATAGGTGCCTGCCCAACTGTCGTAGAGCGCCGCGACGTCTTCCGGCCGCTTCGCCGCATAGGCTGCGGCGAGTGCGCTCTGCTGATTGCTGTCCGTCATCGCTTTCCGTCGCCTGGTATCGATCCGCAACGCGATCATAGCCAAACGGCGAAAACTGTGGAACCGTCGTCGTCCCAATAACACGGGGAAAGGAGCGAAATCCATGGCGGACGACCGGGCGCGCGCCGCACTTGCGGCCATTCCGATGCTGGCCGGCTATGACGGCCCTCTGGAACGGCTCGGCGGTCTCACCAACCTCGTCTTCAGGGGTAAGGATTTCTGCCTGCGTATCCCCGGCAAGGGTACCGAGGAATACATCAACCGCGCCAACGAGGCAGTGGCGGCGCGGGAAGCGGCGAAGGCCGGCGTCAGTCCCGATGTGCTGCATGTCGATGCCGAGACCGGCGTGTTGGTGACCCGCTTCGTTGCCGGTGCCGAGACGATGTCACCGGAAAAGTTCAAGACTCGGCCGGGCAGCCCGGCACGCGCCGGCAAGGCCTTTCGCAAACTGCACACATCCGGCGCGGTGTTCCCCTTCCGCTTCGAGCTGTTTGCGATGATCGACGATTATCTGAAAGTGCTGTCAACCAAGGACGTCGCCCTGCCTGCCGGCTACCACGATGTGGTCCGCGAGGCGGAGGCAGTGCGCTCAGCACTTGCGGCTCAACCTCTGCCGATCGTCGCCTGCCACTGCGACCCGCTCTGCGAAAACTTTCTCGATACGGGCGACAGGATGTGGATCGTCGACTGGGAATATTCCGGCATGAACGATCCGCTCTGGGATCTCGGCGACCTCAGCGTCGAAGGGCAATTCGACGCCGCGCAGGACGAGGAGATGACGCTGGCCTATTTCGGCGGCGAGCCGAGACCGGCGGAGCGCGCTCGCATCGTCATCTACAAGGCGATGTGCGACCTGCTGTGGACGCTGTGGGGACTGATCCAGCTTGCCAACAAAAATCCGGCCGACGACTTTCGCGCCTATGCCGACGGCCGGTTTGCGCGCTGCAAGGCACTGATGGAGACGCCGGAATTTTCGCGGCATCTTGCGGCGATGCGCCGGGGTTAATTCACACCCTTCAGCACGTTTTCCGGCGGCACGGTGTCGACCACCTTCTGGCGGTGGAAGATGAACAGGCCGGCCAGCACGACGATGGCCGAGCCGACCAGGATGCGCGGCCCAGGCACATCGCCGAAGAAGGCCAGGCCGAAGACCACTGCCCACAACAGCAGGCTGTAATGCAGCGGCGCCAAGGTCGAGGCAGGGGCAAGCTTCAACGCCCGGGTGATCATCAGGTGCGCGCCGCAGGAGACGACGCCGAGAAGCAGCATGGCGCCGAAATCGAGCGATGACGGCGTCTTCCAACTGCCTATGGTCAACGCAGCGCCGACCAGCAGCGTGCCGATGGTTTGCCAGGTGACCAGCGAGGTGTCGCTGGTGCCGCGCAGCCGCCGATTGAGGATGATGGCGAAGGCAAATGAAATGCTGCCGGCGAGCGCGAACATCGACGACAGCGAGAACGCGGCCGACGACGGCTTCAGCATGATCAGCACGCCGCAGAAACCGACCAGGATAGCCGCCCAGCGGCGCCAGCCGACCCTTTCGCCGAGCAGGAAGTGCGACAGCGCCGCGACATAGATCGGCCCGGCCATGTAAAAACTCATCACATCGGCGAGCGGCAGATAGACGACCGCCGCGTAGAACAGCGCCGTGTCGAGCGTCGTCATCACCACGCGAAGCAGCTGCAGCTCCGGCCGCTCCATGCGAAACAGCTTGGCCGCACCCTGATGTGCAATCATCGGCCCGAGTATGAAAAACGCCCCGATCGAGCGGATCAGCACGACCTGGCCGACGGAAAAACTGGCGACCAGCCACTTGCCCATCGCGTCGTTCAGCGCAAACAGGAAGTCGCCGGCGAGCATCAGCAGGATACCGGCCAGCAGCACGTTCATGATCGTTGAGTACTGGGCTGCGGGCTGCGCCATTCCGTTACCGGTTCCTCGCCGTGGGGTACGGTGACCCGCGTCGTAGTCGCAAGCTGCGGCCATGACGAGGCGAAAATCGAGAATTCGGTAAGACCAGCGCCGGAAATCGGCTGGACTAATGCATGTCGCGCAAAAGTGTGCAGCGGTTTTGCGATAACGACACGCTTAAAAACAAGACCTTAAAGCGCGTCGCGTGGGTCCGTTCAAACGCGACGCGCTTTAAGCGTGGCGCCGGTTCACCGTGCCCGGCCTTCCGGCGATCGAAAGCCGCGTGTCCTGCCGGCTGCGCTCGGCCACCACCTTGCCCCTGGCGATGACGCAGAGACGCTCTGGGCGCAGCCGCAGCGCCTCGACTGGGTTGCCGGCATCGAGAACGACCAGGCTGGCACGCTTGCCGACCGCCAGGCCAAGGTGGTCGAGGCCCATGATGGCGGCATTGCCGTTGGTGACCATATCGAAGCAGCGCGCCATCTCGGCCGGGCTCGACATCTGCGCGACATGCAGGCCCATGAAGGCGACGTCGAGCATGTCTGCGGTGCCCAGCGAATACCAGGGGTCGAGCACGCAATCCTGGCCCCAGCCGACGCGGATGCCTTGCGCCAGCATCTCCTTGACCCGCGTCAGTCCGCGGCGCTTGGGAAAGGTGTCGTGGCGCCCCTGCAGCATGATGTTGATCAGCGGATTGGGGATCGCCGAAACGCCGGCCTCGGCAATCAGCGGCAATAGCTTCGAAACGTAGTAATTATCCATCGAATGCATCGATGTCAGGTGCGAGCCGGCCACTCTGCCCTGCAACCCGAGCCGCTGCGTCTCATAGGCAAGCTGCTCGATGTGGCGCGACAGCGGATCGTCGGTCTCGTCGCAATGCAAGTCGACCATCAGGCCGCGCTTCGCCGCGATTTCGCAGAGCTCGGTGACGGAGCGCGTGCCGTCGGCCATTGTGCGCTCGAAATGCGGAATGCCGCCGACGACATCGACGCCTATGTCGAGCGCCCGGATGGTGTTGTCGCGCGCCGTCGGCGAGCGGTAAAACCCGTCCTGCGGGAAGGCGACCAGCTGCAGGTCGATATAGGGGCCAACCGTCTTCTTCACGTCGAGCAGCGCCTCGACCGCCAGCAGGCGGTCGTCACAAACATCGACATGGGTGCGGATGGCGAGCAGGCCCATAGACACCGCCCAGTCGCAATAGGCGAGCGCACGGTCGCGCACCGCTTCGTGGGTCAGAAGCGGCTTCAACTCGCCCCAAAGCGAGATGCCTTCGAGCAGCGTGCCCGAGACATTGATGCGCGGAATGCCGAGCGAAAGCGTGGCATCCATATGGAAATGCGGATCGACGAAGGGCGGCGAGACCAGATTGCCATAGGCATCGATCGCCGTGCCGGCGCTGACGTTCAGCTCGGGCTCTATCGCTGCGATCGTTTCGCCGACGATGCCGATATCCGCGATCCTGCCGTCGGGCAGCGTCCCGCCGCGCACCACAAGGTCAAAATCCATCTAGCGCCACCTCGTTCAAAAAAGCCGTTTCTTTCCATGCAGCGTGCTGCCGCAAGGCGGAACCTTCAGGCGCGGCCCTTCCCTCTTGTGGGAGAAGGTAGCCGCGAAGCGGCCGGATGAGGGGTGTTCCAGCTTGGCGCCGACGACACTCCGTCCAGCACCCCTCAACCGTCTTGGCGCTGCGCGCCAATCCACCTTCTCCCACAAGGGGAGAAGGAAAAGCCTCTATTCCGGCACGTACCGCACCGCCCCCTTGGCGGCACTTGTCGCCATCGCCGCATAGGCGCGCAAGGCCGTCGTCACCTTGCGCTTGCGCTTTTCTTCGGGCTTCCAGGCAGCCGTTCCCCTGGCCTCCATCGCGGCGCGACGGGCGATGAGTTCGGCGTCGTCGACAGCAAGCCTGATGGTGCGGTTGGGGATATCGATTTCGATCGTGTCGCCTTCCCTGACCAGCCCGATCAGACCGCCTTCCGCGGCTTCCGGCGAGACATGGCCGATCGACAGGCCGGAGGTGCCGCCGGAAAAACGACCGTCGGTGATCAGTGCGCAGGCTTTGCCGAGGCCTTTCGACTTCAAATAGCTGGTCGGGTAGAGCATTTCCTGCATGCCGGGTCCGCCGCGTGGCCCTTCATAGCGGATGACGACGACATCGCCGGCCTTGATCTCGTTCGACAGGATCGCCTTGACGCTGGCGTCCTGGCTTTCGAACACTCTTGCCGGACCGGTGAATTTCAGGATCGATTCATCGACGCCCGCCGTCTTCACGATGCAGCCATCGAGTGCCAGATTGCCTTTCAGCACGGCAAGGCCGCCATCCCTGGAGAAAGGATGTTCGGCCGAGCGGATGACGCCCTTCTCGCGGTCGAGATCGAGATCGTCCCAGCGGCGGTCCTGGCTGAACGCGACTTGCGTCGGCACGCCGCCGGGTGCCGCCAGGAAGAAATCGCGGACATTCTGGCTGGTGGTGCGCGAAATATCCCAATGATCGAGCGCTTCGCCAAGGCTTGCGGTGTGCACCGTCGGCAGGTCGCGGTTGATCAGCCCGGCGCTATCCAACTGGCCGAGGATGGCCATGATGCCGCCGGCGCGGTGGACATCCTCCATATGGACGTCTGCCTTGGCCGGGGCCACCTTGCATAGCACTGGCACCCGCCGCGACAGCCGGTCGATGTCCTCCATGGTGAAATCGACCTCGCCCTCATGTGCCGCGGCAAGGATGTGCAGCACGGTGTTGGTCGAACCGCCCATGGCGATGTCGAGTGTCATGGCGTTCTCGAAGGCGCCCTTCGAGGCGATGCTGCGCGGCAGCGCGGTGTCGTCGTCCTGCTCGTAATAGCGCTGGGCAAGATCGACGATCAGGTGGCCGGCCTCGACGAACAAGCGCTTGCGGTCAGCATGCGTCGCCAGCGTCGAACCATTGCCGGGCAAGGACAGGCCGAGCGCCTCGGTCAGGCAGTTCATCGAATTGGCGGTGAACATGCCGGAGCAGGAACCGCAGGTCGGACAGGCCGAGCGTTCGATGGTCCTGACGTCCTCGTCGGACACCTTGTCGTCGGCGGCCGCGACCATAGCGTCGACCAGATCAAGCGCCTGGCTCTTGCCGGCGAGCACCACCTTGCCGGCCTCCATCGGCCCGCCGGAGACGAAGACGGTCGGGATGTTGAGGCGCAGCGACGCCATCAGCATGCCGGGCGTGATCTTGTCGCAATTCGAGATGCAGACCATCGCGTCGGCGCAGTGCGCGTTGACCATGTATTCGACCGAGTCGGCGATCAATTCGCGCGACGGCAGCGAATAGAGCATGCCGTCATGGCCCATGGCGATGCCGTCATCGACCGCAATGGTGTTGAACTCCTTGGCGACGCCGCCGGCTTTTTCGATCTCGCGGGCAACCAGCTGGCCGAGATCCTTCAAATGGACATGGCCCGGCACGAATTGGGTGAAGGAATTGACCACGGCAATGATCGGCTTGCCGAAATCCGAATCCTTCATGCCGGTAGCGCGCCACAGGCCGCGGGCGCCGGCCATGTTGCGGCCATGGGTGGTGGTGCGGGAACGGTAGGCGGGCATTGAACTGTCCTTGCTGTCTGCGTCGCGCCCAAAGGTGCGGAAAACCGGAATTGAGCCGCAGGCCTTATAGACGGCACACTCTGGTCTGGCCACAATTTTGCGCTGCGCCAGGGTGCGGAACGAGCGGCCAGCCAAAGACGCAGCCGGTCCAGGCCGTAAAAAAGTCAGAAGTGCTGTCGGATCGTGTTTTGCTCGAGCGTCCTTGAGCAGACGGCGGGACCGGGCATCAATTGCCAGCCGGCCGTTTTGCGAGTGAAACAAGCCAAAACCAGCCCGAGGAGCAAGAGAATGCAAAAGATCACCCCCTGCCTGTGGTTCGACGACCAGGCCGAGGAGGCCATGAACCATTACATCTCCATCTTCAAGAATTCGAAGGTGCTGAGCGTGATGCGCTGGCCCAAGGGCAGCGGCGATAATGAGGGCAAGGTGCTGATGGTCTCATTCGAGCTCGACGGCGTTCAGTTCCAGGCGCTCAACGGCGGCCCGCAATTCAAGTTCACCCAGGCAGTCTCGCTCTCCATCGACTGCAAGACGCAGGAAGAGGTCGACTATTTCTGGGACAGGCTCATCGCGGGCGGTGGCCAGCCCAGCCAGTGCAGCTGGCTGAAGGACAAATTCGGCCTCTCCTGGCAGGTCGTTCCCGAACAGCTGCCCAGGCTGCTGCTGGACCCCGACACGGAAAAGGCCGGCCGCGTGATGCAGGCGATGATGCAGATGAGCAAGATCGACATCGCCAAGATCGAAGAGGCAGCGAAAGGGTGAACGAACGCGATCTTTCCTTCTCCCCCTGTGGGAGAAGGTGGATCGGCGCGAAGCGCCGAGACGGTTGAGGGGTGCTGGACGGAATGAGACGTTGGTGTTTCCTGGAACACCCCTCATCCGTCGCCTTCGGCGACACCTTCTCCCACAAAGGGAGAAGGGAAGGGGCGCATCAAGCCGCTCTGTCGCGGACCTGATAATCCTTGACCGCGGTGAAGCGGATCGCCTTCCAGCGCTCGGCCTCGTAGTTGAGCGAGAAGGCGTGCTGGGCGAGGAACACCGGATCGTTGTCGAGATCGCGCGCGATGTCGCCGCGATGCGCCTCGATGAAGCGCTGGAGTTCGGCCCTGTCGTCGGCCGATATCCAGCGGCAGACGGAAAAGCGCGACATCTCGAAATCGACCGGCAGTGTGTATTCGAAGTTTAGCCGCTCCTTCAAGACGTCGAGCTGCAGGGCGCCGACGACGCCGACGATGGCTGGCGAGCCGTCCTCCGGCGAGAACAATTGCACGACGCCTTCCTCGGCCATCTGGTGCAGCGCTTCCTTGAGCTTCTTGGCTTTCATGGCATCGCCGAGGCGAACGCGGCGCAGGATTTCAGGCGCGAAATTCGGCACGCCGCGAAACAGGATCTCCTCGCCTTCGGTCAGCGTGTCGCCGATGCGCAGCGTGCCGTGGTTGGGGATGCCGACGACATCGCCGGCGAACGCCTCGTCGGCCGTGACGCGGGTGCGGGCGAAGAAGAATTGCGGTGCCGACAGGCTCATCGGTTTTCCCGTGCGCACCAGCTTGGCCTTCATGCCGCGCTCGAGCTTGCCGGAGCAGACGCGGACGAAAGCGATGCGGTCGCGATGGTTGGGGTCCATATTGGCCTGGATCTTGAAGACGAAGGAGGTCATCTTGTCCTCGGTCGCCTCGACCTTGCGGCTGTCGGCCTCCTGCGCGCGCGGCGGCGGCCCGTAGGCGCCGAGCGCCTCGATCAGGTCGCGCACGCCGTAATTGCGCAGCGCCGAACCGAAATAGACCGGCGTCAAATGGCCCTCGCGGAAGGCATCGAGGTCGAGCGGGCGACAGGCCGCGCGCGCCAGCTCCAGCTCCTCGATGAAGGCCTCCCGCTCGTTCTCCGGCAACAGGCCGGCAACGCGGTTGGAATCGGGTCCATTGACCGGCGTGCGCTCCTTTTCGGCGTCGCCCTTGCGCACCGCGTTCAGCGCCAGATGGTAGGTCCCGGAAAAGGTCTTGCCGCGGCCGATCGGCCAGGTGATCGGCGCTGTATCCAGTGCCAGCTTCTGCTCGATCTCGTCGAGGATGTCGAATGGGTCTCGGCTTTCGCGGTCCATTTTGTTGACGAAGGTGATGATCGGGATGTCGCGCAGCCGGCAGACCTCGAACAGTTTCAGCGTGCGCGGCTCGATGCCCTTGGCGGCGTCGATCACCATGACCGCGCTGTCGACCGCCGACAGCGTGCGATAGGTGTCGTCGGCGAAATCCTCGTGGCCGGGCGTGTCGAGCAGGTTGAAGACGGTGTCCTCGTATTCGAAGGTCATCACCGAGGTGACCACCGAAATGCCGCGCTCGCGTTCGATCTTCATCCAGTCCGAGCGGGTCTGGATGCGGTCCTTCTTGGCCTTGACCTCGCCGGCAAGCTGGATGGCGCCGCCGAACAAAAGCAGTTTTTCGGTGAGCGTCGTCTTGCCGGCGTCGGGGTGGGCAATGATCGCGAAAGTGCGGCGGCGCGATACCGCTTGTTCGATGTCTTCAGCCAATTTCATGGAATCCTGTCTGTGGCGCGGGCTTCTAGCAGCGCTTTTCCGGCCTGTCGAACGGAAACACCGCTGATACCCCGGCAGCAGGTTCAGTCTCTGACGATAGCCGCCTGCGTGACCGAGCCAGCGTCATCCAGGCGCATAACCAGCCATTCAGAGTCGATCGAAAAAAATCCTCTTTCCGAACCAAGAATATAAACCAGACTCCAGTCCTCGAAATAGTCCATCTTCGGCGGCTCGCCGAGCATGGCAACAACTTCTGCCCGCGATTTCCCAACCAACGCCCCGGTCAGCACCAAACCGTCAGCAATGCGATGGCGCTTATGCAAAGGATCCAGCCAGTTGTCGTCCTGCCACCAAGATCGAACGATCGGCAGCGGGCCGAAGAAGACGGCATAGACAATGGCGGCTCCGGCTGCAGCAAAAACCAGCCCTTTTATCCAGCGGCGCAAATGACCCTCATGTGATTGAGCTGAACGTTTCCAGTGAGGCGATCGTCATCGACCCGCTTCGAGAGCGGTCCCGGCAACGCTCTTGGCAAGTCTGTAGCATGGTGCCAATGAGGGCAAGAAGTCCTGGGCGTTTGAAGGTACACGGCCGCGAGCAAGGACATCATCGTCATTGGATCCGGCATCATTGGCGCCTCCATCGCTTGGCACCGGCAGAGCTAAGCTGTCGACCTCTCCGGCTGCCGCAGCCGCCGGTTCACGTCCCGACGTCAGGCCGATTCGGTCGCTCGGCTCTCGAAGGCCACCTCCGGAATCCACTCGGCAATTGCGGCGCCGATCCTGTCGGCATGGTCCTCCTGCAGATAATGCGAGCCGGGTCCGAGATCGATCAACCGGCAGTTCTTCAGGCCGGCCGCGAATTCCCGTGCCGCCTGCGGCGAGACGAGGGCGCCCGGGTCACCGCAGAAAAGCAGCTTCGGGTAGGAGGAAGCCCGGAGCGCCCGATGGTCGTGCTCGCTGATGGCAGCGACATCGGCGGGCTGGCCTTCAATCGGCAGGTCGCGCGGCAGCCGCAGGATCGGCTTGCGCGATTGCGGCGTCGGGAATGGTGCCCGGTAGGAGGCCATTTCCTCATCGCTCATCGTGCGCAGCACCGCAGCCGGCAGTACCTTTTCGACGAAGACGTTGTCTTCCAGGACAAGCTTCTCACCGACGCCAGGCGTGCGCATTGCCTTGAACAATTCGCGCGCCTGCGGACGCTGGTGAAAATCGTCCCAACTCTCGAAGGGGCGGATGAATTCCATGAAGGCGAGGCCGAGGATCCGCTGCGGCCGCCGTGCGGCGAGATGGAAGGCGAGTGCGGTGCCCCAGTCCTGCGCGACGACCACCACGTCGGTGATGCCAAGCGTCTCGATGAAGGCGTCGAGATAGCGGACGTGGTCGAAGAAGCGATAGTCGATGTCCGGCTTGCCGGATTGGCCATAGCCGATCAGGTCGGGCGCAATGCAGCGGCCGAACGGCGCCACATGCGGGATGATGTCGCGCCAGATGTAGGACGACGTCGGGTTGCCGTGCAGGAAGAGTACCGTCGGGCCAGCCGTGCCTGCCTCGACATAGGAGATGGTGGAATCGAGCACCGCGACTTGCGAGCGTGGCAACATTGTGCGGGATTGCTGCTTTTCGAGTTTCGGGTTCATCGGATCAGCTCCTTTTTGCGAAGACTGTTTTGAAGACGATATTCTTGAAACGCTCGAGCGGTTCGGGACTGCGCTCCACCTTCATGCGCAGCATCGCGCCTTGCCAGGAACTCAACAGGAAATCGGCGAGGTCCTCGGCATCGAACGCGTCGGTGATGTCGCCAGCCGCCTGGCCCTCGGCGATGCATTCGGCAAAGGGCTTACGCCAGCGTTCGAAAATGGCGACGAGTTGCAGCCTCAGCGCCTCGCTGTGAGCCGCCGTCTCGAGGCTGAGATTGCCGATCATGCAGCCCCGTGCCCAATCATGCGCCTCCAGCTTCGACGTGATGATTTCGAGATAGCGGCGCAAGCGCCCGACCGGGGGCGTGCCGTCCCGAGCAAGGGCCTGCTCCGCCAAACCGCTCACATAGGCGAAATAGCGGTCCAGCACCTCGCCGGTGAACGCCTCCTTGGATGCAAAATGATTGGTGAAGGACCCCGGACGGGCATCGGCCGCGGCGACGATGTCGCGTACGCCAGCGGCCGAATAGCCGGAACTCCAGATGGTTTTGAAACCGGCGTCGAGAAGTTTTTCGCGAAGTGAATGTCTAGGCATGCCGGTACAATACGTACGTACGTATTAAAGTCAAGAGGCACATTTGATACGGCGCGCTCTTGGCAGAACCCACGGGCAATGGCATCGCAGTGGTGGCGTTGGAACGAGGAGTGAAGCATGACAGCGGCGAAACAAGTCATCGTCATCGGCGCCGGCATCATCGGCGCCTCCATCGCCTGGCACCTGACCAGGGCCGGAGCAAAGGTGACGGTCATTGCCGGCTGCGGCGTCGGCGGCGTCGCGACACCGAATTCCTTTGCCTGGATCAATGCCAGCTGGGGTAATCCGCAGCCTTACTTCCGACTACGGACTCGATCGATGGCCGAATGGACGCGATTGGCGAACGAGGTGCCCGGCATCCCGTTGCAATGGTGCGGTGGCTTATGCTGGGACCTGCCACGTCCCGAACTTGAGGCCTATGCGGCCGAGCACTCCGCATGGGGCTACGGCATCGAGCGTGTCGACCGTGCCGGAGCGGCGCGCATCGAGCCAAATCTGACCGAGCTTCCCGATTTCGCCCTTTATGTCGCCGAGGAAGGCGTTGCCGAGCCGGTCGCCGCCACGCAAGCACTGCTGGCCGACGCCGAACGGCGCGGCGCGCGAATTGTAGCCGGGACGACCGTCACCGCTCTGGTGCAAGCCAACGGCAGGATTGCCGGCGTCGATACATCCGGCGGGCGGATTGCTGCCGACGAGGTGGTGATCGTGGCCGGAGCCGGCTCTCCGGCACTAGCGGCAACAGCCGGGATAGAACTGCCGATCGAGACGCCGCCCGGCCTGATCGTGCATTCGCGCCCCTACGAAAAGCTGCTCAACGGCCTGGTGATCGGCGACCGACTGCATATGCGCCAGACGGCGGAAGGCCGCGTCGTCGCCGGCTCGGATTTCGGCGGCGCCGATCCCGGCGTGGATGCCGCGGCCACCGCCCGCGACCTGTTTGCGGCGATGAAGGCGATGCTGCGCGGCGCGGATGGGCTGGAACTCGATTTCCACACCATTGGCTACCGGCCGACCCCGGTCGATGGCTTTCCGATCATAGGCCGCGCCGAAGGCACGAGCGACGTCTACGTCGCGGTCATGCATTCCGGCATCACGCTGGCGCCGGCCGTCGGCCTGTTCGCCGCCCGCGAAATCCTCGACGGCGAGCGCGATCCGCTGCTTGATCCCTACGGGCTGGCGCGGTTTACTCAATAACCGGGCGGGCGGCGAAAGCCGCCGGCCAGCGGGTCGATTGCCCTGGCGATCCCGAGCAGGCGCGACTCCGACCAGCGTTTGCCAACAAGCTGTAGTCCGATGGGCAGGCCATTGCTGTCCTGTCCGCAGGGCAGCGACAGTGCCGGATGGCCGCTGTAGTTGAACACCGCGCCATAGGCCGGCAGCATCCAGTAGCTTTGCTTCTCGCCGTCGACCTCGATCGGCGTTCCCGGCTCGCAATGCGGGAAGGCGGTGACCATGGCGACCGGGCACAGCAAGGCGTCGCAGCCGTCGAAGAACCGTTCCCATGCCAGGATGGAGCGGTCGCGGCGGGCGAGCACCTCGAACCAGCGCGAGACCGGCGTCGGCTTCTCCGGTGGTTCGGGCTGCGCCGCCTCCAGCATCATGCCGATCAGCGCACCGCCTTGCTCCAGGTCGTCGTGCAGGTCGAGCTTCGGCAATTCGGCCTCGACGATGGCGCCCGCAGCCTGAAGCTCTTTTGCCAGACTTTCGACCGCCGCGCTGATCTCGCCGGCCACCGGAAAGCCCGGAAAGGACGGCGCGACGGCAATCCGCAAATTTCTGAGATCCAGCTCCGGCATGGTTTCGACCGGTACCGGCGCAAGGTCGGTATCGCTTCCATCCGGCCCGGCAATGAGGCCGTAGATCAGTGCCAGGTCCTCGACGCTGCGCGCCATCGGTCCGAGGCAGGAGATCAGCCTCACGCTGCGCGGCGCCCCGCCTGGATCGGGGAAGGCGCCGGCGAGCGAGACGCGGTGCTCGGTCGGCTTGAGGCCGTAGACGCCGCAAAAGAATGCGGGCAGCCGGATCGAATCCTGCATGTCGGTGCCGACCTCGAACGGCGTCATTCCGGTGCCGAGCGCCGCCGCCGCACCGCCACTGGAGCCGCCGGCGGTGCGCTGGAGATTCCAGGGATTGCCGGTGCGGCCAAACAGCGGATTGCTCGACTGCCAGTCACCGAGCATTGTCGCCACGTTCGTCTTGCCCACCAGTATGCCGCCTGCCGCCTTCAGCCAGGCAACGACCGGACTGTCTGCCCTCGGGGCATAGTCGGCGAAAGCCGGGAAGCCGACAGTGGTTCTCATGCCCGCGGTTTCATGCGTGTCCTTCAGTGTGAACGGCACGCCGTGTAGCGGCCCAAGGGCCTCGCCGCGCGCCTGGGCTTCGTCGGCCTTGCCAGCGCGTTGCCGCGCACCGTCCCGATCGAGGGTTACGACTGCGTTGACCGCCTCATTGTGCCTGTCAATTTGCGTCAGATGCGCGTCCAGCGCTTCCACAGCGGAAATCTTGCGGTCGCGAATGGCGGCAGCCAGTTCTGTCGTCGGGGAAAAGACGATATCCATCGTGGATGCTCCGGGCTATCGCGCCGCGCTCCTCAAAATGGCGGATTGCGGCGCGGCTTCAAGCCTGGCTCGACATTTCGACGATGGCGGCGCTTGATCGGGATTGCGCTGCCGGGATCCGTTGAGCGTTGGCGCCGTCCAGCGGCCTCGCCGCGCTCGGTACCTCTACGGCCTACCGTCCTCTGTTATGCGTCCGCTCATAGAGCTCACGGATGATGCCGCTTGCCGTGGTCTCGAACAGAAACGGCAAGAAAGCATGAATGAGCGCGGCAAAGGCCGCCATGAACAATCTCGACGAGAACCATGCGGCGAAAGCCATATGGCCGAAATAGCTCTCGCCGACCGTGGCCGGATGAGAGGTGAAAAGTCTTGCGAGCCGTGCCGTCATGTCGATCCCTCCTGCCGGCATGAAGAGCCGGCGATGAGTATACTGGCATGGGTGTTCGGTTCATCGGTCTCAAATTGTCCTTGTGAAAGGCTGAATTTTGGGACAAACATCCCACATGGCGCCGGAAATCGACGAAATAGACCGGAGATTGCTGGCCGAGCTGCAACGCGACGGCACGCTGTCCGTCGACCAGCTCTCGGCAAGAATATCGCTGTCGCGCAATGCTTGCTGGCGCCGGGTCAAGCGGCTGGAGGAAGACGGCGTCATCACCGGCCGGGTGGCGCTGGTCGACGCCGACAAGCTTGGGCTCGGCCTTTCGGTGTTCATCCTGATCCGCACCTCCAACCACGATCCGGACTGGCTGCAAAGATTCCGAGCGGCGGTGACCGGCTTTGCCGAGATCACCGGCGCTTACCGCATGTCCGGCGATCTCGACTATGTCCTGCGCGCCCGCGTCGCCGATGTGAAGGCCTATGACCGGCTCTATCAACGGCTGATCGCCAAGGTGGCACTATCGGACGTTTCGGCCTCCTTCGTCATGGAGGAGATCAAGGAGACCACGGTCGTTCCGATGGAACTGCGCTGAAGCGGAACTGTGCTGAAAGAAAGCCGTTGATAGCATTGCCGCCGAGTTGACTGAACCGGCGTTCGCGACGATAGGATCAGCCTCATGCGCGCAGCACTTTATCCCACCTCCGTCATCGGTCCGGCTGTCGGCTTCGTCAGGCTGCCGCATGGCGAGGGATTGCCGCTTCCTGCCTATGAGAGCTCGGGCGCCGCCGGCATGGACCTGCGCGCCGCCGTCCCGGACGACAGGCCGCTCTTGATTCTGCCGGGAAAGCGCGCGCTGGTGCCGACCGGGCTGATCCTGGAAATTCCGGAGGGCGTCGAGGGCCAGGTCCGGCCGCGTTCCGGCCTCGCCTTCAAGCACGGGCTCACCTGCCTCAACACGCCGGGCACCATCGACAGCGACTATCGCGGCGAGGTCAAGGTGCTGCTGATCAATCTCGGCGACGAGGATTTCGCGGTGACGCGCGGCATGCGGATCGCCCAGATCGTCTTCGCCCCGGTGACGCAGGCGACCGTCGAGGAGCGCACATTGGCTGGCGGCACAACGCGCGGCTCGGGCGGCTTCGGATCGACCGGCACGGCCTGATGAAAATACCCAAGCTCGTCATCTTCGATTGCGACGGGGTTCTGGTCGACACCGAGAACTTGGCCAATCGGCGCCTCGCCGAGTGGCTGACCGCGGCCGGCTTTCCGGCCAGCTTCGAATATTGCCGCAAGAATTTCTCCGGCCGCAGCATGGTCTCGGTGCAGAAGGAAGTCGAGGCGACCGGCGTCAGCCTCGGCGCCGATTTCGTCGAGCGTTGGAACGCCGGCCTGCCGGACCTGTTCGCGCATGGCGTCGAGGCCATCCCCTACGTTCGCGAGTTCATCGAAACCGTGCACGCCGCCGGCATCGCCACCTGTGTCGCCTCGTCGGCACGGGTGTCCAAAATGCACATCACGCTCGGCCAGACCGGACTGCTGCCGCTGTTCGAGCATGCGCTGTTCAGCTCGACCATGGTCGCGCACGGCAAGCCGTTCCCCGACCTCTTCCTGCATGCGGCAGCGACGATGGGCTTCGCGCCCGCCGACTGCATCGTCATTGAGGACAGCGTCGCCGGCACGGCAGCCGGCATCGCCGCTGGCATGCGCGTCTATTCCTACCACGGCGACCCGCTTTCCGACCGCGACGGGCTGATCGAAGCCGGCGGCATCCTGTTCGACGACATGCGTAAACTGGCCGGGCTGGTGCCAATCCACTGATCGCCTTTGCGCAAGCTGCATGCGCGCCCGATCTCAGACCGGGCGCGGCGCCCCAAGTAGTCGGTCGACCGTGTCGCGTATGAGACTGCGCAGATTGGCCGGCCTGTCGAGATGACTGACGACAAGCAGGCCGTCGGCCGCCACTGTTAGCGCGTCTGCGGTGCGGTCCGGATCGGGATTTGCGTCAGCGATCAGCAGATCCCTGAGGATGCCCCACTTCCAGTGACGATGCTTATCGATTGCCTGGCGAACCGGGCTCCTCGCGTCGGGGTATTCGGCAGCGGCGTTCTGGAACGGGCAGCCGCGGTAGCCCGGCTGATCCGCCGCGTCGGCAATAAGATCGAATACCGCAAGGATCATCAGGCGAGGTGGCCGCCGGCCAAGGCTCGCGATTGCCGCCCGTCCTCCCTTGCTGAGCTCCTCGATATAGGCGCGGACGAGATCGTCCTTGGCCGCGAAGTGATGATAGAACGTCGCCTTCGCAACGCCGGCCTCGGCGATGATGCGGTCGATGCCGACGGCACGGACCCCCTCCAGAGAAAACAGCGCGGTCGCCGTATCGACGATGCGGCGGCGCGCAAGGCTTTCGGGACGATCGTTGATTCGGGCTGTGGACATGCCTTGACCGTATAGCAGACAGGTCTGTATACATCCACATGTAGACAGACAGGTCTACCTGTTAACAGAGGGTCCAGCGAACATGGCTTCGATAGTCAGGGAAATCATCGTAGATGCTTCACCGGAAAGCGTATGGGCGACGGTCGGCGACTTCGCCGGCGGCGCCCAACGGATAGCCCCAGGCGTTTTCGTCGACTGCCGGGTTGATAAGGGCGACGTGCGGGCCCTTACTTTCGCCGACGGCAAGATTGTGCGAGAGCGGCTCATCGCCCGCGACGAGCAGAGCCGGCGGATCGTGTGGGGATGGCTCGGCGACGAGGTCACCCACGATAATACCTCCATGCAGGTCTTTGCCGAGCGCGAGGGCCGGAGCCGCCTGGTCTGGATCCACGACACTCTGCCCGACGAACTCGGCGCGTGGCTCGCAGCCGCCATGGATCAGCTGGTGCCGGTTTTCCAGCAGACCCTGGCGAGCCAAGCCAAGCCAACATAGTGAGGCAACGCCAGGGGTTTCCTCTTGGTCGCAAAATGCTCTAGCTTGCGCGCGCCCGACATAACGAGCGCGCGCGCATGACCTTCTCCCTGCTTCGTTTCATCTTTGCCTGCCTGCTGCTGCCCTGTCTTTGGACGACGGCCGGCGCGGAGGCGGTCAGCTTCCCGGAGCTCGGCAGCGCTGTCCCCGGCCACGGCGATGTCACCTATCTCGATCTCGCCAGGATGGTCATTCCCGATCTGGCGGCGGACAAGGACGGCTTTTTCCGGGGTTCGATGCCGATCGAGATGCGCCACATCGCTGGACCGGACTACGACGGCTCGCCGCCGGCGACGTCGGGTCTTTCCAGCGGCGACGTGCTCGACATCAAGGCCGGCGGCAAGGACCGGCTGGCGATGCTGCTCGACCTCGGCGACTCGCCTGACAGCGCCGAGGGTTATGCAGTGCTGGCACTCTACGACATCACCGGCAAGCCGGCCTTGCTCGACGCGGTCAATGTTGCCGTCGACCGCAGCACCTACTTTCGCGATCCGGGCAAGCTGTCGATCGGGCCCGGCGATGACGTCATCATCACCACGAGCACGCATTTCAATTCGAGCCAGGGCTATGTGATCGCGCCGCTGGTCATGGTCCGCAACGACAGGTTCGAGCTGATCGACATGATCTATACGTTCGACGAAAACCTCTGCACCAACCGAAGGACGCAGAATGCGGCCTTCCAGGCGATTGCCGACGGCCAGCCCTATGCAGCCATCAAGGTTACGGTGACCGACGCGACAGTGCCGGGCGATGAAAGCTGCGACGGCCAGCCGCCGCCAGAGGCGTCTTCACGCGACATTTCCGTCACCTATCATTGGGGCAAAAACGCTTCGCGTTACGTCAAGGATTCCGATGCGCTGGACCGATTGGCAGGAGAGAACGCCAAACGCTTCTGAGCCAACCGCATTTGTTTGCCCGGCGCGTTCCGCCGGGCTAGAATTTCCTTCATAATCCGCACCGGAGGGGAGCATCCATGGATAAGGGCAAGATTTTTCGCGACCTGCATACATCGATCTTCGTCATGGCCAATTCATGGGACGTCGGCACGACCAAGCTCTTGGCCTCATTCGGCTTCAAGGCGCTGGCCACGACCAGCGCCGGCTTTGCCTTTTCGCGCGGCCTGCCGGACGGCGCGGTGACATTCGAGGCGATGATCCATCATTGCCGTGAAGTGTCGGCGGCGACCGGGCTGCCGGTTTCGGCGGACCTCGAAAAGGGCAAGGGCGACAGCGCGACAAGTGCCGGCGAGACCATCTTCGCCGCCGAGGCGGCTGGCCTCGCTGGCTGCTCGATCGAGGACCATACCGGCGAGCCCGCCAAGCCGATCTATGATTTTTCGCATGCCGTCGATCGCGTCGCGGCGGCGGCGGAAGCGGCACGGGCACTGAAACGCGATTTCGTCTTCACCGCGCGGGCCGAGAATTTCCTGTGGGGCAAGCCCGATCTCGACGACACGATCAAGCGGCTGCAGGCCTTCGAGAAAGCCGGTGCCGACGTGCTCTATGCACCGGGCCTGGGCGACATCGAGATGGTGCGAACCGTCTGCTCGGCGCTGACCAAGCCCGTGAACGTCATGGCTAGGCCCGGCTTCACCATCGCCGATCTTGCCATGGCTGGGGTAAAGCGCATCTCGCTCGGCCCATGGCTGACCAATTTTGCTTTCGGCATGCTGGAGACCGCGGCGCGCGAGATCCAGCAGGATGGCACCTTCGGCTTCACCCGCGCCGCCATGCCGTTCGGCAAGCTGCAGGCGCTGTTTGCCAAATCTTCCGCCTAGGCGGGGCCCGGCGAATGACGCTCACCGTCGTCGACATGCACACCGGCGGCGAGCCGCTGCGGATCGTCACCGGCGGCTACCCCGACATTCCCAAGGGCACGATCCTCGAAAAGCGTGCCTATGTGCGCGACCATCTCGATCATCTCAGAAAGATCCTGATGTTCGAGCCGCGCGGCCATTACGACATGTATGGCGCGCTGCTGGTGGAGCCCGACCTGCCGGGCGCCGACCTCGCGGTGCTGTTCATGCACAATGAGGGCTATTCGACGATGTGCGGCCACGCCATCGTCGCGCTCGGCCGCTACGCCGTCGACGAGCGGCTGGTGGCGCCACGCGAGCCGATGACGACCGTCAATGTCGAGGCGCCATGCGGGCTGATTTCGGCTGCGGTCGAGGTAAGGGACGGCAAGGCCGGCGCGGTGTCCTTCGAAAGCGTGCCGGCGTTTCTGTTCGCCGGCAACCAGCGGATCGAGCTGCCGGGCTATGGTCCGGTCGGCTTCGACATCGCCTATGGCGGCGCCTTCTATGCACTGGCCGACTGCCGCCAGTTCGGGCTGGAATTCGGCCAGAACCGGGTGCGCGATTTCGTCGATGCAGCGACCGCGCTGACCAATAAGCTCAAGGCCGAATTGCCGCTGTCGCATCCCGACCATGCCGATCTCGCCTTTCTCTACGGCACCATCCTGACCGACGGACAGGATGCGTTCTCCGATACGCCGACCAAAAACATCTGCGTTTTCGCCGAGGCGGAGGTCGACCGTTCGCCGACCGGCTCCGGCGTCACCGCGCGGCTGGCGGCCATGCACGCCAAGGGCCAAATCGAGATTGGCCGGACGCGGCTGTTCGAGAGCATCGCCGGCTCGCGCTTTTCCGGCGCCGTCGTACGCACGGCCACAGCCGGGCCGCATGACGCCATCATCGCCCGCGTCGGCGGCCGCGCCTATTACTCAGGGCGGGCCGAATTCATCGTCGAGGACGACGACGAACTGGGCAGGGGTTTTCTGCTGAGATAGCTCCCTTCCCGTGCCGAGATCGCCTTGTGCAGGTGCACCATCATGGCGGCGGCGAACAGCGGCGTCAGAAGATTGAGTAGCGGCACGGCGAGGAAAGCGGCGACCACCAGCCCGGCCAGGAACACGGTGATGGAGTGCTTTCTGCGCAGCGCCTTGGCCTCGGCCTCCGGGCGAAAGCGCATGGCGGCGAATTCGAAGAACTCGCGTCCGAGCAGATACCCATTGACGATGAAGAAAGCGGCGATGTTCACGCCCGGCACCAAGAGCAGCAGCAGGGCGACGATGTTGCCGAGGATAACGACGCCGAAAAATCGGATCGCCAGCACCAGCGAGCGCAACGCCGGCACGGCGCGGCCGGGCGGGTCGTTTGGATAATCCGTGCGCTCGACCACTTCGGCGACGTCGTCGAGGAACAGGCCGGCGATGATCGCCGTCACCGGCGCGATGAGCAGCGCCAAGCCCAGCGCAAGGCCGATGCCGGCGACGACGGCGCCCAGCCATCCGGCCCAGGAGGGTAGGGCGGGCAGCCATGCATCGATCCACGGCCAGGCCAGCCATTCGAACAAGCTCTTGATCCCGAACCAAAGCGCCGCCAGCGCCAGCAAGGTCAGCCCCAGCGTCTTCAGGAACACAGAACGGAATTCGGGCGAGAACAGCCGGCTCAAGGCGGCACGGGCGGCGTCGAGGATCACGGCGTTTCCAATTCCATGTCAAACGAGGCCCATGGGCGATATTTCGGGATAGGCGGAGACAGGTCGCGAGACAAGCGCAAACCGCGCGATACGAAGCATGCGTTCTGCCCGGATTTATAACTCGCGGCCTAGGCAAAGCCGCATCAAACCGCTAGACCCGCCCGCGCCCGGCGTGGCAGAAAGCCGGTGGGTTTTTGGCGGAGACATGAATTGATGCCGGACTATGACGTGCTTTGTGTCGGAAATGCCATCGTCGACATCATCGCCCAGTGCGACGAGGCGTTCCTGGAGACCAACGGCATCATCAAGGGCGCGATGAATTTGATCGACACGAGGCGCGCCGAACTGCTCTACAGCCGCATGGGCCCGGCCATCGAAGCCTCGGGCGGCAGCGCCGGCAACACGGCGGCGGGCGTTGCCAGCTTCGGCGGCCGCGCCGCCTTCTTCGGCAAGGTCTCGAACGACGCGCTCGGCGAAATCTACGCGCACGACATCCATGCCCAGGGCGTCGCCTTCGACACCAGGCCGCTCAGCGGCGAGCCACCGACGGCGCGCTCGATGATCTTCGTCACGCCGGACGGCGAGCGCTCGATGAACACCTATCTCGGCGCCTGCGTCGAGCTCGGCCCGGAGGACGTCGAGGCCGACAAGGCGTCGGGCGCCGCCGTCACTTATTTCGAGGGCTATCTGTGGGACCCGCCGCGCGCCAAGGAAGCGATCCGGCAGACGGCTAAGCTCGCCCACGCCGCCGGGCGCGAAGTGTCGATGACATTGTCGGACTCGTTCTGCGTCGACCGCTACCGCGACGAGTTCCTCGATCTCATGCGCTCCGGCACCGTCGACATCGTCTTTGCCAATAGCCACGAGATCAAGTCGCTCTACCAGACCGCTTCCTTCGACGAGGCGCTGGCGCGGATCCGCAAGGACTGCAAGATCGCCGCCGTCACCCGCTCGGAAAAGGGCTCGGTCATCGTGCGCGGCGACGAGACCGTCACCATCAATGCGACCAGGATCCGCGAGCTGGTCGACACCACCGGCGCCGGCGACCTCTACGCCGCCGGCTTCCTCTATGGCTACACGCAAGGCCGCAGCCTGAAGCAGTGCGGCGATCTCGGCTCGCTGGCTGCCGGGCTGGTCATCCAGCAAATCGGCCCAAGGCCGAGGCAGAACCTGCGCCGCGAGGCCGAGCAGGCGGGGTTGTTGTAGGAGCGCCTCTCCCTTCTCCCCTTGTGGGAGAAGGTGGATCGGCGCGCAGCGCCGAGACGGTTGAGGGGTGCTGGACGGATCGCCGTCGGTGCCAAGCTGGAGCACCCCTCATCCGACCGAGCTTCGCTCGGCCACCTTCTCCCACAGGGGGAGAAGGAAAGAGGTGCTGCCGCTACGCGCTCCTCAAGCCCCCGCGCTATACGCCGCGATCGCCGCCATATTGACGATGTCGCTGTCCTTGGCATTCAGCGAGACGATCTGAACCGGCTTGTTCAGGCCGACCAGCAGCGGGCCGATGACGGTCGAGCCGCCGAGCTCCTGCAGCATCTTGGTCGAGATGGAGGCCGAGTGGAAGGCCGGCATGATCAGCACATTGGCCGGGCCGGTCAGCCTGATGAACGGATACTGCGCCATGGCGCGGGCGTTGAGCGCCACGTCGGCGGCCATCTCGCCGTCATACTCGAAATCGACGCGGCGCTTGTCGAGGATGCGCACCGCTTCCTGGACGCGCTCGGAGCGTTCGCCCTGCGGATGGCCGAAGGTCGAATAGGCGAGCATGGCGAGCCTCGGCTCGTAGCCCATGCGGCGGGCGAAGCCGGCGGCCTCCTCGGCGATGTCGGCGATCTCGACGGCATCAGGCATGTCGTGCACCGCGGTGTCGGCAACGAGGACGGTGCGACCCCGCGCGAGCACGATCGACACGCCGATGACGCAGTGGCCGGGCCTTGCGTCGATGACGCGGCGGATGTCGTCGAGCGCCGTCGAATAGTTACGGGTAACGCCGGTGACGATGCCGTCGGCATCGCCCAGCGCCACCATGCAGGCGGCGAAATGGTTGCGGTCGTTGTTGATCAGCCGCTGGCAGTCGCGGAACAGAAAGCCTTTGCGCTGCATGCGCTCGTAGAGATAGTCGGTGTAGACCGAGTTGCGCCGCGACAGCCGCGCATTGATGATCTCGATGCCTTGCTTGCCGAGATCGATGCCGGCATTCCTGGCGTTTTCCTTGATGATGTCGTCGCGGCCGAGCAGGATGGCGGTGCCGAGCCGCTGGTTCACATAGGAGACGGCGGCGCGCATCACCTGCTCCTCCTCGCCCTCGGCAAAGACGATGCGCTTGGGCTGGCGGCGGACGCGGTCGTAGATGCGCTGCAGCGTCGAGGCGATCGGGTCGCGGCGGGCGGAAAGCTCCTGCGCGTAGCGGTCGAGATCGAGGATCGGCTTGCGCGCGACGCCGGAGTCCATCGCCGCTTTGGCCACCGCGATCGGAATGGCCGAGATCAGGCGCGGGTCGAACGGCACCGGGATGATGTAGTTGGGGCCGAATTTCGGCCGCATGCCCTGATAGGCGGCGGCGACGTCGTCGGGCACGTCCTGGCGCGCCAGTTCGGCGAGCGCTTTGGCCGCGGCGATCTTCATGTCGTCATTGATGGTGGTCGCCCGCACATCGAGCGCGCCGCGGAAGATGTAGGGGAAGCCAAGCACGTTGTTGACCTGGTTGGGATAGTCGGACCGTCCCGTCGCCATGATGGCGTCGGTGCGGATCTCGGCGACCTCCTCAGGCGTGATCTCGGGGTCGGGATTGGCCATGGCGAAGATGATCGGGTTCTTGGCCATCGACTGCACCATCCTGGTGGTCAGCGTGCCCTTGGCCGAGAGGCCGAGGAACACGTCGGCGCCGTCCAGCGCCTCGGCCAGCGAGCGCGCGCCGGTTTTCACGGCGTGCGCCGACTTCCACTGGTTCATGCCTTCGGTGCGACCCTGGAAGACGACGCCCTTGGTGTCGCACAGGATGATATTTTCTGGCGCAAAGCCCATCGCCTTCATCAATTCGATGCAGGCGATGCCGGCAGCGCCGGCGCCGTTGCAGACCATTTTCGTGGTCTTCATGTCGCGGCCGGTGATTTCCAGCGCGTTGATCAGGCCGGCGGCCGAGATGATGGCGGTGCCGTGCTGGTCGTCATGGAAGACCGGGATGTCCATCAGCTCGCGCAGCCGCTGCTCGATGATGAAGCATTCCGGCGCCTTGATGTCCTCGAGGTTGATGCCGCCGAAGGAGGGGCCGAGAAAGCGCACGCAGTTGATGAATTCGTCGGCATCCTCGGTGTCGACCTCGAGGTCGATGGAATCGACATCGGCGAAGCGCTTGAACAGCACCGCCTTGCCTTCCATCACCGGCTTCGAGGCCAGCGCGCCGAGATTGCCGAGGCCGAGGATAGCGGTGCCGTTGGAGATGACGGCGACCATGTTGCCGCGAACCGTGTAGTCGAAGGCGCGGCTCGGGTCCTCGGCGATGGCGAGAACCGGCACCGCGACGCCCGGCGAATAGGCGAGGCTGAGATCGCGCTGCGTCGCCATCGGTTTTGTGGCGACGATCTCCAGCTTGCCCGGACGGCCCATGGCGTGGAATTCCAACGCCTCCTGGGCGCTGACGGAGGGCCCGTTGCTTTCGGTTTTCTTGGCCATGGTACTTTTGGTTTCCTCGCCCGTACGGCACCGCTTGAGATGGGTGCGCATGCTTTCTTTTGTGGAAGGTTCGGGATTAAGGCTACACTTCGCCGCTGTAAACCGCCAAGCATGGCTTGGAAAATTTTGGAAGCAGCTTCTTGAACGACGAGACGCCCATTCGAAGCGACGATGCCACGCCGGCCTTCGCGCCGGCGACGCCGATGATGGAGCAGTATATCGAGATCAAGGCGGCGAACCCGGATTCGCTGCTGTTCTACCGCATGGGCGATTTCTACGAGCTGTTCTTCGACGACGCCGAGAAGGCAAGCCGGGCGCTCGGCATCGTGCTGACCAAGCGCGGCAAGCATCAGGGGCTCGACATCCCGATGTGCGGCGTGCCGGTGCATGCCGCCGACGATTATCTGCAGAAGCTGATCGGCCAGGGGTTCCGCGTCGCTGTCTGCGAGCAGATCGAGGATCCGGCGGAGGCCAGGAAGCGCGGCGGCAAATCGGTGGTGCGCCGCGACGTGGTGCGGCTGGTAACGCCCGGCACCATCACCGAGGACAAATTGCTGGCGCCGTCGGAATCGAGTTTTCTGATGGCGCTGGGACGGGTCAAGGGTGGGGCAGAGCACGCTTTCGCCTTGGCCTGGATCGAGATCTCGACCGGTGTCTTCCGCGTCGCCGAGACCACCGCCGACCGGCTGCTCGCCGACGTCTTCCGTGTCGATCCGCGCGAGCTGATCGTCGCCGAGCCGGTGTTTTACGACCCGGAGCTGAAACCGGTGTTCGACGTGCTCGGCCGCGTCGCCAGCCCGCAGCCGCCGTCACTGTTCGATTCGGCTTCGGCCGCCGGCCGCATCGCCCGCTTCTTCGAGGTGGCAACGCCGGATAGTTTCGGCACGTTTTCGCGCGCCGAGCTGTCGGCGATCTCAGGCGTCATCGCCTATGTCGAAAAGACGCAGAAGGCCGAGCGGCCGCCGCTGTCGCGGCCGGAGCGCGAGGAGCAGGGCTCGACGCTGTTCATCGACCCGGCGACGCGCGCCAATCTGGAGCTGCTGCGCACGCTGTCCGGCAGCCGCGACGGGTCGCTGTTCAAGGCGATCGACCGCACGGTGACCGGTGGCGGCGCAAGGCTGCTCGCCGACCGCTTGACGGCGCCGCTGACCGACCCGGCGGCCATCGCCGCAAGGCTGGACTCGGTGTCGTTCTTCCGCTCCGAAACGCGCCTCTGCCAGGCAGTGCGGGCAAGCCTGAAGAGCGTCGCCGACATGCCGCGGGCGCTGTCCAGGCTGGCGCTCAACCGCGGCGGCCCGCGCGACCTCGGCGCGCTGCGCGCCGGTTTCGAAGCGGCCGGCGCCATCGCCGAACTGTTCGGCCAAACCGCATTGCCGGCCGAACTGACCGCGGCGTTGGGAGCTATCAAGGCACTGCCCAGTGATCTGGCGACGCATCTGGCACAGGCGCTCAGCGACGAGCTGCCGTTGCTCAGGCGCGACGGCGGCTTTGTCCGCGGCGGCTACCACGCCGAACTCGACGAGATGCGGGCACTGCGCGACGAGTCGCGAAAGGTGATCGCCGGGCTGGAGCGTTCGCTGATCGACGAGACCGGCATCCGCTCGCTGAAGATCAGGCACAACAATGTGCTGGGCTATTATATCGAAGTCACCGCTAACCACCATGCGCTGATGACCGGCAGCGACGGCGCCAAGGCGCGCTTCATCCATCGCCAGACCATGGCCAACGCCATGCGCTTCACCACCACGGAACTCGCCGAACTGGAAACCAAGATCGCCAACGCCGCCGACCGGGCGCTGGCGATCGAGCTTGCCGCTTTCGAGGCGCTGACGGCGGAAGTGGTCGGCCAGGCCGACACGATCCGTGCCGGCGCCGAAGCGCTCGCCGTGCTCGACGTTTCGGCCGCACTTGCCTTGCTTTCCGAGAGCGAGGCCTGGTGCCGGCCGCTGGTCGATGCGAGCCTTGCCTTCGAGATTTCGGGTGGACGTCATCCGGTGGTCGAACAGGCGCTGCGGCGTTCCGGCGAAGGCCCGTTCGTCGCCAATGATTGCGATCTGTCGCCGCAAGGCGATGCCAAGGCCGGCGCGATCTGGCTGCTGACCGGCCCCAATATGGGCGGCAAATCGACCTTCCTCAGGCAAAACGCGCTGATCGCCATCCTCGCCCAGACCGGCTCCTTCGTGCCGGCGGCATCAGCCCATATCGGCGTCGTCGACCGGCTGTTTTCGCGGGTCGGCGCCTCCGACGATCTGGCGCGCGGCCGCTCCACCTTCATGGTCGAGATGGTCGAGACGGCGGCGATCCTCAACCAGGCAGGCGAACGCGCACTGGTCATCCTCGACGAGATCGGCCGCGGCACCGCCACTTTCGACGGCCTGTCGATCGCCTGGGCGGCGGTCGAATATTTGCACGAGAAAAACCGCTGCCGGGCGATCTTCGCCACGCATTTCCACGAGATGACGGCGCTGGCCGGAAAATTGCCGCGGCTCTCCAACGTCACCATGCGGGTCAAGGAATGGGAGGGCGACGTGGTCTTCCTGCACGAGGTCGGCAAGGGTGCGGTCGACCGTTCCTACGGCGTCCAAGTAGCGCGGCTGGCCGGCCTGCCAGAGGCCGTCGTCGGCCGGGCCAAGGAAGTGCTGCACCAGCTTGAAGCAGGCGAGGTCTCGGGCAAGGCCAACCGTCTGGTCGACGACCTGCCGCTGTTTTCCGTGGCAGCGAAGCGGGAGGCGTCGAAGCCGGTGAAGAGTGATGGGCTGGGTTTGGCGCTAGCGGAGATCAATCCCGACGAGATGACGCCAAGGGAAGCGCTGGAGGCGCTGTACCGGCTGAAGGGGATGGCTGGGAAGTAGTGCTCGTCCGATAGCGCTCTACGGCACCCCCCTCTGTCCTGCCGGACAGAGGGGGTGTGACGGAACGCTGCTTTGGCTTGCCTTCCGCCCCACCCCTCAAATCATCGCCAGGCCCGACTTCCGCCTCGGCGGTGGGAAGGCGCGGTCAATTTCGGCGAAATCTTCGCTCGTGAGCTCGATCTCCAACGCCGCGACATTCTACCGGAATGGCGATGACGCCCTCCAGCGCCATCACCCATGCAAGTGCGATCTGCGCCGGCGTCGCACCGTGGCGGGCGGCGATGGCATCTAACCTGGCGTTGCGCGCCAATACCCCCTGATCGACCGGCGAATAGGCCATCAGCGGCATGCCGCGTTGCCGGCTCCACGGGGCGAGGTCGAACTCGACGCCGCGCTGCGACAGATTGTAGAGCACCTGGTTGGTCTGGACGTTGCCGCCGGCCGGCAACCGGACCAGCTCCTCCATCTCGCCGGTATCGAAATTGCTGACGCCCCAATGGCGGATCTTGCCGGCCGCCTTCAACGCTTCGAACGCCTCTACCGTTTCCATCAAAGGAACGCTGCCCGGCCAATGCAAGAGATAGAGATCGATGCGGTCGGTGGCGAGATGCCTCAGGCTGTTCTCGCATGCCCGTTTCACGCCGGCGCGCGAGGCATTGGACGGCAGCACCTTGGAGACCAGGAAAACCTCGTCGCGGCGCCCGGCGATGGCCTCCGCCACCACCTCCTCGGCACCGCCGCTGGCATACATTTCGGCGGTGTCGATCAGCGTCATGCCGAGATCCAGCCCGAGCTTCAGGGCATTGGCCTCGTCGCCACGGCGGCGGCCGTCTTCGCCCATCTTCCAGGTGCCCTGGCCGAGCACCGGCACAGCTTCGCCGCAGGGCAGGGTGGTCGTTCTTATCGTCGATGGCATGGCATGCTCCAGTCCGAGGCCCGGATAGCACCATAGCCGCCAAGGCAAATCCAGGTGAAGCAGAAATCCAGGTGAAGCCTCTCGCCCGGATTCCCCGACAGCGTGACGCCTACTTCACCGGATGGGCGGTGAGCCAGTCCTGCATCTGCTTGATCTCGGCTTGCTGCGCGGCGATCACTGCTTCCGCCAGCTTGCGGATTTCCGGGTCCTTGCCATTGGCGAGCTCGATCTTGGCCATGTCGATGGCCGCCTGGTGATGCGGGATCATGCCGCGGGCGAAATCGACATCGGCATTGCCGGAATATTCGATTGCCATCATGTCGGTATGCATCTTGTCCATCACCGCCTTGTAGCCCTCGCTCGAGGGGCTCTGCGCGCCCATTGCGCCCATCTCGTGCTTCATCTCCTCGGCTTGTGCCGGAACGCTTTCGAGGAAAACGGCAAGCAGCATTCCCGCCGCCATCATCAGCAGCACGATCTTCTTGGCCAACGTCATTCGTCGTCTCCTTTTTTGAACAGGGTCTATCTGGAAGTTTTACTCAGAGTTTCAACGTCCTGAGCCGCAATGCGTTGGCGATCACCGAAACCGAAGACAGGCTCATCGCCGCCGCCGCAATCATCGGCGACAGCAGCGTGCCGGTGAGCGGATAAAGCACGCCGGCAGCAACCGGCACACCAAGCACATTGTAGAGGAAAGCAAAAAACAGGTTCTGGCGGATGTTGCGGATCGTCGCGCGGGCCAGCGTCCTCGCCCTGACGATGCCGTTGAGATCGCCCTTGACCAGCGTAATTCCCGCACTTTCGACCGCAACATCGGCGCCTGTGCCCATGGCGATGCCGACATCGGCGGCGGCCAGCGCTGGCGCATCGTTGACGCCGTCGCCGGCCATGGCGACGCCGGCGCCGTTTGCACGCAATTCCTCGACCAGCGCGTTCTTCTGCTCGGGCAAGAGCCCGGCACGCACCGCGTCGATGCCGAGCTTGGCGGCGATGGCCTTGGCGGTGCGCTCATTGTCGCCGGTCGCCATGACGATCTTCAGCCCGCTGTCATGCAGCGCCTTGATCGCCTCGGCGGTGGTCGCCTTGATCGGGTCGGCAACGGCGACGAGACCGGCGAGCTTGCCTGCGACAGCGACGAACATCACGGTCTTGCCATCGGCCTGCAGCGCCTCGGCGCTGGCCAGGACCGAAGCCGTCTCGATGCCGAGATCGACCATCATCGCGGCATTGCCGAGCGCTACCTTCTGCCCCGAGACCGTGCCGGAAACGCCCTTGCCGGTGACGGCCTCGAAACCGCCGGCGTCGGGGACCTTCACGCCGCGTTCGCGGGCGCCTTCGACGATCGCCTCGGCCAGCGGATGCTCCGAGCCTTTTTCCAGACCGGCGGCGAGCGCCAGCAGCTCGTCTTGTGCCATGCCTTCGACCGCGATGACGTCGGTCAGTTTGGGCCGGCCTTCGGTCAGCGTTCCCGTCTTGTCGACGATCAGCGTATCGACCGAGGCAAAGCGCTCGAGCGCCGCCGCTTCCTTGATCAGCACGCCGGCATGCGCGCCGCGCCCGGTGGCGGTCATGATCGACATTGGCGTGGCAAGGCCGAGCGCACAGGGGCAGGCGATGATCAGCACCGAGACCGCCGAGACGATGGCAAACACCAGGCTGGGTTCCGGTCCGACGATCGCCCAGGCGACAAACGCAATGATGGCAATCAGAACGACGGCCGGGACGAAGTAGAACGAGACGCGGTCGGCCAACCCCTGGATCGGCGCGCGTGAACGCTGCGCCTTGGCGACCAGCTCGACGATGCGCGCCAGCGTCGTCTCGGCGCCGATCTTTTCGGCGCGCATGATCAGCGAACCGTTCTTGTTGAGCGTGCCGCCGGTGAGGTTGTCGCCTTCGGTCTTTTCGACCGGCAGCGGCTCGCCTGTGATCATCGATTCGTCGATGGACGAGCGCCCTTCGAGCACAATGCCGTCGACCGGCACGGCGTCACCGGGGCGGATGCGCAGGCGGTCGCCGGCCTTGACGGTTTCGAGCGGCACGTCGTTTTCGGAACCGTCCGCGCCGATCTGCCGCGCCGTCTTCGGCGCCAGGTCGAGCAGCGCGCGGATCGCCGAGCCGGTTTTCTCGCGGGCGCGCAATTCCAGCACCTGGCCAAGGAACACCAGCGCGACGATCACCGCCGCCGCCTCGAAATAGACCGGCACGGTGCCGTCATGGCCGCGGAACTGGTGCGGAAAGAGGCCTGGAAACAGCGTGGCGACGACGCTGTAGAGATAGGCGGCACCGACGCCGAGCGAAATCAGCGTCCACATATTGGGGCTGCGGTTGAGGACCGAGTTCCAGCCGCGATGGAAGAACGGGAATGCCGCCCACAGCACCACCGGGCTGGCCAGCGCCAGCTCCAGCCAGACCTTCGCGCGGTCGTCGATGAAGGCCTGGAACGTCAGGCCGAGCATCGGCGCCATGGCGATGACCAGCAACGGCACGGACAGCACCGCGCTCACCCAAAAGCGCCTGGTGAAGTCGACCAGTTCGGGGTTAGGTCCCTCGTCGCCGGTCGGCACGCCCATCGGCTCCAGCGCCATGCCGCAGATCGGGCAGGAGCCGGGCTTGTCGCGGATGATTTCCGGATGCATCGGGCAGGTGTATTGCGTGCCCTTGGGCATCGGCTGCGGCGCCGGCCTGTCGCCG
This sequence comes from Mesorhizobium sp. M0816, assembly GCF_040320005.1. Lineage (NCBI taxonomy): Bacteria > Pseudomonadati > Pseudomonadota > Alphaproteobacteria > Hyphomicrobiales > Phyllobacteriaceae > Mesorhizobium > Mesorhizobium sp. M0816. Next base: position 287,221 of record NZ_JAMYOT010000002.1, on the reverse strand, counting down.
AGATATTTTGCCGGCTCGGTTTCGAACTTCGCCTGGCAAGCGGCCGAGCAGAAATAGAAGCCCCGGCCCTCGTGCCGCAAAAAGTGCTTGGCCGTGGCACGGTCGACGCTCATGCCGCAGACGGGATCGGTTGCGGTCAGGTATTTTTCCGGTTCGGCGACGAATTTCGAACGGCAGCTTTCGCTGCAGAAATGATAGCGATGGCCGTCATGCTCGGCCGTTGGCTTGCCGGCAGCCGGATCGACGGTCATGCCGCAGACCGGATCGCGGACGACGGCGTCCGCAGCAGAGGAGACGCCTTTTGGCGAGCAGCAGCTGCCATGGGCGTGATGATGGTGATCGGAATGCGTCATGCCGAAAGCCCCTGTATTTCGATGTTGCGGCGGAAGTAGTGCTTCCAGTAACTGGAAGGTCAAGGGCTGATTTCGATTTTTCGTGGCCAGGCCCAAACTGCACCGGCCGCGGGCATGAGACGATCGTCCCGTTCCACGGCTGCGGAGAACGCGTCCGTCCGCCCCATACCCAGCGCCGCGAAAACGCGCTATAGACGCCGCCGAAACGGCGAGGCCGAACGGCATTTATGGCAAGAATATCCCTGAAGCTCGAGGAACTGATCGACGGCGAAGCCTTGCGCCGCGAGATGACCGAACTGACCGAGGCGTCGGCAGGCGACGGCTCCGGCAAGGCCGCGCGCAGCGGCGTTCTCAAGCTTCTCAAAAGCCGGCTCGCTGACGGCCGCACGGTCGCCGAACGCATGCTGATGGACGATGGCAGCGGTACCGCCTGCGCCGCCCGGCTGTCGCATCTGATGGATGAGATCATCCGCGCGCTCTACGACTTCGCCGCCACCCATGTCTATCGCGTCAAAAACCCGTCATCGGCCGAGCGCATGGCGGTCGTGGCCGTCGGCGGCTATGGCCGTGGCACGCTGGCGCCCGGGTCCGACATCGACCTGCTGTTCCTCCTGCCCTACAAGCAGACGCCATGGGGCGAGCAGATCGTCGAATACATGCTCTACATGCTGTGGGATCTCGGGCTGAAGGTCGGCCACGCCACCCGCAACATCGACGAGTGCCTCAGGCTGTCGCGCACCGACATCACCATCCGCACCTCGATCCTGGAGGCGCGCTTCCTGTGGGGCGAGCAAAAGCTCTATGACGAGCTTTTGCAACGCTTCGACCACGAGGTGGTGCGCACCACCGGCCCCGAATATGTCCAGGCCAAGCTCGCCGAACGCGACGAGCGCCACGCCAAGGCCGGCGAGAGCCGTTACCTGGTCGAACCCAACGTCAAGGACGGCAAGGGCGGCCTGCGCGACCTGCAGACGCTGTTCTGGATCGCCAAATATTTCTACCGCGTGCGCACCGGCGAGGAACTGGTCGACAAGGGCGTCTTCACCGACGCCGAATACAGGGAATTCCAGAAGGCCGAGGATTTCCTATGGGCGGTGCGCTGCCACATGCATTTCCTCACCGGCAAGGCCGAGGAGCGGCTGCATTTCGACATCCAGCGCGACATTGCCGAGCGGCTGGGCTACACCACCCATCCCGGCCTGTCGGCGGTCGAACGCTTCATGAAGCACTACTTCCTCGTCGCCAAGGATGTCGGCGACCTAACCCGCATTTTCTGCGCCGCGCTCGAGGAGGAGCAGGCCAAGCATGTGCCGGGCTTCAACCGCATTTTCCTCACCTTTTCGCGCCGCAAGCGCAAGCTCGCCGGCACGGCCGATTTCATCGTCGACAACCACCGCATCAACATTGCCGACGACGAGGTGTTCGAGCGCGATCCGGTTAATCTCCTCAGGCTGTTCTGGTTCGCCGACAAGCACGGCCTGGAATTTCACCCCGATGCGCTGAAGCTTTTGACCCGTTCGCTCGGCCTCGTCGGCAAGGCACTGCGGCGCGACGAGGAAGCCAACCGGCTGTTCCTCGACATCTTGACCTCGGACCGCAACGCCGAGCTCAATCTACGGCGCATGAACGAGGCCGGACTGCTGGCCAAGCTGATCCCGGACTTCGGCAAGATCGTCGCCATGATGCAGTTCTCGATGTACCACCACTACACGGTGGACGAGCACCTCATCCGCTGCATCGGGGTGCTGGCCGAGATCGAGCGCGGCGACGGGGAAAAGATCCATCCACTCGCCCACTCGCTGATGCCGGGGCTGAAGAAGAGCCGCGAGGCGCTCTATGTCGCCGTGCTGCTGCACGACATCGCCAAGGGCAGGCCGGAGGACCATTCGCAAGCCGGCGCCAGGATCGCCCGGCGCATCTGCCCGCATATGGGGCTCTCGCCGGCCGACACCGAAACGGTCGCCTGGCTGGTCGAGAACCACCTCGTCATGTCGATGACGGCGCAGACCCGCGATCTCAACGACCGCAAGACGATCGAGGATTTTGCCGCCATCGTGCAGTCGGTCGAACGGCTGAAGATGCTGCTTGTGCTTACCGTCTGCGATATCCGCGGCGTCGGGCCTGGGGTCTGGAACGGCTGGAAGGGCCAGCTGCTGCGTACGCTCTATTACGAGACCGAGCTTTTGTTGACCGGCGGGTTTTCGGAGGTGTCGCGCGCCAAACGGACGGCGGCGGCGCGCGAACAACTGGCCGAGGCGCTTGCCGACTGGCCGGAAAAGGCCCGCAAGCGTTATGTCGGCCAGCACTACGAGAACTATCTGCTGGCGGTCGATCTTCCCGACCAGCTCCGCCATGCCGAATTCATCCGCGAGGCCGATCACGCCGGCAAGAAGCTCGCCACCATGGTGAAAACCCACCAGTTCGAGGCGGTGACCGAGATCACGGTGCTGGCGCAGGACCATCCGCGCCTGCTCTCGGTGATTGCCGGCGCCTGTGCCGCGGCCGGCGGCAACATCGTAGACGCGCAGATCTTCACCACCTCGGATGGTCGGGCGCTCGACACCATCCTGATCTCGAGGGAGTTCGACCTCGACGAGGACGAGCGCCGCCGTGCCGAGCGCGTCGGCCGGCTGATCGAGGACGTGCTGTCGGGCAAGAGCTGGCTGCCCGAAATGATCGAGAAGCGGACCAAGCCGCGGCGCGGCGCCAAGGTTTTCCGTATTCCGCCACGCGCCGAGATCCGCAACACGCTGTCGAACCGTTTCTCGGTGATCGAGGTCGAGGGGCTGGACAGGCCGGGCCTTCTGTCGGAGATCACCGGCATGTTGTCGGACCTGTCGCTCGACATCGCCTCGGCCCACATCACCACCTTCGGCGAAAAAGTCATCGACACGTTCTACGTCACCGATCTCACCGGCCAGAAGATCGACAGCCCGTCGCGTACGGCGACCATCCGCAACAGGCTGATCGCGGTGCTCGAGGGCACGGCGTCCGAGCGCGGCAAGACCAAAACGGCCGCCGAGTGACTGTTACCTTCCATTTGCCCCAATCGCACAGGCAGTCTTCAAGCGCATGAGCCTTGTCAAGAAATTCGCCACGGTCGCTTCCGGCACGCTGATGAGCCGCGCCCTCGGTTTCGGCCGCGAGATGCTGATGGCTGCCGCACTCGGCACCGGGCCGATCGCCGACGCCTTCAACGCCGCCTTCCAGTTTCCCAACACCTTTCGCCGGCTGTTCGCCGAAGGCGCCTTCAATGCCGCCTTCGTGCCGCTGTTCGCCAAGGAGATCGAGACACACGGCACCGACGGCGCCAAGCGCTTTTCCGAAGAGGTGTTCGGCGTCTTGTTCACGGCGCTTCTGGCGCTGACCATCGCCATGGAACTGGCGATGCCGCTGATCGTGCGCTACCTGGTGGCGCCGGGCTTTGCCGACACGCCGGGAAAATTCGAGACGACGGTGGCGCTGGCGACCGTCATGTTCCCCTACTTGATCTGCATGTCGCTCGGCGCCATGATGGCCGGGATGCTGAATTCGCTGCGCCGCTATTTCGCCGCTGCGGTGGCGCCGGTGTTCCTCAACGTCATCCTTATCGCCGTGCTTGCCTATGCCTGGTACAAGGGTTCGGACGCCGGCACCGTTGGTTTCGGCCTGGCCTGGGGCGTGCTGGCGGCCGGCCTGGTGCAGCTGGCGATCGTCTGGGCGGCGGTGCGCCATGCCGGCATTTCGATCGGCTTCCGGCGGCCGAAGATGACGCCGAACGTCAAGCGGCTGCTGATCCTGGCGCTGCCGGCGGCGATCACCGGCGGCATCACCCAGATCAACCAGCTGATCGGCACGGCGATCGCATCGGCGCAGGACAGCGCGGTGTCGTCGCTGGCCTATGCCGACCGCGTCTACCAGCTGCCGCTGGGCGTCGTCGGCGTCGCCGTCGCCATCGTGCTTTTGCCGGAACTGTCGCGGGCACTGAAATCAGGCAATCTGGTCGAGGCCGCCAATCTGCAGAACCGCTCGGTCGAGTTTACCCTTTTCATGACCTTGCCGGCGGCGGCCGCGCTGCTGGTTATGTCCGAGCCGATCGTGCGGCTGGTCTATGAGCGCGGCGCCTTTGCCGCCAACAATTCGACGCCGACGGTCGCGGCAATCCTGGCGATCTTCGGCCTCGGCCTGCCGGCCTTCGTGCTGATCAAGGCGTTCACCCCAGGCTATTTCGCCCGCGAGGACACGCGCACGCCAATGATTTTCGCCGCCATCTCGGTGGCGGTTAACATTACGACGGCGCTGACGCTGTTTCCGACCATGGGCGCGCCCGGCATTGCCGTTGCCTCCGCTGTCGCAGGCTGGGTCAATGCGGCGATGCTGCTCGCCGTGCTGATCCGGCGCGGCCATTGGGGCCGCGACGTGCCGCTCATGAAACGCATCCCGCGGCTGGTGCTGTCGGCGGCGGTGATGGCCGCGGCGCTCTATTTTGCCGAGCACTGGTTCGCCGCAAGTCTCGGCTCCGGCTCGCCGCTGGTGATCAAGGCGGTAACCCTGCTTGCGCTCGTCGCCGGCGGGGCGCTGCTTTACTTCGTCACCGCCTTCGCCACCGGCGGCGCCGATTTCGGCATGATCCGCCGCAATATCGGGCGCAAGGGCTCCCAGCCGGTCAAGCAACAGTCTCCAGATCCGTGAAGCGGAATTCGTCCGCCGTCGAAAGCATCGGAACGGCGTAGTAGCGCGCACAGGCGTAGTGGAAACAGTCGGCCATGTTGAGGCGGCCAGCGTTGTTGCGAAACCGCGACGCAGCCTCGACTGACAGAGATGCTGCGTCAGAGGAAGGCGGAAGCTCCCGCAAGGTGATTCCACGCTCTTCGAGAAAACGGCTGACTATCTTGAAGCTTGTGGCGACCGGTACGGCCAGCTTTTCCGATCGCGAAAGCGCCATCGCGGCTTCCCAAACCGCGATCGCCGACGTGAACGGAGCCGACGCTTTCATGACCGCCTGCGCGCAGCGCGGGGCTTCGGTCTCGTTGCTCAGTATGGCAACGATAGCGGCAGCATCGATGAACATCAGTCTTCGCCGGACAATTCGTCGTAGACCGAGCGCGGCAGCGGCTTGCGCGCCTGCTCGCTCAGCTCAATACCGAACTCGGCCCGGAGCCGTGCCGCCGTCTCCAGCGGCGTCTCGCGATTGCGTCGGCGCTCCAAGGCTTCGCGCATGGCGATCACGATTGCCTCGGTGATCCCGACACCTTCAAGCCTGGCAAAAGCCCGCGTCAGGCTGTCCGCTTCCTTGTTGTTGATGTTGATCGTCATTGTTTTGCTTCCGCTGTGTAGCAAATATTATGTAGCTATCTACATCAGTCCGTCAATGTGGCCCTAAGCCAAATCGAAGCGATTGCCGAGGCGAGCTATTTTGTTCTTGCTTTGTGCCGGCAGCTATGCTAGTAACTTCGGTATGGGTGCTCATTGGCGCCGAAGACCCGCCGCAAGGCGGGTTTTTGTTTCTGGTCGGCGTCATCCCCTTCAAACAGCCTCCTGCGGCGTCTTGCTCGGCCGACGCCAAAGCCTGCGCGCCCAGTCAATACCCCTCTTGATCGCCTCCTCGCTCTCGTCCATAAGCGCGCCGTCGCAAGACTTTCGCCGCGCGCGAAACGGCCCTCCACAAGCCAGGGAAACACTATGACCGACCTCAACCAGCCCGCCTTCAAGCCGCTCGTGTTTTCCGGCGTCCAGCCAACCGGCAATCTGCATCTCGGCAATTATCTCGGCGCCATCAAGAAATTCGTCGCCCTGCAGGACACTTCCGACTGCATCTATTGCGTCGTCGACCTGCATTCGCTGACCGCGCAGCTCGTCTATGAGGACCTTCAGGACCAGACGCGTTCGATCACCGCGGCGTTTCTCGCCTCCGGCATCGACCCGACCAAGCACATCGTCTTCAACCAGTCGCGGGTGATGCAGCACGCCGAGCTTGCCTGGATCTTCAACTGCGTGGCGCGCATCGGTTGGATGAACCGCATGACGCAGTTCAAGGACAAGGCCGGCAAGGACCGCGAGAACGCCTCGCTCGGCCTGCTTGCCTATCCCTCCCTGATGGCCGCCGACATCCTTGTCTACCGCGCCACCCACGTGCCGGTCGGCGACGACCAGAAGCAGCATCTGGAGCTGACCCGCGACATTGCGCAGAAATTCAACAACGACTTTTCAGACCGCATCGCGGCGCTTGGTGTCGGCGTCGAGATGCAGGTCGGCGAAGAGACGGTGAACGGCTATTTCCCACTGACCGAGCCGGTCATCGGCGGCCCGGCGGCGCGCATCATGTCGCTGCGCGATGGTTCGAAGAAGATGTCGAAGTCCGACCCGTCGGACCTGTCGCGCATCAATCTGACCGATGATGCCGATGCCATCTCGAAGAAGATCCGCAAGGCCAAGACCGACCCGGAGGCTTTGCCCGGCGAACTGGACGGGCTTGCCGGTCGGCCGGAAGCGGAAAACCTCGTCGGCATCTATGCCGGCCTCGCCGAAATCTCGAAAGAGGCCGTCCTGAAGGAATTCGGCGGCCAGCAGTTTTCGGTGTTCAAGCCGGCGCTGGCCGATCTCGCCGTGGAAAAGCTGGCGCCGATCGCCGGCGAGATGCGCCGCATCTCCGCTGACCGCGCCTATGTCGACGCGGTGCTGCGGGATGGCGGCGAGCGTGCCGGCACATTGGCCGAAGCGACCATGAAGACCGTGCGCGACATTATCGGCCTGCTGCAAGACTAATGCATGTCGCGCAAAAGTGTGCAGCGGTTTTGCGATAACGACATGCATAAAACAAGAACCTGAAGCGCGTCGCTGGTCGAACGCGACGCGCTTTAAGCTGCACCAGCATTGCCACAGCCGCCGGTCGCTTGCGGGCGGGCTGTGGCGGTGGCAGATTGCGACCGAAACCATCGAACAGGGTGAATATGGTCTCCAAACGCCTCAGCCGCGAAGCCGGTCATCGCCGCAAGTTCCTGGCGATCATCGACGACACGCCCGAATGCGAGCGCGCCGTCGCCTACGCCTCGAAGCGGGCGCAAAGCACGGGCGGCGTACTGGTGCTGCTCTATGTCATCGAGCCGGATGATTTCCAGCACTGGCTGGGCGTCGAGAAGATCATGCGCGAGGAGGCGACCGCCACGGCGCGCGCGGCACTGGACAGCTACGCCAACAAGGTGCGCCAGAAGCTCGGCATCGAGCCGGAACTGGTGGTGCGCGAAGGCAAGCCGACCGAAGAGATCCACAAGCTGATCGAGGAAGACCAAGACATCGCCATCCTGGTGCTGGCGGCAGGCGCCGGCAAGGAAGGGCCTGGGCCGCTGGTCGGCGCGGTCGCCGGCAAGGGCGCCGCCTTTCCGATTCCCGTCACGGTGGTGCCGCAGAACCTGTCGGACGAAGAGATCGACAGCCTCGCCTGAGATGTGCTGATATTCAGGTGAGGCCGGCCTGCAAATGGCAGCTTCCTGCGCTTCCGGTGCTCACGTACCAAAAGTACGCTCCGCTCCGGTTCACGGAAACCACCATTTTCGGCTCGGCCTGACCTGAATCTCAACACATCTCCAATCGTTTCAGCGAACTAGCAAAACATTCCGCCAGCCAGCCGTTCCCCCCCGAGGCCTTTCCCTTGAATGTCGGGCGGATAAAGCCTAATTAGAATAATTCCAAACTAGCTGCCCCAAACGGGCACGGAGACGGCCATGTTCATCCAGACCGAGTCGACGCCAAATCCGGCGACGCTGAAATTCCTGCCCGGCAAGGAAGTGCTGCAAGAAGGCACCGCCGATTTCCGCGATGCCGACAGTGCCGCGACGGCTTCGCCGCTGGCCGGCCGCCTGTTTGAGATCCCCGGCGTCACCGGCGTCTTCTTCGGCTATGATTTCGTCACCGTGACCAAGGACGGCCCCGACTGGCAGCATCTGAAGCCGGCTATCCTCGGCGCCATCATGGAGCACTTCATGTCCGGCGCCCCGGTGATGGCCAAGGCCGGCCCCGCCGCCGAGACCAGCCAGACCGGCGAATTCTACGACAAGGCCGACGAGGAGCTGGTCGTCACCATCAAGGAGTTGCTCGACACGCGGGTGCGCCCGGCGGTGGCCCAGGATGGCGGCGACATCACCTTCCGCGGCTTCGAGAACGGCACCGTGTTCCTGCACATGAAGGGCGCCTGCGCCGGCTGCCCGTCGTCGACGGCGACGCTGAAGCACGGCATCCAGAACCTGCTCCGGCACTTTGTACCGGAAGTGCAGCATGTCGAACAGGTCTCCTGACGCGACGTTCCATCGTCAACATCGATAGACAACAAAAAACCGGGCCAAAGTGCCCGGTTTTCTGTTTGCGACGTCTGTGTTGTTGCCTAGACGGTCCGCGTATAAGGGTTTTATATCACAATGACCTTGGCGCCGACCGAGGTGCGGTCGTAGAGGTCGATAATGTCCTGGTTCATCAGCCGGATGCAGCCCGACGACATCGCCTTGCCGATCGAATTCCATTCCGGGCTGCCATGCAGGCGATAACCCATGTCGCCACCCTTGTTGAACAGGTACATAGCGCGCGCGCCGAGCGGGTTCTTCAACCCCGGCTCCATGCCACCGGCAAACTTGGCCAACTCCGGCTGGCGCTTGATCATCTGCGAAGGCGGTGTCCAGGTTGGCCATTCGCGCTTCAGTGCGATATGGGCGGTGCCGTGCCATTCGAAACCCTCACGGCCGACGCCGATGCCGTAGCGCATCGCCTCGCCGTCGCCCATGACGAAGTAGAGGAACTTGTTCTGCGTATCGACGATAATGGTGCCCGGCTTTTCCTTGGTGTCGTAGTCGACGATCTGCCGGCGGTATTTGAACGGCACCTTTTCGATCGGAACGCGCGGCAGGTGATAGCCGGCGTCGGTCACCGCGCCGTAGTTGTTGGTGAAGATCTGCGAGCCGATGGTGCTGCAACCGGCGACAGCCGTCGACAGCGCCAGGGCCGCGACGATTGCAAGTGACTTCATGCGCATGAAAAGGTCCGATGCCTGCCCAAACAACAGCGGCTCGAGTCGGCCGCTTTTTCATCTTCATTCATGCTGGCATTTGCTTTGCTTGCCAAGCGGGCGATGCCTATATCCATGGGCTTGCGTGCCGGTAAACCAGCGACTATGGCATTTCGGCAACAGCCCCCGCAGGATTATGTTGCAAAATCAATGGGCCAGGAACAAGAACCAGGAGACGAGGACATCACCCATGAATGTCGGTTACGCTGCCCGGCGCTCTGGCCTGCGGCCAAGACCATCCGTTGCTACGAGGAGATCGGCCTGAGACGCGGCCGCTGCGGGGGAAAGTCCAGACGGGCCGAGTTCAATAAAGGACGCCGCGAAGCACGGTCCAAGCCAGAAGCCCGAACGTGCCGATCACCACCAATGCACCAAGGACCGTGCCGATCGTTTCAGGCAGTGACGTAGGCCGCACCAAACACGGCAAAGATAATTGCCCCAAGCACCGCCCAGGCTCTGATAGCCGGGCGGATTTCCTCCGGCGTCGCTGATTTCCGGTCGTCATCTTCCGTCATCTAATGCTCCTCGTAAAACACCGTAGCCGACATTGAAAGCGCAAGCTGCCGGCGCTCCCAAGAGCCGCAGTGGACTCTTTTGCGCAAAAGTTTAGGAACGTGCGCAGTTCGCGAGCAAGCGTTACCAGCCTTCGACACTCCGCAAAGCGCGGGCGGCGGTCACGATCCCGGTGGGCGATACCGGATCGACTTGGCTTTCCCAAGGGCTTCCATCGTCTCTTCGACACTTAGCAGCACGGTGGTCTCGTAAGAGCTGAGCGCGCCTCCCGCACCGATGGCGAGCATGACGGATGCCATGGACACGTTGTCCGGCGCCTCCCACAGGTTCCAGCCATCGTACTCTCCGAAGGCATACCAGAACCCGTGCAGCTTTCCGCCGACCGACTCGATGTAGGAACGGGCAGCCTCGCGTCTATCCTCGGGATTATCCATCAAGCGCGCCCAGGTTTCGGGCCTGTAGCTGAATCGCGTGAGATACATCGGCATGGTTCGTCTCCTCCCAGAGCTGCCCCCACCAAGACAGTTAAGCGCCCCAATCCGGGAGAACGCGAGTCGTTTCCGAGGCGTAGTACCGCTGGCTTAGTTGCGGGGCCGCTAATAGACCTGTTTCAATTGCCTTTCCCAAGGGGAGTAAGGTCAATGGCCGCATATCTTATTGCTGATGTAGACATAACCGACGCCGCCGTTTTCGAGGAATACCGCCGGGATGTGCCGGCAACCGAAGCCCGCTATGGGGGGAGGTACATCGCTCGCGGCGGAGCCACCAAAGTGCTGGAGGGCGATTGGGAACCTCATCGCCTCGTCATTGTCGAATTCCCGGACATGGCGTCCCTCCTGGCATGGTACGACTCTCCAGAATACGGCCGCCTCAAAGCCATCCGCGAACGCTGCGCAAAGACGAGAATTATTGCTCTGGAGGGCATGATGCCGGTTAGCTAAAGGTGCTCGAGGCCGAAATGGACGAGGCGCTGGGCGCTTCGAAGAGCGAACGCACACCGGAGCGGCTTGGCTACCGCTCGGGTTATTATGGCCGCACCCTTGTCACCCGTGTCGGCAAGCTTGAGCTGCGGGTTCGGCAGGACCGGGGCGGCGGCATTGTTCTGGTCGCGCTGGTCGCCTGGATTTTGTGGGCAAAAACCGGACTTGGCTGGGTTCGTCGGCATGGGCTTAATTTTGGCTGGCGTATTGGTTCTCAACCTACTGTCCAAAACAAGCGCCCATTGATCAGCTAAATTAGCTGCTGCCAGATGCAAGCGGCCCACCTTGTGGAAAGGTGGAGTATTGCGAAATAATCGACTCAAAAAGTCGAAACGTACGCTAACAATATTTCGTCAGAGGGAAAGGGCTTTGCGCTCTATGAAGGGGATCGCCATTCCCCTACGGCTTGGTAACGCTGGCGGGTAGTGGCCTTTCTAGTTCTGCCTTCCCTTCAGAACGCCTTCAACGAGGTCATTGAACTCCTCGACGCTCAGACTGCACAGGGCCTCGGCCGCGCCTAAATGGCAGAATTTAAATTCCACGAATTTCTTGTCATTGTTTGGGTCGAACTTGATGAAGAACCGAAACGACCAAGCGCCGCGAAGGGGCACATAAACGTAACTCAAGTCTATGGCCATGAAGTGCCGTTTGACGCTTTTCCAAAACCGCATCGCTGGATTCCCCCAATGACCCCCTCTTTCATACCAGCGCAGGCGCAATTCGCCAGCGGGTTTGTCAACCATAGAATCGCCCCGCATAAGGCGATTATGTACTTTACAAACAGGGAGGTCTGAAGACGCGGGTAGCCCCATCTTCGGGGTCGATCACCAACACAACGTTTTCTGGGTTTTGCCAAGGCAGCGACATCACGTAGGCCGCAAAGTCGTCTTCGGAGAAATGGTTGAAGCCGCCGCCAGCTACAAACATTTGCGGATGCTTGCTGCCGCCAAAGCTAGCCTCGACGCTGTTAAGTTGTTGGAAGGGGCCGGCGCGCTCCGCTAGCCACTCCTGTATGCGCTCGAAAAGAACGGGCTGACCGTTCGGGCTCGAACAATCTTCAGCAATAGATGTACAAAGCACCACACCGCTGACGACGCTCATCGTGCCTTCTTGCCCTTCGGCTTTTGCTTGTGGTCAGCCGGGGTACGCGCCAGCTTGCCCATTAGGGCATCGGCATCGGATTTCCCTTCGTCCGCTTCGATTTCGCGCGCCTTTTCGATGAAAGCCGCCGACTGAGAACGATTGTCCGTCTTCATTTGCTTTCGGGCTTTTTCAGATCGAGCTGCGGGCTTTTTGCTTCTGGTTTGCATATCTTGAGCTTGTGTCCTCCAATGTTTCCCGACAATGGCAAGAGCCCTAGGCTTTTGGCGCTGCCGCCATTGTCGAACGTATGAAACTCATCGGCGCGATAATGGATGGCTGTGGCTAGATGGATCGCATCCGGAGTAGAAAGTGTCTTCCCGGCGTGGGCTGCGGCATTTGCCGAATAGTGGTCACGTAGATCATGCGAAAGCCCGGCAACTTTGATGTCCATTCCCAATTGCGTCATCCGCTTTATCAGGTCGGTGAAGCTGCTGCCAACGCCGACCGGTATCCTGGATTGCAGCACTTCGACCCGCGTCAGGACGGAAGTGACCAGCTTTACCTCGCGTCGTTTATGACGGGCGATTACCTCGCGCACGCCATCCATTTCGCCAGACTTCCGGTTCTCATCGTTGAGCCACGCGAGGAAAAGGCAGGTATCCCAATAGTAGATCGGACTAGCGCCAGCCATCGCGAAGCTCCCGGACAAAGGCTTCAGAACTCAAGCCGCCAGTCGCGTCCGGGGCGCGGCCTCTCAGATCTTCCCAATCGGGCAGATCGGATTCGGGGGGGTAGGCTTCGATGCTTGTTACCTCAATCTGGTGCGGGAAGTCGGTTCGCGCACGATAGAGAAGTGTGCCAAAGACCTCCACTTTGCGGCCAACCGCAGAGACGGCTTCGTCATATAAGCGAGCCGGAAAATGGCAGGTTACCTTCTTTGGCCCAACGTCGGGATAGATTTGGAACGTGTTGACCCCTAGGTGAAGGTTGATCTGTTCAAGGTTCCCCTGAAGAAACCCTTCACATTCCTCATCGACCGCAAGAGCGGCGTCAACGCGGCTGACGATCTGCGGCGTAAGGTCGATGCGACTATCGTCGAAAAGCAACGTCGCGCTTTTGACGGTCGCCCCAACCGGGCGTGCTAGGTTCCGGAGGTCCCCGAGCAATTCAGCATCAAGGTCAAGCAGGTCGCCGCCGCTCGCCAACGCTGCAGAAATCCGGTTCAGACTATCAATCACGATTAGGCCGGTAGGCGGCTTACCCGGCAATGGATGTGGACCGAGAGTGACGCGAACCGGACTATTGTAGGACAGCTCGGCGATACGAAAATAGCTGGCCGTCTTGCCCGCGTTTGCATCGCGATCAAGCCGATTGAGCGTGGCGTTTAGGTTCTGGAGTTCGGACAGAAACGCGGCGAGCCGCACTTGTCCGTCATCCTCGGGCAAGCCCTCAATGACAAGCGTAATGTGGTCTTCAGTAGCCATCAATCGCACCACCACATGAACGGACTTGGAGCTTACCCGGCGAACGAGTCCCGGTATTTCAAACGCTTTCCAACGATGCCAGCCATGGCCTTTACCGTCCTGTTGTTGTCATCGACGCCAAGCGCAATGCGGTTACTGTAGCGGAAATCGAACTCGGCAAGGTAGCGGTGCAAATGCTGCTCACCGCAATGCTGATAGATGCCTTTCATGCCACGTTTGAAGATGCTGTAATAGCCTTCGACGGTGTTCGTATGAATGGTCTTTTCGCCTTCGTAGCGGACGTATTCATCCTTGGAATGCGTGACGACATCGTGAGAGGCAAATTCCTGGCCCACGCGGCGATACATGCCAGCTTCGTCGGTCATGAGCGCACTCTCGCGCGCGATGTTGGCTCGAACTAGCGGCATGACAGTGCCAATGCGGGCGGTATCGACGTGGAAGGAACGGGCGCGGCCACCACGTTCCACCAGCGTTACGACAGAGTTCTTGTGAGCGCCACCGCCGCGCCTTACCGGAGCGCCTTTCAGGCGACCGATGTACGTTTCGTCAACTTCGACATGCTTGCCTTCGCCGCCCATCGGAGAAAGGACGCCATCGCGCATTGCCTCACGCAAGCGATGGAACATGAACCATGCGGTCTTGTACTGGACCTGCAACGTCCGGTGCAGTTGGTGAGCGCTGATACCCTTCTTGCTGGACGCGAGAAGGTGCGCCGCCTGCCACCACTTGTGCAGCGGAACGTGGCTGCTTTCGAACACGGTGCCGACCTTCACGGTGAACTGCTTCTTGCATTCCAAGCAGCGACGAAGACCGGTGCGAGCGGTTGCGCCAGTGACGCGGGTAATGCGCGTCTGTTCGCAGTTGCCGCACTTGGGGCAGACTGGACCTTCCGGCCAAACAATCGCTTCCAGCCGCTCAAAAGCAGCTTCTTCGTTGTGGAAGTGTGGTTCGGAAAGGACGCTCATAACCCGGAATCCTAGTGTGGATTCAACGTATCAGGCATCGCCGTGTTTGTAAAGTACATAATCGCCCCGCATAAAACAGTTCAAACCGTGAACAAAATCTGGCATGGTGTCCGCCATGCCCATCATTTCCCCGATTCCCCTCAACCCGCTCATCGACGGCCGCCAGTCGGAGCGTGCCATGCTGGTCAGGCGTGGCGTGCAGCGGCTGCTCAGGGATATGGGCGCGCATGTCTTGCCCGAACTGTCGCTGGCCACCGGCCGGCGCGCCGATCTCGTCGCGCTGACCCGCCAGGGCGACATCTGGATCATCGAGATCAAATCCTCGATCGAGGATTTCAGGGTCGACCGCAAATGGCCGGACTACCGGCTGCATTCCGACCGGTTCTTCTTCGCCACCCATCCCGGCGTACCCCAGGAGATCTTTCCGGAGGAGTGCGGCTTCATTCTCTCCGACGGCTACGGTGCCGAGATTTTGCGCGATGCGCCCGAGCACCGCATGGCAGCGGCGACGCGCAAGGCGCTGATGCTGCGGATCGCACGCGCCGGTGCGTCGCGGCTGCTCGCGGCCGAGCTTGCCGGCGTGTCGGTGCCGGCGCTGGACGGCGAGAGCGAGTAGGGGTTTTGCTCTCCGTGATCATGGAGGCTGCGCCGTCCCGGCCGTGCGGCCACCTTCTCCCCGAGGGGAGAAGAGGCTGAGATCAACGCCGGCGATCTCCTCTCCCCTCGCGGAGAGGTCGGATTGCCCGAATTGCCTTTCGCAATTCGGTTGGCAATCCGGGTGAGGGGGCATCTTCCCAAATGCGATAGCCCTGTTCCACAAGCTGGTGCCCCGATACCACATAGGGCTCCATCTCCTTGCCCCATTTGGCGTGCGCGTCGATCTTGCCGATCCTGGCGAAGAACGCCTCCAACTGGCGAGGCTTTCGACCTGGTGATGTGACCCGACCGTCGCTTCCCGCGCGTCGATCGATCCGGTCATGATCTGGAACTTGAGGTCGTCGAGACCGGCCTGCGAGCCGATCTCGCGTTCCCATTCTTCAACAGAGCACGGTCTGCTTGTGGCCGAATTTTGCGTCGATCTGCCATCTGGCACTGAACATCGCCGCCTCCTTATTCGTCCCAGGCCTGCACGACCGTCTGCCGTGCGATCTGGCCGTTCTTCAGCTCCAGCATCGCCGCGCAGAACACCTTGGTCCCGTCCGGATAGGAGCAGGCCTGGGTGAAGGCGAGATTGTTGCCGTCGGCGATGGTGGTGTCGACCTTGTGGGTCATCGCCCGGCTGCAGATGTCGTCCCAGAACGTGGTGATCGCTGCGCGCCCGCGGATTTCGCGCGGCTTGCTCGGCGGGTTGTTGCGGTCGATCACCCGCACCAATGCGTCGTCGGCATAGAAGCTCGCCAGCAATTTTCCATCACGGCCCTCAATCGCCTTCTTGATCGCAGCGCCGTCTATCGTCTGTGTCTTGGTCAGCATTTTTTCCTCCATAGGCCCGTCTTCACCGGGCGTTCAATTGATCAGAACCGCCCGGCGCTCATAGACGGGCAGGTGGTTCACTGCGACTTCGCCTTGACGGCCGCGAACACCTCGTCGGACTGCTTCTTGAAAGTGGCGAGATCGACCTGGCTGCCGTTGAGCATCGTCGACCAGTGGCGCACGATCGCCGCCATCGCCACCGCCTCCTTGATCTCCTCGTCGCTGGCGCCATTGAGCTTGGCCGCCTGCGTGTGGAAATAGATGCAGTACTGGCAGGGGATCTGCGAGGCGACGGCGAGGCCCATCAATTCCTTGGTCTTGCCGTCGAGCGCGGTGTTCGGGTTGAGCTGCACGCCCTTGATCTCGGCCCAGGCGCCGGCAACGGCGACGTCCGGCAGCGTCTTGAACATGTCCGGTACCGAGCCGAGCGTTGCCTGGATGTCCTTGTAGGCAGCCGTCGCCGAGGCGTCTTCGGCCTTGGCAGGAACTATCGCCAACAGCGCGCCAACGCCTGCCGCCAGCACCAGTGATTTGAGTGTCAACTTCAGCATTTTATTCCTCCCTTCGCAGCGCCTTTCCCGGCGATATCCGCCTGGCCTGCATGGGACGAAGTGATAGCGCTTACGCATGCCCGGCCGCTTCGCCCGAAAGCGCCATGGCTCCTATGGCCCGTGCGGGCCAGCGTGCCGGGCCGAGAACGCCGCCGCCCGCGACGGCAGGTCCAGCTTGAGCAGAATATTGGCGACGTGACGCTTGACGGTGTGTTCGCTCAACCCGAGTTCGGCGGCGATCACGGCATTGCTCTTGCCATCGGCGATGAGGTTCACCACCTCGCTTTCGCGCGCCGTCAGTGCGGCCGGCTCGGCAGCAGCCTTGGCCTTCGGCCGGCAGGCCGGCTCCAGATGCTGTTCCGAGGTCGCCTGCACCAGCGCCAGCGGCTCATCCAGCTCGTCAAGCGCGATGCGCCCGGCGTCGTTGAAATGAAGGCCTGAACCGGCGGCGAGGTCGGCGACCAGCCGCGAAGCGAGGATGTCGCCGCGCCCGGCATGCGCGGCAAGCTGCATCGTCACGCGCGCCGTCAACCCCGTCGGCTGCCCACGCAACTCGACCTCGCCGACATGCACGCCCTGCGCGCTGGCGACGCCGATCTCCTGCGCCGTATCGCGCAGCGCCGCCGCGCAGCGTACGGCCCGCGCCGGGCCGTCGAAGCGCGCCATCATCAGCTCGCCATGCGTGCCGGCCGGGCGGCCGCCATGGCGCCCGACCAGCAGCCGCCATATTTCCTGAAAACGCTGGCTGCGCTCGCTCCACATGCGGTCGCCAAGCCGCGCCGTGTCGTAGATCCGGGTGACCAGCAGTGCAGCCAGCACGCGCTCGGCCTCGGCAACGGCGCGCGCTCCGGTCAGGAATTCCTCGATCAGATCGGCCACCCGGTCGACATCGCCGGTCCAGATCGGGTGGTCGCGCCCGGCCACCTCGACCAGCCGCGAATTCGGGATCTTCCTTGCCAGGAAGCGGCTGGCCTCCGGGTCGACGCGCGCATCGTTGCGGCGATGGATGAGCAGCGTCGGTGCGCTGATCGCCGCCAGCACACCGCGCACGTCGATAGCCGCATTCATGCGGGCCAGGGCGATTGCCGCGGTCGGGCTCGCCGACAGCCGCTCGAAGCGCGCCCACCATGTGGCGAAACGCGGATCGTCGACGCGGCCGGGCGCGAAATGCGGCAGGGTGGCGCCGGTGCCCCATGCGGTCTCCGCCGTCGCGATGAACGCCTCCAGGCGCTCCGGCGGCATCACCCATTTGTGGAAATGCGCATAGCCGCCATAAAGCGCCAGCGCCCGCGTCCGCTCCGGGTAGATGGCGGCGAACAGCATTGCCATCGGCGCGCCTTCCGAAGCGCCGAGCAAGGCGGCGCGGCCGCTGCCGGTCGCATCCATCACCGCGCGCACATCGTCCATGCGGGTTTCGAGGCTGGGCAGGTGGTGGACATCGACGCGGTCGGACAGACCGGTGCCGCGCTTGTCGAACAGGATCAGCCGTGAGAACGCGGAAAGCCGCTTCAACAGCCGGGTGTAGCCCTCGTCTTCCCAGTGCAGGTCGAGATTGGAAATGAAACCCGGCACGAAGACGAGATCGAGCGATCCCTGGCCGACCACCTGATAGGCGATCCGCACGTCGCCACTGAGCGCGTATCGAGTTTCGATCGGCCTCACGAGTTGTCCGCCCGACCCGACGATTTCTTATCGCCGGACCATAGCAGAGGCGCGCAGCTTGCGGCAGATGAAACTTTAGAGAGCGTGAATGTGGGCCCGCGGCGCCTACTTCTGTGACGCGGCGGTTGTCTCGGTGTTCGCTCCGCCAGCGCTGAAACCTGCGCCCTCCGGCGCGCCCGGCCGCTTGATCCTGGGCGCTGCCGCGACGACAAGCTCGTTGAACCCATCGCCGCCGCTGTCAAGCATCTCGAACAATTGCCGGCGCATCCTCGGCTCCCAGAACTTGTTGATGTGCTCGGCGACGCCGGCAATGCCTTGCTCGCGCGGCTTTGAGTGGAAAAAGGCGGCGATCTGGTTGGCCATGCGAACCAGCTTTTCGCTGGTGCTCATGAGGTGGCCCTCGTCATGCGACATGCTTGGCAACTCCGGAAACCACTCGGTCAGGATGGGTGAAAATATCGAAATCGTCGCCGCGCACCAGCGCCACCAGCGTCATGCCGGAATCGTCCGCGGTGCGGATGGCAAGTGCGGTCGGCGCCGAGACGGCAATGATGAAGGCAGCGCCGATCGCCGCGGTCTTCTGCACCATCTCGACCGAAACGCGCGACGTCACGACGACGGCCCCCGACCTGCCGTCGATACCGGCTTTGGCCAGCGCGCCAGCCAGCTTGTCCAGCGCGTTATGGCGGCCGACATCCTCGCGCGCCATGACGATGCCCTTGCCGGGAAGGTAAAAACCGGCGGCGTGGACGGCACCGGTCTCGGCGTGCAGCGGCTGCAGCTTCGACAAAAGCTTGACCGAGCGGACGATGTCATCGGCCTGAAGTGTAAGTTGCGACGCACCGACCGGGTTTACCGAGCGCATTGCCTCTTCGATCGATTCGATGCCGCACAGCCCGCAGCCGACCGGGCCGGCCAGGCGTCTGCGACGCGTTTCGAAGCGGGTGTTGGCCTGGTCCTTCAGCCGGATCTGGATATCGATGCCGGCGCCGTGATCCTCGACCTCGATCGCTTCGATTTCGTCCGGCGAGGCAATGATGTCTTCGGTCAGCGAGAAGCCGAGCGCGAAATCCTCGAAATCAGCCGGGCTTGCCATCATCACTGCATGCGTGGTGCCGGCAAAGGAGAACGCTACCGGCGTCTCTTCCGGCACCATGCGGTTCGCGGCCGCAGTGCCGCCGGCGCGGCGCGCGAGGCGCGAGATCTGCGCAATGGCTTTGCGGGGCGCGGTCAAGGACTACTCCGCCGCTTCCAACTTAGCGATGCGGCGGCTTTGCTTTGCCTGCTCGTCATAGTCGCGCTGCCATTCCGACGGGCCGTTGGATGCACCCACCTGCACCGCGGTCACCTTGTATTCCGGGCAGTTGGTCGCCCAGTCGGAGAAGTCGGTGGTGATGACGTTAGCCTGGGTGTCGGGATGGTGGAAGGTCGTATAGACGACGCCCGGCGACACCCGCTCGGTGATCAGCGCGCGCAGCGTCGTCTCGCCGGAGCGGCTGGTCAGCCGCACCCAGTCGCCGTCGCGCAGGCCGCGATTTTCGGCATCGTGCGGATGGATCTCCAGCCGGTCCTCGCTATGCCAGACCACATTGTCGGTGCGTCGGGTCTGCGCGCCGACATTGTATTGCGACAGGATGCGGCCGGTGGTCAGCAGCAGCGGGAAGCGCGGTCCGGTCCTTTCGTCGGTCGCCACATATTCGGTGCGGATGAACTTGCCCTTGCCGCGCACGAAGCCGCCGATATGCATGATCGGCGTGCCTTCCGGCGACTTCTCGTTGCAGGGCCACTGCACCGAGCCCACCCGGTCGAGAAGGTCGAAGGAAACGCCGGCGAAACTTGGGGTTGTCTTGGCGATCTCGTCCATGATCTGGGACGGATGCGTGTAGTTCCAGCCGAGGCCGAGCGCCTTGGCGAGCTCCTGCGTCGTTTCCCAGTCGGCATAGCCGCATTTCGGCTCCATCACCTTGCGCACCATGTTGATGCGGCGCTCGGCATTGGTGAAGGTGCCGTCCTTCTCGAGGAACGTCGAGCCGGGCAGGAACACATGCGCGTAGTTGGCCGTCTCGTTGAGGAAGAGGTCGTGCACGACGACGCATTCCATCGCGGCGAGACCGGCGGCGACATGCTTGGTGTCGGGGTCCGACTGCAGGATGTCCTCGCCCTGCACATAGAGCCCCTTGAACGAGCCGTCGACGGCCGCATCCAGCATATTGGGGATGCGCAGGCCGGGCTCGTCGTCGAGCTTGACGCCCCACAGGCTCTCATAGATGGCGCGCACCGCGTCGCCTGAAATATGGCGATAGCCGGGAAGCTCGTGCGGGAACGAGCCCATGTCGCAGGAGCCCTGCACATTGTTCTGGCCGCGCAGCGGATTCACGCCGACGCCCGGCCGGCCGATATTGCCGGTCGCCATGGCGAGGTTGGCAATGGCGATGACGGTGGTCGAGCCCTGGCTGTGCTCGGTCACGCCGAGGCCGTAATAGATCGCGCCGTTACCGCCGCGGGCGTAGAGCCGCGCCGCGCCGCGTATGTCGTCGGGATCGACATTTGCAAGCTGGCCGACCACTTCCGGGCTATTTTCCGGCAGCGCCACGAACGATGCCCAGTCCTGGAACTCGTCCCAGTCGCAGCGCTCGCGGATGAAGGCCTCGTCGAACAGGCCCTCGGTGACGATGACATGGGCAAGTGCGGTCAGCATGGCGACGTTGGTGCCCGGCTTCAGCGGCAGATGGAACTGCGCCTCGACGTGGGCCGAGCGCACGATGTCGGTGCGGCGCGGATCGAGCACGATCAGCTTGGCGCCCTCGCGCATGCGCTTCTTCATGCGCGAGGCGAACACCGGATGCGCATCGGTCGGATTGGCGCCGATCAGCAGGATCACGTCCGTCTGCTCGATCGAATCGAAGTCCTGCGTGCCGGCGGAGGTGCCGAAGGTCTGGCCGAGACCATAGCCGGTCGGCGAATGGCAGACGCGGGCGCAGGTATCGACATTGTTGTTGCGGAAGCCCTGCCGGACAAGCTTCTGGACGAGGTAGGTCTCCTCGTTGGTGCAGCGCGAGGAGGTGATGCCGCCGATCGAGGTGCGGCCGTACTGGTATTGGATGCGGCGGAATTCATTCGCCGTATGGGTGAGCGCCTCTTCCCACGACACTTCGCGCCACGGATCGCTGACCTTCTCGCGGATCATTGGTTTCAGGACACGGTCCTTGTGCGTCGCGTAGCCATAGGCGAAGCGGCCCTTGACGCAGGAGTGGCCGTGGTTGGCCTTGCCTGCCTTGTAGGGCATCATGCGGATGACCTCGTCGCCCTTGACCTCGGCCTTGAACGAGCAGCCGACGCCGCAATAGGCGCAGGTGGTGACGGTCGAGCGCTCGGGAAGGCCTTTCGCCAGCACGGTCTTTTCCCTCAGCGCATCGGTCGGGCAGGCCTGCACGCAGGCCCCGCACGACACGCATTCGGAATCGACGAACGCCTCGTGCATGCCGGCCGAGACCCTGGATTCGAAGCCGCGGCCCTCGATGGTCAGCGCGAACGTGCCCTGCACCTCCTCACAGGCTCGCACGCAGCGCGAGCAGACGATGCACTGCGTCGGATCGTAGGTGAAATACGGGTTCGATTCGTCGCGGGCGATGTAATCGATGGTCAGCGAGCCATGGCCGGGCGCCACGCCGTTTTCCTGCTTGACGTGGTTGCGGCCGTCCACGCCATAGCGGTTCTCGGTCAGGCCGACCGTCCTGACGACCTTGTCGAACTCGCTGGCGCCAGTGCCGGCCTTCTCGCCCCACGCGGCAGGATGGTCGGAGACGTAGAGTTCCATCACGCCGCGGCGAATGGCGTCTAGCCGGTCGCTCTGCGTATGCACGACCATGCCTTCGCCGACCGGCGTCGTACACGAGGCCGGCGTGCCGCCGCGCCCGTCGATCTCGACGAGGCAGACCCGGCAGGAGCCGAACGAGTCCAGCATGTCGGTGGCGCAGAGTTTCGGGATTTCGACGCCCGCTTCCATCGAAGCGCGCATGATCGAGGTCCCCGCCGGCACCGTCACCGACTTGCCGTCGACCGTCAGCGTTACCTTTTGTTCCGCTTCAGAGGCGGGTGTGCCGTAGTCGATTTCCTGGACCAGCGATTTGATGTCGAATGCCGCGTTCATACCTGTCCGCTCCTATTCCGCTGCTTCGGCGACCGGCGTCGGCCGAAAGTCGTCCGGGAAATGGTTGAGTGCACTCATCACTGGATATGGGGTGAAGCCGCCGAGAGCGCAAAGCGAGCCGAACTTCATCGTGTTGCAAAGGTCGGTGACCAGCGCGATCTGCTTTTCCGGTTCGACGTTCTGGGCGAGCCGGTCCAGCACCTCGACACCGCGCGTCGAGCCGATGCGGCACGGCGTGCACTTGCCGCAGCTCTCGATGGCGCAGAATTCCATGGCAAAGCGTGCCTGCTTCAGCATGTCGGCGCTGTCGTCGAAAACGACGATGCCGGCATGGCCGATCAGCCCGTCCTTGGCGGCAAACGCTTCGTAGTCGAACGGCGTGTCGAACAGCGCGCGCGGGAAATAGGCGCCGAGCGGGCCACCCACCTGCACCGCTTTGACCGGGCGTCCCGTCGCCGTGCCGCCGCCGATATCGTCGACGATCTCGCCCAGCGTCATGCCGAACGCCGCCTCGTAGAGACCGGGATACTTGACGTTGCCGGCAATCTGGATCGGGATGGTGCCGCGCGAACGGCCCATGCCGAAATCCTTGTAGAAGGCAGCGCCCTTGTCCATGATCACCGGCACCGAGGCCAGCGAGATGACGTTGTTGATCACTGTCGGCTTGCCGAACAGGCCCTTGTGCGCCGGCAGCGGCGGCTTGGCCCGCACCTGTCCGCGCTTGCCTTCGAGGCTGTCGAGCAGGGCGGTTTCCTCGCCGCAGACATAGGCGCCGGCGCCGACGCGCACTTCCATGTCGAATGAATTGGCCGAGCCGAGCACATTGACGCCGAGCACGCCGGCCTTGCGGGCGATCTCGACGGCCTTCTGCATAACCGCCACCGCGTGCGGATATTCGGAGCGGATATAGATAAAGCCCTTGGTCGCGCCGGTGGCGATGCCGGCGATCGCCATGCCTTCGATCAGCACGAAGGGGTCGCCTTCCATGATCATGCGGTCGGCGAACGTGCCGGAATCGCCTTCATCGGCATTGCAGACGATGTATTTGCGGTCGGCCGACGTATCGAGCACAGTTTTCCATTTGATGCCGGTCGGGAAGCCGGCGCCGCCACGACCGCGCAGCCCGGACTCGGTCACCTGCTTGACGACCTCGGCCGGCGTCATCGCCACTGCATTCTGCAGGCCCTTCAGCCCGCCATGCGCCTTGTAGTGATCGAGCGACAGCGGATCGGTGACGCCGCAGCGCGCAAAGGTCAGCCGCGTCTGCCTGGCAAGGAACGGGATCTTGTCCGGTGCGCCCAGCCAGCGCTTGTGGTGGCCGCCGGTGAGGAAGCCGCAGTCGAACAGGCCTTTGACGTCGGAGGGCTTCACCGGCCCATAGGCGACGCGGCCATTAGCTGTTGCCACTTCGACCATCGGCTCGAGGAAATAGGCGCCCCGCGAGCCGTTGCGCACGATCTTGGCCTCGATGCCGCGCTCGGCCAGTTCCGCCCGAATCGCCTTGGCGACCTTTTCCGCACCGAGCGCCAGCGCGCCGGAATCGCCGGGAATATAGATACGCGGGATCATGAGCGCACCTCGGCAACGATCTCGTTGAGCTTTTCGTCGTCGAGCCGACCGATCACCTCCCCGTCCAGCATCGCCGACGGCGAGCAGGCGCAAAGGCCGAGGCAATAGACCGGCTCCAGCGTCACCGAACCGTCACGGGTTGTCTCGTGGAAGCCTATGCCCAGCAATGATTTGAGCTTGGCGGCGATCGCATCCGAACCCATCGACTGGCAGGCTTCCGCCTGGCAGAGCTTCAGCACATGGCGGCCAGCCGGCTGGCTGCGATAATCGTGATAGAAGGTCACGACGCCGTGCACCTCGGCCCTGGAAATGTTCAGCGCCTCGGCGATGACCGGCAGCGCGTCCTGCGGCACATAACCGAACTCTTCCTGGATACCGTGCAGGATCGGCAGCAGCGGGCCTTCGAGGCCTTTCAGCTCGTGGATGATCGCCGCGGTGCGCGATGCGATCTCGGTACTTGCAGGCTGCATCGTCATGCAGCGCCCTCCCTGGTCGTGGCGGTCTTCCGCTAAGTGGTTAGGAAATCAGAGGAAACCCGCTAAATCAATAAAGCCGATCCGTTGCTCGATAGAAATTTTCTATCGTTCGCGGTCACCAGCCTTGTCTAGCCTAGCGGCGGGCGCGGAAATCGTCCGCCAGCGCCATTGCCTCGTCCAACAGCGCCGAGACCAGTGGCGTGTGCGGTTCGCGCCGTGCCGCCACCAGCCCGACGGTGTGGCTGGCATCCGGCTCGACGATCGGGATAGCCCGGATCGGCTCGGAAAAGCCGAACGTTTCCGCAAGGTTAAGCGGCATGATGGACGACCATTTGCCGGTGCGGATATGCGAAAACAGCACGATCATCGAGTTGGATTCCAATGTCGGCCGCACCTGCACGCCGGCTTCGGCCAGATGCTGGTCGATGATGCGGCGGTTCTGCATGTCGGGCGTCAGCAGGCAGAGCGGCAGCTGACTGAGTTCCGCCCATGTCACTTTGTCGCGGTCGAAATAGGGGTTCCCGACGGCGGTGATCAGCTGGTAGCGCTCGTCGTAGAGCGGCACGCTGGTGACGCGTCCGAGCGGCTCGTTGTCGAGATAGGTGATACCGGCGTCGATGTCGAAATTGCCGAGCAGCGACAGCACCTCGATCGAGGTCCGCGACAGCACCGAGAAGGTGACGCCGGGATGCTTTGCCCGAAACGGCGTCGTCAATCGCGCCACCATGGCGAGCGCCGTCGGGATCGCCGCGATGCGGATGCGCCCCGACAGGCCGTGGCGCGCCGCCCGCATCTCCTCGCGCATGGTCCTGCTGTCGCCGACGATGCGGCGGGCCCACACCAACACCTGCTTGCCTTCCGGAGTCAATCCCTGGAAGCGCGAGCCGCGCAGCACCAGCATCACGCCGAGCTGGCCTTCCAGCTGCTTGATGCCGGCCGAAAGCGTCGGTTGGGTGACGCCGCACACCTCCGCCGCCCGGCCGAAATGTTCTTCCCTGGCAAGTGCTATGAAGAATTCCAGCTTATCGATCATGCCGTCGGGAGCCTGTCACGGACGCTGTGTCCGATTGTAGCGCGCAACGTCGTGGAAATCGCCTTCGGCCGCAAGCCGCGTGTGTAAATCGTCCGCATCCACATCTTTCAGCCGGCTTACTGTTTCCCGCGATGGAATGCGGCGCTATGTGAATGAGACGGGGTCGTGGACTGGACACGACGGGAGACCGAACATGCTGGGCTGGTTCCGCAAGCTGCTGCCGCGCGAAGATCGCTTCTTCGACCTGTTCGAGCGGCATTCCCGCACCGTGGTCGGCGGCGCCGAGGCACTGCAGCAGCTTTTGCAGGGCAACGACATCGACCGCTGGTGTCAGACGATCATCGATCTCGAGGACGAAGCCGATCAGATCACCGCGGAAGTGCTGCTGGCCGTGCGCCGCTCCTTCATCACGCCCTTCGACCGCGGCGACATCAAGGACCTGATCCAGTCGATGGATGATGCCATCGATATGATGCACAAGACCGTCAAGACGGTAAAGCTGTTCGAAAAGAAGGAATTCGATCCGCTGATGCAGGAAATGGGGGGCGTCATCGTCGAGGCCGCCAAGTTGGTGGCCGAGGCGATCCCGCTGCTCGGCAAGGTCGGGGCGCATACGGTGCGCCTCAACGCCATCGCCGAGGAAGTCATGCGCGCCGAAGGCCGGGCCGACGACCTGCACGAACAGGGCCTGAAGGACCTGTTCAAGCGGCACGGCCGCAGCGATCCTATGGCCTATCTGATCGGCAGCGAGATCTACGGCCAGCTGGAAAAGGTGGTCGACCGCTTCGAGGACGTCGCCAACGAAATCAGCGGCATCGTCATCGAGAACGTATAGTGGAAGCCGCGATAGCCTTTCCGGTGCTGGTCGGCCTTGTCGTCGTCGCGCTGTTCTTCGATTTCCTCAACGGCCTGCACGATGCCGCCAACTCTATCGCCACCATCGTCTCCACCCGGGTGCTGCGGCCGCATTATGCGGTGTTCTGGGCGGCCTTCTTCAATTTCATCGCCTTCATGTTCTTCGGTCTCCACGTAGCGGAGACGCTCGGAACCGGCATCATCGACGCCAGCATCGTCACGCCGGCAGTGGTCTTCGCAGCACTTGTCGGCGCCATCGTCTGGAATATCGTCACCTGGCTCGTCGGAATTCCGTCCAGCAGCTCGCACGCTCTGATCGGCGGTTTGGTCGGCGCCGGCGTTGCCAAGGCAGGCACCGGTGCCATCGTCTGGACCGGGTTGGGCAAAACGACGGCGGCCATCGTGCTATCGCCGGCGGCAGGTTTTCTGCTGGCGCTCGTCCTGATCCTCGCGGTCTCCTGGCTGTTCGTGCGGCGGACGCCGTTCGCCGTCGACAGCACCTTCCGCGTCATGCAGTTCTTTTCCGCCTCGCTCTATTCGCTCGGCCATGGCGGCAACGACGCGCAGAAGACTATGGGCATCATCGCCGTGCTGCTCTATTCGCAAGGCATGCTCGGCGCGAATTTTTACGTGCCGCTGTGGGTCGTCATCACCTGTCAGTCGGCGCTGGCGCTGGGCACGTTGCTCGGCGGCTGGCGCATCGTCCACACCATGGGCTCGAAGATCACCCGGCTGAACCCGATGCAGGGTTTCTGCGCCGAGACCGGCGGAGCGGTCACCCTGTTCGCCGCCACCTGGCTCGGTATTCCTGTATCGACCACGCACACGATCACCGGCGCCATCATCGGCGTCGGCGCCGCCCGCCGCGTCTCCGCCGTTCGCTGGGGCATTGCCGGTAACATCGTGGTGGCATGGATCGTCACCCTGCCGGCAACCGCGGCGATCGCGGCTCTCACCTACCTCGCGGTCGGCCTGGCATGGTGACAGCACCGTAGCACTGCGCGGCAGGCGATGCGCCGTATCTACCTATCCACAAGGTTCAGGATGTTGCCGTCCGGATCCTTGAACCATGCGACCTTCATGCCCTGACCGACATGAACATCGCCCTCCAGCGTCAGGCCTGGCATGTCGTAATGCTCGAAGGTCACGCCCTTCGATTTCAATGCCTCAACGATCTTGCCGAGTTCGTCGCCGACCGTCCATGTCACAGCCGTCGCCTTGTTGGTCCCAGCGAAGTTCGAACGGTAGACGTTGATGCTGGTGTCGCCGCTTTTATAGACGATCAGTTCGCCACCTTCATTGTGCACCTCTTTCAGGCCAAGGACCCCTTCGTAGAATGCCTTGGCCTTGGCCAGGTCCTTCACGGCGAGATTGGCCGTCGCGTTGCTGTTTGCGAGCATGATTCGTCTCCTTCCCTGGCTGTCATTCCATGCTCATGAAATAGGCTGCGTTGACGATTTGGCGACGGCTGCTCCCACTGGAAATGCCGTCATATGCTCGCTGCCTCCCCGATACGCCGCTGCAATTGGTGGTCCATCGCTTGGTTCTGTTCCGGAACTGCATTATCTGGAGCGGAAAAGTAGAGGAAAAACTCATGCCCGCCGCCAATGAAAACGTGACCAAGGAAATCGTTATCGAGCGCCTGAAGACGGTCAATGGGCCGGATTTCACCGGCAATATCGTCGACCTCGGCCTGGTTTCCGAGATTTTCATTGCCGATGCCAAGGTGTTCTTTTCGATCACCGTTCCCGCTGCCCGTGCCCAGGAGATGGAACCGCTGCGTGCGGCGGCCGAACGTGTCGTCAAGGCGATCCCCGGTGTTGCCGGCGCCGTGGTCGCGCTGACGGCGGAAAAGAAGGGCGGTGGCATGGAGGCGCCGGTTCCGCAAAGACCGGCTCAGAGGCCCGCTCCGCCGGCCGCACCTGCGCGTCCCGCGCCGCAGGCGCCCGCCTCGCACAGCCAGGGCAAGCGCGGCGTACCCGGCATCGAAGCGATCATCGCCGTCGCTTCCGGCAAGGGCGGCGTCGGCAAGTCGACCACCGCCGTCAATATCGCCCTTGGGCTTGCCGCCAACGGGCTGCGGGTCGGGGTGCTCGATGCCGACATTTATGGCCCTTCCATGCCGCGTCTGCTCAACATTCGTGGCAGGCCTCAGACCGTCGACGGCAAGATCCTGAAGCCGATGCAGAATTATGGCCTCAAGGTCATGTCGATGGGCTTCCTCGTCGATGAGGAGACGCCGATGATCTGGCGCGGGCCGATGGTGATGTCGGCATTGACGCAGATGCTGCGCGAGGTCGAATGGGGACCGCTTGATGTGCTCGTCGTCGACATGCCGCCCGGCACCGGCGATGCCCAGCTGACCATGGCCCAACAGGTGCCGCTGGCCGGCGCCGTCATCGTCTCGACGCCACAGGACCTGGCCCTGATCGATGCGCGCAAAGGCCTCAACATGTTCAGAAAGGTCGACGTGCCGCTATTGGGTATCGTCGAAAACATGAGCTATTTTCTCGCCCCCGATACGGGAAAACGCTACGACATCTTCGGCCATGGCGGCGCCCGCCGCGAGGCCGAGCGTCTCGGCGTCACCTTCCTTGGCGAAGTGCCGCTCGAGATGGGCATCCGCGAAAGCTCCGATGCCGGCACGCCAGTGGTGGTCTCCAAGCCGGATGGCGCTGAGGCGAAAATCTATCGCGACATCGCCGCCAAGGTCTGGGACCGCGTCAATGAAGAGCGCGGCGCGGCCGAGGCTGCAGTGCCGAGCATCGTGTTCGAGTGATGCGGATGTCCCTCCCCAAGTGGGCCCCTTGAGGGGGAGGGTGGCCGGAAGGGTCAGGTAGGGTCCGCGGCGACGCGCTCCAACTTTTCCGGGATAGCGGGCTGACAAACCACGATCCCGTCTAGCGCGGAGGCAGATGTATGTCTTTCGTACCAAAGAGCGGATTCGGATGGCGCGTGCCCCTTGCCTGCTCCCGCGCGTTGTCATATCGATTTGTCATACAAATACGGAGACCACGATGGCAGGCGCCCCCACCCACAAGAAAAAATTTCGCTCGCAGGAGTGGTTCGACAATCCCGACAATCCGGGCATGACGGCACTCTATCTGGAGCGCTACCTGAATTACGGGCTGACGCGGGCCGAACTGATGTCCGGCAAGCCGCTGATCGGCATCGCCCAGACCGGCTCCGACCTGTCGCCCTGCAACCGCCATCACATCGAACTGGCCAAGCGCGTGCGCGAAGGCATCGTCTCGATGGGTGGCATCCCTTTCGAGTTCCCTTGCCACCCGATCCAGGAGACCGGCAAGCGGCCGACTGCTGCACTTGACCGCAACCTTGCCTATCTCAGCCTGGTAGAGGTGCTCTACGGCTATCCGCTCGACGGCGTGGTGCTCACCATCGGCTGCGACAAGACGACGCCGGCCATGCTGATGGCCGCGGCCACCGTCAACATTCCGGCTATCGCGCTTTCGGTCGGCCCGATGCTCAACGGCTGGCACAAGGGCAAGCGCACCGGCTCCGGCACCATCGTCTGGGAATCGCGCCAGCGCCTGTCGGCCGGCGAGATTGGCTATGACGAGTTCATGGATATCGTTGCCTCCTCGGCGCCGTCGACCGGCTATTGCAACACGATGGGTACCGCCACCACGATGAATTCGCTGGCCGAGGCGCTCGGCATGCAATTGCCGGGCTCGGCCGCTATCCCCGCCCCCTATCGCGAGCGCGGCCAGATCGCCTACGAGACCGGAAAGCGCATCGTCGACATGGTGCATGAGGATCTGAAGCCCTCCGACATCATGACCCGTAAGGCCTTCGAGAACGCCATCGTCGTCAACTCGGCGATCGGCGGCTCGACCAATGCGCCGATCCACCTCAACGCCATCGCCCGCCATCTCGGCGTGCCGCTCGACAATGACGATTGGCAGAAGGTCGGCCTCAACATACCGCTCATCGTCAATCTGCAGCCGACGGGCGAATATCTCGGCGAGGACTATCACCATGCCGGCGGCGTGCCGGCCGTGGTCGCCGAACTGATGAAGGGCGGCCTGCTGCCCTATCCGGAAGCCATGACAGCTAACGGCAAGACCATCGGCGACAATTGCAGCGGCGCCGTCAACGAGAACATCGACGTCATCCGCACGGTTGCCGAGCCGCTGAAAGCCAATGCCGGCTTCATCAATCTCAAGGGCAATCTGTTCGATTCGGCGATCATGAAGACCAGCGGCATCTCGCCCGAATTCCGCGAGCGCTATCTGTCGAACCCGAAGGACCCCGAAGCCTTCGAGGGCAACGCCATGGTCTTCGACGGCCCCGAGGACTATCACGCCCGCATCGACGACCCGGCACAGGGAATTGACGAGCACACCATCCTGTTCATGCGCGGAGCCGGCCCGATCGGCTATCCCGGCGGCGCCGAAGTCGTCAACATGCAGCCGCCTGCCTATCTGATCAAAAAGGGCATCCACGCGCTGGCCTGTATCGGCGACGGTCGCCAGTCGGGCACGTCGGGCTCGCCGTCGATCCTCAACGCCTCGCCGGAAGCCGCCATCGGCGGCGGCCTGGCGCTGCTGAAGACCGGCGACCGCGTCCGCATCGACCTGCGCAAGGGCACCGCCGACATCCTCGTCAGCGACGACGAGATCACGCGGCGCCGCGCCGAGCTGCAAAACAATGGCGGCTATCAGTATCCGAAGCACCAGACGCCCTGGCAGGAAATCCAGCGCGGCATGGTCGACCAGTTTTCCGAAGGCATGGTGCTGAAGCCGGCGGTGAAATACCAGGATGTGGCTCATACAAGCGGCGTGCCGAGGGACAATCACTGACCAGGGTCCGTCGCACGAGCCAGCCGCCGGTGCAGGCAATTTGCCGAGGTCAGCGCCAGGAGGGGTAGGGGTGGGGGTACATCGTAGAGCGAAAGCCTCGGCTTTCCACCTGCGATAGCCTGCCGTTAATGGGCAGAAATGCCCGGCACAGGGTTGGACGCGGTCATTTGTCAACAGCGATTGCTCCCGCGAGAACGGCAATGCTTGACAAGCGGGCGTGACAAATCCACGATCATCACAAGGGGTGCATCGCGACGACCCCGTGAGGCGTCAGCCCAACGTTCGCGTCCAAGCTTCTCTTTCAAGGAGGTGGACGCCATGCCGTCAACAACCGCTATCACTGTATCGCAACTGTCCCGTCTGATTGGGCTGCCGGGTGCACCCGCAATCATCGACGTCCGCATCGACGATGACTACAACGCCGATCCGCGCCTGCTGCCGGGGTCGGATCGTCGTGATTTCAGGAGTGTCTCGAACTGGGCTGCCGACTTCGTCGGCAGGCAAGTGACAGTCGTCTGCCAACAGGGAAAAAAGCTCTCGCAAGGCGTGGCCGCATGGCTACGGCAGGAGGGCGTTGCCGCCGAATCGCTCGATGGCGGGTTTGAAGCATGGCGCGATGCCAAGGGCCTTCTCGTTCACGCCGATAAGATACCGCCCGCCGATGCCAAGGGCCGCACCGTTTGGGTCACGCGTACGCGCCCGAAGGTCGATCGCATCGCCTGCCCCTGGCTGATCCGGCGCTTCATCGATCCTCACGCGGTCTTTCTCTTCGTCGAGCCGGCCGAAGTGGCGGCCGTCGCCGATCGCTTTCAGGCCATCCCTTTCGACATCGAGAACGTGTTCTGGAGCCACCGCGGCGAACGCTGCACCTTCGACACCATGATCGAGGAGTTCGGGCTCAAATCCGAAGCGCTCGATCGCCTGGCCACGATCATACGCGCTGCCGATACTGCGAGCCTCGATCTTGTTCCACAGGCGGCCGGGTTCCTGGCCGCCTCGCTTGGCCTGTCACGGATGTTTCGCGACGATCTGGAGCAGCTCGAGGCCGGCATGCTGCTTTACGATGCGTTCTTCCGCTGGTGCCGCGATGCCACCGAGGAGACGCATAACTGGCCGGTCGCCGGCGCAGTCAGTCTCGGCGCAGGCAAACCATCGTGAGCGCCGTCTTTTCGAAAAAGCCGGCGGAGATCCAGGAGCCCGCTGTGCCGAGCTTCCGGCAGGCCGTGAAGGTCTGGGCGAAAATCGGCGTGCTCAGCTTTGGCGGCCCGGCCGGGCAGATCGCGCTCATGCACAAGGAACTGGTCGAGGAACGGCGCTGGATCGGGGAACAGCGCTTTCTGCATGCGTTGAACTACTGCATGCTGCTGCCCGGCCCCGAGGCTCAGCAGCTTGCCATCTATATCGGCTGGCTGCTGCACAAAACAGTCGGCGGCCTTGTTGCCGGCATTCTCTTCGTTGTGCCGGGCGCGCTTGTTATGCTCGTCTTGAGCAGCCTCTATGCGCTCTACGGCGACATACCCTTCGTCGAGGCGCTGTTTTTCGGGGTCAAAGCGACGGTGCTCGCCATTGTCATCGAGGCGGTGATCCGGATCGGGCGACGTGCGCTGAAGAACCGGATCATGGTGTCGATCGCACTCGCCGCCTTCATCGCCATCTACGCGCTAAACGTGCCGTTCCCGCTGATCGTCCTGCTTGCCGGCCTGACAGGCTGGATCGGCAACCGCATTGCACCGGCATTTTTTTCCGGCACATCGCAGGGCAAAGGCGATGTTCCCGACATTAAGGGCGCGGTCGATCTGATGTTCGAGCGCGGCGAACTGACCCACGTCAAGCCGACGCGATGGCATGCGCCGCGCATTTTGGCGATCTGGCTGCCGATCTGGCTCGGGCCTGTTCTGCTGATCTGGGCTTTCACCGGCTCGGCCAGCGTGTGGACACAAATCGGTGGGTTCTTCAGTCTCATGGCGGTCGTCACCTTTGGTGGCGCCTATGCCGTGCTTGCCTATGTCGCGCAGGCAGCGGTCGAGTCCTTCGGCTGGCTCGCACCCGGTGAAATGGTCGACGGCCTTGGGCTGGCCGAAACCACGCCGGGCCCGCTGATCCTGGTCTTGCAGTTCGTCGGTTACATTGCCGCCTTCCGCCACTCCGGCGCGCTCGCCCCGCTGCTTGCCGGCGCGCTTGGGGCACTGCTCACACTGTGGGTGACGTTTACGCCGTGCTTCTTGTGGATATTCCTCGGCGCGCCCTACATCGAAGCGCTGCGCGGCAACAGGGCGCTGTCGGCGGCGCTCGGCGCGATCACCGCTGCGGTCGTCGGCGTCATCATGAATCTCGCTCTATGGTTCGGCTTGCACGTCATCTTCGGCGAAGTGCGCAATGTCGGGCTTGGAATGGACGTGCCGGTGCTTTCATCGATAGACTGGCGCGCTGCGCTGCTTTCCTGTGCCTCGATGATCGCCATTCTGAAGCTGAAGATCGGTATGCTGCCGACGCTTGCCGGATCGGCGCTGGCCGGTGTCTTGTTGCTGGCGGCAAGCGGGTAACGCTCAGCCGCCCATTCTGCCGCGCGGCAGCTTGATCATATCGCCGAAGCGGGCGCGCAATTTGTCGTCGACCGGCTTTGGCACATGGCGCGGGAAGCGTTCGGCAAGCACGCGTTTCTTCTCGATGATCGCCCGCTGCAGGATATCGGGCCTGCCTTTCTCATTCCATTCCTTCGGCGAAAAGCGGTCGCCGACGGCCGGATAGAAATATTCGGTCTGCATCAGCCGCAGCGTCTGCTCGTTGCCGAGATAATGGCCCGGGCCCTTCAGGCAGACATCGGCAATCGTGTCGATCGACAGCGACTCGTCCGTCACTTCGATGCCGCGCACGCAGCGCAGGCAGTGGCCGAGCATGTCGTTGTCGATGATCAGGCTCTCAAGGCAAAAGCCGAGCAGCGAGGCGTGCATGCCGGCCGATTCGTAAACCAAGTTGAGGCCGGCAAGACCGGCCATCACGTCGGTTATGCCCTTTTCGTAGCCGGACTGAATATCAGGCAGTTTCGAATCTGTCATGCCGGCGGCCGAACCGCCCGGCAGGTCGTAAAATTGCGCCATCTGCGCGCAGGCCGCGGTCAGCACCGCCTGCTCGGCCGAACCGCCCGACATGGCGCCGGTCCGGAGATCCGAGACAAACGGCCAAGTACCGAAAATCGCCGGATGGCCTGGCTTGATGGCGTTGACGTAGATGAGGCCGACGAGCACTTCGGCGACCGCCTGCACCACGGCGCCAGCAATCGCCGCCGGTGCCGTCGCACCCGCCTGTCCTGCCGACAGCAGCAGGATCGGAATGCCGCCCTCGACGCAGGCTTCGAGAACGCCACAGGCGTCCTCGGCAAACTTCATCGGCGGCACGACGAAGCAGTTCGAATTGGAGACGAAAGGCCGCGCGCGAAAATTCTCTTCGCCGCCCGCGATCGCATAGAGCATGTCGAGCGCCGGCTTGACGTTCTCACGCACGGTAAACGAGGTGCCGACATGCTTCGACGTGCCCATGACGCAGGCGTAGAGCGTGTTGAAATCCATATCGAGCGGGTCGGGAATGTCGCGCGGCACCATCGGCCGCTGGAAGAAATGGATGTTGTCGAGCCCTTCGACTAGGCGCGCGGCATCATAAATGTCCTGCAGCAGCGACTCGCGATACTCACGCTTTTCGACATCGACAAGATGCACCGCAGCACCGGCAGTGCCGTAGTGCACACGCTTGCCCTGGATCACCATGTCGTGCTTCGGATCCTGGCCGTGGAGGGTGAAATGCCGCGCCGCGTTCTTGATGGTGTCGAGCACAAGGCCGCGAGGAAAGCGCAGGCGGCCGTCCTCACTGAAGGTCGCGCCGGCTTTGGTCAGCGCCTCGATGCAGGAGGGGATGGCGTTGGCGAAGCCGACCGTCTCAAGAAGGGTAAGCACGGCCTCGTGGATACGTTCGCAATCGCTGCCGCTGAGCGGGCTGTAGCTTCCGCCTTCGAGGCCGGCACGCACCGGCTTGACGTCGTCGGCAAGCGGTGCCGCCCGCATGGCGCGGCGCGCCTCGCGCCCGCCGGACCGCCGCGAACGCTGGTCTGCGGACACGTCCTGCTTCTCATGGGCCATTGGCATGAAGGCACTCCAACTTTAGCTGCGGAGCGGGCGCGGCGGTTGGTCCACCATCGGCCTGCTTCGTCCCCTCTATACAGCGACTATGCCGCCGGCATTGGCACAGCCTATGTGCCAGCCGGTCCCGTCGCATATGCCAAGGAGCTAAAGAACCGGAGCCGCACTACATGCGCCAGGCTCCGGTCGGGGAAGGGAGATCAGGCCGCTGCCGGCCTGCGTCCAGCTGCCGTCGCCAGTTCGCGGATGCCGGGTTCGATGTGCTGCAACGCGATCGAGGAAATGCCCAAGCGCATGAAACGCGATGGCTTTTCGGTGCGGTCGAAGAAGCGGTCGCCAGGCTCGATGATGACGCTCCGTGAGGCCGCGGCCTCCGCCAGCCCGCGCGAATCGGTGCCGCGCGGCCCCTCGAGCCAGAGCGACGTGCCGCCGGCCGAATCGGTCGAGCGCCACTCCGGCAGGAAGGCGGAAATCGCATGGACCAGACGCTTGCGCCTCTCGTCGAAGGCGCTCGACAGCCGCCGCACCAGCGCCTCGTGATGGCCGAGCGACAGGAACAATGCGACGGCGCGCTGGTTGTTCGCCGGCGGATGGCGCAGCATGAAGCGGCGTAGCGCCCGAAGCTCGGAGATCAGCCCGGCCGAGGCGACGATGTAGCCGAGCCTGAGGCCGGGAGCCAGCGTCTTCGACATCGAGCCGACATAGACGACGCGGCCGGAGCGATCGAGGCTCTTCAGCGCCTGCTGCGGCGCCTCGTCCAGGAGCTGGCTGTCATATCCGTCCTCGATGATGATCTGGTTGTGCCGGTTGGCGCGCGCCAAAAGCTCCTGCCGCCGCTCTGCCGACAGCGGCACCATGGTCGGGCAATGGTGGCTGGGCGTGACGAAGACGAAGCCGGAATCATTGGGAATGGCCGAGGTTACGATGCCGGAGTGGTCGACCGGAACCGGCTGGATCTCGGCGCCGGCCAGCCGGAAGATCGAACGTGCATCGGGATAGCCCGGGTCCTCCATCGCCACCTTTGAGCCCTTGGTCATCAACAGCGTCGCCAGCATGTAAAGCGCGTTCTGCGCGCCCAACGTCACGATGATCTCGTCCGGATTGGCGAAGATGCCGCGTCGCGGCAGCAGCCGTGCCTGGATCTGCTCGATCAGGAGCGGATCGTCGCGGTCGACCATGTCGGATGCCCAGTTGCGGATTTCGAGCACCGCCAACGCCATGCGGTTGCACTCGCGCCATTCGGCGGTCGGGAACAGCGCCGGGTCGAATTGGCCATAGACGAAGGGGTATGACGACTTGATCCAGTTGTCGTGCTTGGCCGGCGGCGGCATGTCGCTCGCCGCGATCTGCCGACGCGCCTTCCAGTCGATCTCGTTGGCCTGGTCGGGCGCCTTCTGATGCGGCTTGGCCGGCGTCGCCAGCACTTCGGGATTGACGAAATGGCCGCGGCGCTCGCGCGCCACCAGGAAGCCCTGATCGACCAGCTGCTGGAAGGCCAGCACCACGGTGCCGCGCGCCACGCCGAGTTTTTCGGCAAGAATCCGGCAGGACGGAAGCGGCATGGAAGCCGCGATCTGCCGGTCGAGGATGGCGGCGACGATCGCCTGGCGGATCTGCGCCTGCAGGGTCTGACCGGATTCCGCCGAAATCCGGAACAGGCCGGACCATATGGCCGTGTCGTTTCGCTGTGGCATGGGAGATGTTCCTCGATGGCCAGCTTTTTTCACTTGGCTGGACCAGTCGAATGTACCGGTGGCACAAGGTGTTGCGCCAATCAATTTTTCTGATCGCTGGGATTTATGCCAGTGATCCTTTGAGCCGGCCCACGCTGCGCTGCGGCATCGCTGCGCATTGAAACAGATGGAATTCGACCCGATAGTTTGCCGCGACGACACGCGCCGGAAACATCCGGCCTGATAAGATGCATCTCAAGAGACCGGAGCGAAGCAGTGGATCAATCGTCCTTTCAAAAGCAGCTCGACGCATTGCGCGATCATCGTGCGGCCAAATCGGGCTCGATGCGCGAGGTTTTCGCTGCCGATCCGCAGCGCTTCGAGAGATTCTCCGCCAGTGACGGCGACCTGCTGCTCGACTGGTCGAAATGCGCGGTCGATGCGCGGACTATGGAGTTGCTGGAGAAGCTGGCTGAGGCCGCTGACCTCGAAGGCCGGCGCGACGCGATGTTTGCCGGCAAGAAGATCAACGTCACTGAAGGCCGTGCCGTGCTGCACACGGCGCTGCGCAACCTGACCGGCAAGGGCATCGTGCTCGACGGCCAGGACGTGAAGGCGGAAGTCCTTGCCGTACTCGACGCGATGGGTGCCTTCGCCGACGCGGTGCGTTCCGGCAAGGCGGCCGGCGCGACCGGCAAGAAAATCACCGACATCGTCAACATCGGCATCGGCGGCTCCGATCTCGGCCCGGCCATGGCGACGCTGGCGCTGGCGCCCTATCATGACGGGCCGCGCGCGCATTACGTATCCAATATCGACGGTGCCCATATCCACGACACGCTGAAGGGTCTTTCCGCCGAAACCACCCTGTTCATCATCGCCTCCAAGACCTTCACCACGGTCGAGACGATGACCAATGCCGAAACCGCGCGCAGATGGGTCGAGAAAGCGCTCGGCAAGGAAGCGGTCGGCAAGCATTTCGCCGCCGTCTCGACGGCGCTCGACCTGGTCGCCAAATTCGGCATCGCGCCCGATCGCGTCTTCGGCTTCTGGGACTGGGTCGGCGGCCGCTATTCCGTCTGGGGTGCGATCGGTCTGCCGGTGATGATCGCCATCGGCCCGAAGGATTTTCGCGCCTTTCTCGACGGCGCCCATGAGATGGACGAGCAGTTCCGCACCGCGCCGCTGGCGGAGAACCTGCCGGCGCTGATGGGGCTGATTGGCTGGTGGCACCGCGTGATCTGCAAATACCCCGCTCGCGCCGTCATCCCCTACGATCAGCGTCTGTCCAGGCTGCCGGCCTATCTGCAGCAGCTCGACATGGAATCGAACGGCAAGAGCGTCACCCTGGACGGCGGCGCTGTAACGACGCCGACCGGCCCGCTGGTCTGGGGCGAGCCCGGCACCAATGGCCAGCATGCCTTCTTCCAGTTGCTGCATCAGGGCACCGATTTCATTCCGGTCGAATTCCTCGCCGCTGCCGTCGGCCACGAACCGGAGCTGAAGCATCACCACGACCTTCTGCTTGCCAATTGCCTGGCGCAGTCGGAAGCCTTCATGAAGGGCCGCACGCTTGAGGAAGCCCGCGCGCAGATGCTGGCGAAAGGCATGAAGCCCGCCGATGTCGACAGGATTGCTCCGCACCGCGTCTTCTCCGGCGACCGCCCCTCGGTGACGATTCTCTACAGAAA
The DNA here is from genome assembly GCF_040320005.1 of Mesorhizobium sp. M0816. NCBI lineage: Bacteria > Pseudomonadati > Pseudomonadota > Alphaproteobacteria > Hyphomicrobiales > Phyllobacteriaceae > Mesorhizobium > Mesorhizobium sp. M0816. The sequence continues at coordinate 248,726 of NZ_JAMYOT010000002.1, read as the reverse complement.
GCTCGACCCGCATACATTCGGACGGCTGATTGCGCTTTACGAACACCGCGTCTTTGTCGAAGGCACGCTGTTCAACATCAACTCCTTCGACCAATGGGGCGTCGAACTCGGCAAGGAACTGGCGACCGGGCTGCTGCCCGTCGTTGAAGGCAAGGAGAACGCCGCAAAGCGGGATGCCTCGACTGCCGGACTGGTGGAATACATTCACCGCTTGCGCGGCCTGGAGTGAAAAGCTTGGCGGACATCAAGGGAATATTGTTCGACAAGGACGGCACGCTCGTAGATTTCAACGCGACATGGCTGGGCATCGCCGACTTCATGGCGATGGATGCGGCCGAAGGCGATCGCTGGAGGGCAGACAGGCTGCTTGCGGCGGCGGGCTTCGACTTCGCTACCAAGCGCTTCAAGCCGGATTCAATTTTTGCCTCCGGCACCAACATGGACGTCGTCGAGCTGTGGTTTCCGCGACTGTCCGACGAGGACCAGATGCTTGCCGTCGCCCGTTTCAATGCCATCACTTCGGCGCAAGGATCGGCGATGGCCGTGGCGCTGCCGGGTGTGGTCGAGACGCTTGGGCTGCTTCACAGAAAATCCTACCGGCTTGGCGTCGCCACCAACGACTCGACCAGCGGCGCGGAAAAAACTTTGGTCACGCTGGGCGTCGCGCAGCTTTTCGAAGCCGCCTATGGTTACGACGCGGTGGCCAATCCAAAACCGGCGCCGGATACGATCCTTGCCTTTTCGGATCTGACAGGGCTCAGGCCGGCGACGATCGCAATGGTCGGCGACAATCGTCACGATCTGGAGATGGCGCGCGCCGGCGGCTGCGGCCTGGCGATTGGCGTACTGTCCGGCACCGGCACACGTGAATCGCTGTCCCAGATCGCCGACGTCATCCTGGATTCGGTGGCCGATCTGCCCGATTTTCTTGCGGCGCGGGTCAGCGAGACAGTCTAGACTCGCAGCTAGCTGGTCCGAACGAGAACACGCCGCTCGGTTTCATCGCCGCATTCCTGCCTTCGCCGACATCCGGCACCTCGTATTCGGCCAGCAGGCGAAGCCGCGAGCGGGGCAGATAGGCGCGGCCCGGATCGCCGATCAGCACGGCGATGCCGGCTGCAAGGCAGCGGTCGAGGAAAGAAAGGGCCCGGCCGGCAAGATCATGGGCGTAAAACAGGTCGCCGACCACCACGACATCCACCGGTGGCGGCGGACCGCTGGTGATGTCTTCGCCAATGATCATGATAGCGACGCCGTTCGCAGTCGCGTTGAGGCCGAGCGCAACCACACCATTGCGATCGATCTCGGCCGCGACGACCGCGCTTGCCCCGGCTTTTGCCGCTGCAATGCCGACGAGACCCGAACCGGCGCCGAGGTCGAGTACGCGACGGCCGGCCACGGTCTCCGGCCGGTCGAATATGTAGCGGGCGAGCACCGCGCCGCCGGCCCAGACATAGGCCCAGTACGGTGGCTCCGGTTCAGGTCCGTCTTTTTCGGTCGCATGTTGGTTCCATTCGAGAAGCCGCCTGAGCCCGCTTCCCGGATGGGCGGTGTAAAGCCGAATTTCGGGAAGCGCGGGCACGGGGGCGATCCGCATGTTCGCCCGGATGAACTCTGCCGGGTCTGGGCGCGAACCTATACTCACGGCGTTGGCGCCGGCGATGCAATCGCTCAAGCTGCGCCTAGCCCCGCAACGCCCGTCGCAGGATCTTGCCGACCGGTGTCTTCGGCAGCTCGGTGCGGAACTCAATATACCTGGGACGCTTGTAGCCGGTCAGGTTCTCGCGGCAATAAGCCGTCAGCATGTCGGCGGTCAGTGCCGGGTCCTTCTTGACGACGAACAGCTTCGGCACTTCACCCGAATGCTCGTCCGGCACGCCGATCGCCGCCACTTCGAGTACGCCTGGATGCTGCGCCACCACTTCCTCGAGTTCGTTCGGATAGACGTTGAAGCCGGAAACCAGGATCATGTCCTTCTTGCGGTCGACGATCTTGGTGTAGCCAAGCTCGTCCATGAAGCCCATGTCGCCCGATTTGAAGAAGCCGTCCTCGGTCATCACCTTGGCGGTCTCGTCCGGCCGGTTCCAGTAGCCGGCCATCACCTGCGGTCCGCGGATGCAGATTTCGCCGACTTCGCCGAGCGGCAAATTGTTGCCGTCGTCGTCGCGGATGGCGATCTCGGTCGAGGGCAGCGGCAGGCCGATCGTGCCGGTGTAAACGCCGTCGCTGAATTTGTTGATGGTTGCCCCCGGCGAGGTCTCGGTGAGCCCGTAGGCCTCGCTGATCGGGCAGCCGGTCAGCGCCTTCCAGCGTTCGGCGATGGCCCTCTGCACCGGCATGCCGCCACCCAGCGTCAGGATCAGCGGCTTGAAATCGAGCTTGCGAAAATCCTCATTATTGAGCAGCGCATTGAACAGCGTGTTGAGGCCCGGAAAGATGTGGATCGGGTATTTCTGCAGCTCCTTGACAAAGCCGGGAATGTCGCGCGGATTGGGGATGAGGACATTCTGCGCGCCTTGCTGCATGCCTACCAGCACGTTCGCCGTCAGCGCAAAAATGTGATAGAGCGGCAGCGCGCAGAGGAAGTTCAGATGCGCTGGCTTCGGCTTGACGGTAAAAGCGTCTTCGGCCCACAGCGCGTTCTGCGCGACGTTCGCCAAAATGTTGCTGTGCAAAAGCATCGCGCCCTTGGAGATGCCGGTCGTGCCGCCAGTGTATTGCAGGAAGGCGATGTCGTCGGCCGCGACCTTTGCGGGCCTGAAGGCCATGCCGGTGCCGGCCTTCAGCGCGGCGTTGAACTTGACATGGCCGGGCAGCGACCATGCCGGCACCATCTTCTTGACGCGGCGTACAACGAAGTTGACGATCGTTCCCTTGAGCCCGCCGAGCATGTCGCCCATCGAGGCGACCACGACATGCTTGACCGCGGTCCTGGCGATCACCGCCTGCAGGGTACAGGCAAAATTTTCGAGGATGACAATGGCTTGAGCGCCGGAATCCTTGAGCTGGTGCTCCAGCTCGCGCGGCGTGTAGAGCGGATTGATGTTGACCACGACATAGCCGGCGCGAAGCACTGCCATAATCGCCACCGGATATTGCAGCACATTCGGCATCATCAGGGCGACGCGCGCGCCCTTCTGCAGCCCCGTTGATTGCAGATAGGCGCCGAAGGCGGCCGACTGTCGCTCGAGGTCGGCATAGGTGATCGATTTGCCCATGCAGACGAAGGCCGGCCGATTCGCAAACTGCTTGCACACGGCGACGAGAAAGTCGCCGATCGAGCTGGAGGGCAGGTCGCCAATCTCGGCCGGCACGATCTTTGGGTAACTCTGGAGCCACGGTTTTTCAGGCAGGCCAGCGGCCAGTGCGGTGATCGCCCTCGGTAATCTCTTGGCCGGACCTGCCGGCGGTCGTGGCGCTGTCGGCACTGCCTTCGCCGCCGGCTTGGCGGCAGATTTTGCAGCAGGCGCAGTCTTGCCGGTTGCCGGTTTAGCAGCCGTTCCAGCCGTGGTCTTCGCCGCCGGCTTCGCGCTTGCCTTCGCGGTAGCCGTCGGCTTGGCGGCGGCCGCTTTTGGCTTGACCGCTTTCGATGTTGCCTCGGCCTTTGCTTTCGCCGCGTTGGTTGTCTTTGCCGGTTTTGCCACCTGTCGCTCCCTCAATCGTTCTTATTGTTTCGGCATGCTTGCGCGCCACCACCGCCCTGATCAACAAAGATATCCCACCGCTTGCCGCAATATCCGGAACCTGGGAAAATCCGGCACGCTGCCCATCTATCTATGTATTGCCACAAGCGGCGGCCGTGCAAGCCTCGCCACCTGGAGTGCGGTAAGACTTGCCGTCAAACCTCTTGGCCGCGACCGGTTTTCGGACGCGCATCTCTTGAACCGAACGGCTCGATTCCCCCAATCGGCGGCATTGCCGATCAACAAAAAATTGAAGTCGCTAATAATGTCGTGATCTGCGGATTCGGCTCGTTTTTTCCACAATTTGCCGCGTGCCGGAATTTTTTTCTGCTTCCCGTGGGTTAGGCAAACAGGCAGTTCCAAAGCTAGAAAAACGGTGCTTATATGCGGCCTTCGCGAGCCTGACAGAGGGGCTTGGAAGAACATCAGGGAGTGCTCAATGAAAAAGAAACTGACTTTTGCAGCCGCGTTGCTGGCTGCAAGCGTCCTCGGCGGCATGGCCAATGCAAAACAACTGGTCTATTGCTCGGAGGCTTCGCCGGCCGGCTTCGACCCGTCGCCATGGAGCGGCGGCAACGACTTCGACGCCTCGTCGCGCACCATCTATTCGCGCCTGGTCGAGTTCGAGCATGGCAAGACTACCATCTCGCCCGGCCTGGCCGAGAGCTGGACGGTTTCCGACGACGGTCTCGAATACACCTTCAACCTTCGCCCGGGTGTGAAATTCCAGACGACCGATTATTTCACGCCGACGCGCGACCTCAACGCCGACGACGTGATCTTTTCCTTCGAACGCCAGTGGAAGAAAGAAAGCCCGTGGTACAGCTATCTGGAAGGCACCGGCTGGGAATATTTCACCGGCATGGGCTTCCCCGATCTCCTGAAGGAAATCGTCAAGGTCGACGACCTGACGGTGAAATTCGTGCTGAACAAGCCTGAAGTCGCGTTCCTGCCGGACCTCGGCATGGATTTCGCCTCGATCGTTTCCAAGGAATATGCCGACCAGCTCGACAAGGCCGGCACCAGGCAGCAGTTCACCCAGAAGCCGGTCGGCACTGGTCCGTTCCAGTTCGTCGACTATCAGGTCGATGCGGTCGTGCGCTATGCAGCATGGGACGGCTACTATGGCGGCCGCCAGAAGATCGATGATCTGATCTTCGCCATCACGCCCGACCCCGCCGTGCGCGCGCAGAAGCTGAAGGCGGGCGAATGCGATATCATGTCATACCCGGCGCCGGCCGACATTGCCGGACTGCAGGCCGACGCGAACCTCAAGGTCGACGAGCAGGAAGGCCTGAACATCGGCTACATGGCTTACAACACGACGCAGCCGCCCTTCGACAAGGTCGAGGTCCGCAAGGCCCTCAACATGGCGGTAAACAAGAAGGCGATCATCGACGCGGTCTATCAGGGCGCCGGTGCGCCGGCCATCAACCCGATCCCGCCGACCATGTGGTCCTATAACAAGGACATCAAGGACGATCCCTATGATCCGGAGGCGGCCAAGAAGATGCTGGCCGATGCAGGCGTCAAGGATCTGTCGATGAAGATCTGGGCTATGCCGGTCAGCCGCCCCTACAACCCGAACGCCCAGCGCGTCGCCGAGTTGATCCAGGCCGATTATGCCGCCGTCGGGGTCAAGGCGGAGATCGTCAGTTACGAATGGACCGAGTATCGCCAGCGCGGCAAGGCTAAGGATCGCGATGGCGCCTTCCAACTGGGCTGGACCGGTGACAATGGCGATCCGGACAACTTCTTTTTCCTGCTCGGTTGCGATGCCATCGGCCAGTCCAATTATGCGATCTGGTGCAACCAGGAATTCGAAGCCCTGCTGAAAAAAGGCAAGGCGACGACGGACGTCGCCGAGCGCACCAAGATCTACGAGGAAGCTCAGGTGGTGTTCAAGCGTGAGGCTCCGTGGCTGACCATCGCCCACTCCAAGGTCTTCATGCCGATGAACAAGAAGGTGTCGGGCTTCGTTATGGACCCGCTCGGCATTCATCGGTTTGACGGCGTCGACGTCACCGAATAAGTCCTGAGAAATTGAACGGCGGCGCTGGACTTCCCGCGCCGCCGTTCTATGAAGCAAGATGCTCCGTTATCTCCTCCACAAGCTCGCTTTGATCATCCCGACCGTGTTCGGCATATCGCTGGCGGCGTTTGCTTTCGTCCGGCTTCTGCCCGGCGATCCTATCCTGGCCCTGGCGGGCGAGCGCGGCGTCAGCCCCGAGCGGTACGCCCAGCTCATCGAGCAGTTTGGCTACAACCGGCCCTATGTCATCCAATACCTGGAATATATCGGCAGGGTCCTGACCGGCGATTTCGGCATATCTATTGCCACCAAGCGGCCAGTGCTCGGCGAATTCCAGGCGCTGTTTCCAGCCACGCTGGAACTGGCGACAGTGGCGTTGATCATCGCCGTCCTGCTCGGCATTCCTGCCGGTATCTTCGCCGCGGTCAAGCGCGGCTCGTGGTTCGACCAGGCGACGATGGGTGTCGCGCTGACCGGCTATTCGATGCCGATCTTCTGGTGGGGGTTGCTGCTCATTATCTTCTTCTCCGGCTATCTCGGCTGGACGCCGGTTTCCGGCCGCATCGGCCTGCAGTATTTCTTCAGGCCGACGACCGGGTTCATGCTCATCGACAGCCTGATCTCCGGCAGGAGCGGCGCTTTCAAATCTGCCGTCAGCCATTTGATCCTGCCGTCGATCGTGCTGGCGACGATCCCGCTTGCCGTCATAGCGCGCCAGACGCGCTCGGCGATGCTCGAGGTGCTGGGCGAGGACTATGTCCGCACCGCGCGCGCCAAGGGCCTGGCGCCGCGCCGCGTCATCGGTCTGCACGCTTTTCGCAACGCGCTGATCCCGGTGGTCACCACCATTGGACTGCAGGTCGGCACCTTGATGGCGGGCGCCATTCTGACCGAGACCATTTTTTCCTGGCCGGGCATCGGCAAATGGATGATCGATGCCATCGGCAAGCGCGACTATGTCGTCGTCCAGAGCGGATTGCTGATCATCGCGCTGATCGTCATGGCGGTGAACCTGATCGTCGACGTGCTCTACGCCGTCATCAATCCGCGCATCCGGGTGCAGTGAGATGACCGACGAATCCGCCGCCGAAGCTACCGCCGCCTCCATCCCGACAGGCGGCAGGCAACGGGCTTTCGCCGAGTTCTGGCACTACTTCTCGATGAACACCGGCGCGGTCATCGGCCTTGTCGTGTTTTCGGCGCTGGTGCTGGTGGCGATCTTTGCGCCGTTCGTCGCCCCACATTCGCCCGACGAGCAGTTTCGCGATGCGCTGCTGGCACCCCCTGCCTGGCAGGAAGGCGGCAAATCGATGTTCCTGCTCGGCACCGACGCGGTCGGCCGCGACATGCTTTCACGGTTGATCTTCGGGGCGCGTTTCTCGCTGTTCATCGGTCTGGTGGTCGTTGTCTTCTCGCTCACCAGCGGCATCGTGCTTGGCGTGCTCGCCGGCTATTTCCGCGGCTGGGTCGACACGCTGATCATGCGCATCATGGATATCATCCTGGCCTTCCCGTCGCTGCTTCTGGCGCTGGTGCTGGTGGCGATCCTCGGCCCCGGCCTTTTCAATGCCATGCTGGCGATCGCGCTGGTGCTGCAGCCGCATTTTGCGCGCCTCACCCGCGCCGCCGTGATGGCCGAAAAGAACCGCGAATATGTCATCTCCGCCAAGGTGGCTGGTGCCGGTCATCTTCGCTTGATGGTGAGGACGATCCTGCCGAACTGCCTGGCACCGCTGATCGTGCAGGCGACGTTGTCCTTCTCCAACGCTATTCTCGAGGCTGCGGCGCTCGGCTTCCTCGGTGTCGGTGCGCAGCCGCCGACGCCGGAATGGGGCACGATGCTCGCCTCGGCGCGCGAGTTCATCCTGCGCGCGCCTTGGGTGGTGACCTTCCCCGGCCTTGCTATCCTGATCACTGTGCTTGCCATCAATCTGATCGGCGATGGCTTGCGCGATGCCTTCGATCCCAAGCTGAAGAGGTCATAATCCAATGCCTCTTCTCGAGATCAAGAACCTGACCGTTTCCTTCGACACCGCCGCTGGACCATTCATGGCGGTACAAGGCATCGACCTGTCGGTCGAACCGCGCGAGGTGCTGGCGATCGTCGGCGAATCCGGTTCGGGCAAGTCGGTGGCGATGCTGGCGGTGATGGGGCTTTTGCCCAATACCGCGACGGTGAGGGCCGACCGCATGGCCTTCGACGGCATCGACCTGCTCAAGCTCGGCCCATCCGAGCGGCGCAAGATCGTCGGCAAGGACATTTCGATGATCTTCCAGGAGCCGGTCGCCAGCCTCAACCCGTGCTTCACCGTCGGCTTCCAGATCGAGGAGGTGCTGCGCTTCCATATGGGCATGGACCGCGCCCAGCGCCGGGCGCGTGCCATCGAATTGATGAAGTTGGTCGGCATCGCCGACCCCGAGGAACGGCTGGGCTCCTTCCCGCACCAGATGTCGGGTGGTCAGTGTCAGCGCGTCATGATCGCCATCGCCATCGCCTGTAATCCCAAGCTTTTGATCGCCGACGAGCCAACCACGGCGCTCGACGTCACCATCCAGAAGCAGATCCTCGATCTGCTGGTCGGCCTGCAGGCCAAATATGGCATGGGCCTGATCATGATCACCCACAATATGGGGGTGGTTGCCGAGACCGCCGACCGTGTCATCGTCCAGTACAAGGGCCGCAAGATGGAAGAGGCCGACGTGCTGTCGCTGTTCGAGTCCCCCAAGAGCAACTACACGCGCGCGCTCCTGTCGGCGCTGCCCGAAAACGCCGTCGGCGACCGGTTGCCTACTGTTTCCGACATGCTGTTCGAGCCAGCCCCATCTGTAGTCGCAGCCCGGTCCGCAGGAGGAACCGCCTCATGAGCGTGACGGTAGTCGAAGGCAAGAACATCGTGCGCGACTATCATGTCGGTGGCGGGCTTTTCCGCCCCTCCCGTACGGTTCATGCGGTCAAGGGTGTTTCGTTCAGCGTCGACAAGGGCAAGACGCTGGCCATCGTCGGCGAGAGCGGCTGCGGCAAGTCAACACTCGCCCGCATCATCACCCTGATCGACCCGGCGACCTCCGGCGAGCTTTTCATCGACGGCAAGAAGGTAGACATCGGCAGGAACGGCCTGTCGAAGGAAATGCGCCGCAAGGTCCAGATCGTCTTCCAGAACCCTTATGGTTCGCTCAATCCACGCCAGAAGATCGGCGACGTGCTTGGCGAGCCGCTGCTCATCAACACCGACAACACGGCCGACGAGCGGCGCGATCTTGCCATGAAGATGCTAGAGAAGGTCGGTCTCGGCCCCGAGCACTTTAATCGCTACCCGCATATGTTTTCGGGCGGCCAGCGCCAGCGGATCGCCATCGCCCGCGCGCTGATGCTCAACCCCAGCCTTCTGGTGCTGGACGAGCCGGTCTCGGCACTTGATCTTTCGGTGCAGGCGCAGGTGCTGAACCTGCTCGCCGACCTGCAGGACGAGTTTCAGCTAACCTATGTTTTCATCAGCCACGACCTGTCGGTGGTGCGCTACATCGCCGACGACGTGATGGTGATGTACTTCGGCGAAGCGGTCGAATACGGCTCGCGCGACGAGGTCTTCGCCGACCCCAAGCACAGCTACACCAGGACGCTGTTCGCGGCGACGCCGCGTGCCGACGTTGCCAGCATCAAGGCACGGTTGGCGAAGAAGAAGGCCGCCTGATCCGGCGAGGTTTGCCGGCCGGCTACCGCTTCTCGATCCCCGGAATGCCGGAGATCTGCTCGGCGAGAAAGTCGACCAGCAGCCGCACCCGGGCAATGCCCGCACGCTCCGGAACGATCAGCATGCTCAGCGGGACGGGAGGCGGAAAATAGCCCGGCAGGACCACTTCCAGCCGGTCGGCCGCCAGAAGATCGTCGACAAGCCAGTGGTGGGCGGGTGCGATGCCGCGTCCGGCGACAAGGGCTTCGCGCGCAGCAAGCCCATGGTCGACCAGAAATCTGCCGCCAAAGGGCACCGCAAAGGTCTCGCCGCCCGGCCCCTGCAAGGTGAGCGTGTCGCTTCCCGCGATGTTCGACATCCGGATGCCTTCATGGCCAGGCAGATCCTGCGGGACAGCCGGTCTGCCCCGCGCCGCCAGATAGGCCGTCGCCGCCACCAGCAGACGCCGGGACTGGCCGAGCGCCCGCAGTTTCATTGAGCTGTCGGTGAGCGGGCCGAGGCGAAGCGCGATGTCGACGCCCTCCCGCACAAGGTTGATGCGCTCGTCGGTAAGGCTGAGATCGATGCCGATGTAGGGATAGCGGTCCTGAAAGGCGAAGATCAGCCGGCTGACATGTAAGACCCCGAGCGCCGCCGTGCAGGATATCCGGATCGTGCCGGCCGACGCGCCGCGCGCGCCCCGCGCCTCATCGCCGGCCTGCTCAACGAGGCGTAGGATCTGGACGCTGTCGGCATAGTAACGGCTGCCTTCATCGGTCATCGTGACACGCCGGGTGGTCCTGCCGAGCAAGGGCACGCCGACGGCCTCCTCGAGCTCCCTTAGATGCCGCGTGACCGTCGATTGCCCAACTCCGAGTTCGCGTGCCACTGCCGAGAGGCTGCCGCGCTCGGCGACGCGAACAAAGGTGCGAATACGCTCGAGCGTGACGTCAGATCTATCCATTATTCGGCATAATCTTATGCATTGTCTACATATAGCGGATCAGGCAACGGCTGGCTACCTTTGGTGTCTATCGTCCTTCTTCGGAGTTGACCCATGAAAGTCCTGCTTGTTTTTGCTCATCCTGAACCGCGTTCGCTCAACGGCGCGCTGCGTGACGTCGCCATCAGGGAACTCGAGGCCCAGGGCCACGAGGTGCGGGTGTCGGACCTCTATGCCGATGGCTGGAAAGCCGAGGTGGACCGTGCCGACTTTCCGTCGTGGCCGCCTGAAGCACGCTTCCTGCCGGCCGGCGCCTCCAAAAAAGCTTTTGGGAGCGGCACTCTGACCGAAGACGTCAAAGTGGAGATCGACAAGCTGCTATGGGCCGATACCCTGATCCTCCAGTTCCCGCTGTGGTGGTACGCCATGCCGGCGATCCTCAAGGGCTGGGTCGATCGCGTGTACGCTTACGGCTTCGCCTATGGCGTTGGCGAGCACAGCGACAAGCGGTGGGGTGACCGCTTTGGTGAGGGAACGCTCGCCGGCAAGCGCGCAATGCTGATCGTGACCACCGGCGGCTGGGAGGAGCATTATTCCGCCCGCGGCGTCAACGGCCCGATCGACGACCTGCTGTTCCCGATCAATCACGGGATTCTATACTATCCGGGCTACGACGTGCTTCCGCCGTTCGTGGTTTACAGGGTGGACCGTTTCGGGGAGGCGGATTTCGAGCCTGTCGCGGAGCGACTGCGCGAAAGGATGCGAACGCTCGAGACAATCCGGCCCATTCGTTATCGGCAGCAGAATGGCGGCGATTACTTGATCCCAAGCATGCAATTGCGCCCCGGCTTGGAGAACCCGGGTGCGACCGCCTTTGCGCTTCACGAGGATCGCGCCGGCGCCGCCGCCCAGTCCGATCAGGACAGCCGGGCGATGATGGTGCGCAGCGCCTCGCCGAAGCGCCGGACTTCCTCGATCGTATTGTAATGCACCAGCGAGGCGCGCACGGCGCCGCTGTCCATGCTGAGGTTGAGCCGCTTCATCAGACGCGGCGCATACATGTGGCCGTCGCGAACGCCGATCTGCATCTCGGCCATTTCCTCGACGATCCTCTGCGGCGACAGCGTGCCGACATTGAAGCAGAAGGTCGGCACGCGCTCGCTGAGGCGTGCCTCTTCGGCCACGCCGTAGATCGTCGCGCCGCAATCTTTGAGCACCGCCAGCATTTCGCGCGCCAGCACCTGTTCGTAGTCGCGGATGGCATTCATGCCGGCGACGATGTTGTCGCGGCGCGACCGGTTATTCTCTGACAAGAAATTGCGGCCGATCGATTCGAGGTAGCGCACCGCGGCATCCATGCCGGAGACGTTCTCGTAAATGAAGGTACCGGCCTCGATTTTGTAGGGCGGCTCGTCGGGGATGAAATCTTCGCGGAAGGTCGGCAGGCGCTTCAGAGTTTCGAAGCGGCCCCACAGGAAGCCCATATGCGGCGAGAAATTCTTGTAGCCGGAGCAGACCAGATAGTCGCAATCCCAGGCCTGCACATCGATCAGCCCGTGCGGCCCGTAATGCACGCAGTCGAGGAACACTTCGGCGCCTGCCGCATGCGCAATCCCAGCCACGGAGGCAACGTCGACAATCGAGCCGATCGAATGCGCCGTTACCGTGCAGGCGACGAGCCGGGTGTGCTCTGAGACCAGCGGGCGCAAATCGTCGACATGCAGATTGCCGTCCTCGCGCATCCGCCACCATTTGAACTTGGCGCCGGCGGGCGCCAGCGCCAGCCACGTCGCGATATTGGCATCGTGATCCATGTCGGTGATGACGATCTCGTCACGCTCCCCGTTTGGGCGCTCGGAAAGCATCTGGCCGATGCCGAGGCTGACCAGGCGGATGAACGAAGTGGCGTTCATGCCGAAACAGATCTCCGCCGGGTCGGTGGCGTTGATCAGCAAGGCCACGCTTTCGCGAGCGCCGGCGACGGCTTGGTCGACGGTGACGCTGCGGCCATAGCGGCCGCCGCGCTGCACATTATGCGCGACCAAATGGTTGGTGACCGCATCGAGCACGCTTTGCGGGATCTGCGCGCCGGCGGCATTGTCCATGAAGACGAAGTCCCCGGCTTGCTGCAAGGCGGGAAACATGGCGCGGATCGTCTCGACCGGGAAAGCTGCGGCATCGCCGGTTTTCGAAATCTGATGCTGGTTCAAGGTCGTCTCCTGCGAGGTGCGCTGACAGATTCAGCGGGTCTTTTCGGTTTGAAAGCGGCGTTCAAGGAGGCTGACGAGACGGACCATCGGCCAGAGAAAGATGAGATAGACCAGCGCCGCGCCGATCAGCGGTGAAGGATTGGCATAGAGCGATTGCGCGTTGGTCGCTTCCTTCAGCAGTTCGGGCAGCGCCACGGTGGAAGCGAGCGAAGTATCCTTGAACATCGAAACGCAATTGCTGGTCATTGGCGGAATGACGACGCGGATCGCCTGCGGCAGCACTACCTTGCGCAAGGTCAGCAAGAACGGCAGGCCGAGCGCCTGCGCCGCCTCGAACTGGCCGCGCGGAATGCTCTCTATACCGGAGCGGAACACCTCGGCCGAATAGGCCGCCATGATGATGGCGAAGGCCATCACCGCGGACGTCCACGATGACAGGCGAATACCGAGGAACGGCAGCGCATAGTAGATCAGGATCAGCACGACCAGCACCGGCATCGCCCGGAAAATGTCAATGTAGCCGACAGCCAGCAGCCGAAGCGGCTTTGGCGCATAGAGCCGCACCAGGCTGATCGCGAGGCCGACGGGAATACCGATGCCGATGCTCATGATTCCGAGCAGCAGGGTGTTCAGGAAACCGCGCAGCAGCGCCGGCAGGCTGGAGACCATGACGTCGGCGTTGAAGAAGGTGTCCAGCAGCGACATCGCAGCATTTCCGAAACGTTTGGCGTCCCGCGACGCTCGAGCCCGAGCCCGAAATCCGAAATCGTGCCGGCATCGAAAGCCGGCACGACATTTAAGCGCGAACTGCCGCTCAGGCCTTCGGCATAGGCATTTCCTTGACGGTCGAGGAATCGGCAGGTGCGTCGCTGCCGAACCACTTCTTGTGGATCGCGGCCAGCGTGCCGTCCTTCTTCATCGCGGTCAGCGCGTCGTTCAGCTTGCCGAGCAGCGGGTGGTCTTTGGTCATCATCAGACCGTACTGCTCGCCGGTCTTGATGCGCTCTTTTACGGCGAGATCCTTCATCCTGGTGAAAGAATATTCCAGGCCCGGAATATCGCTGACCGCCGCATCGACGCGGCCGGAGCTGAGATCGAGCAGCAAATTCTGCTGCGTGTCGTAGCCCTTGACGTCACTGAACCCGTCCGCTTCCTGGTGGGCCGTGACCCAGGCTTCGCCGGTCGAGCCGGACAGCACGCCGACGATCTTGCCCTTGAGGTCGGCCTCGGCCTTGATCGGGCTGTCGGCCTTCGCGGCGATGCCCATGTCGGAATCATAGTAGGGCTGCGTGAACGACTGAGACTTCAGCCGCTCCGGCGTGATGGTGATCGACGAGATGGCGACGTCGATGCGCTTCGAGGTGGTGGCGGCGAACAGCGCCTGGAAACCGAGATCGGCGATATCAGTGGTCATGCCGATACGCTTTGCCGCCTCATTGATGATGTCGACTTCGAAACCCTCGAACGTGCCGCTCTCGTTCTTGTATTCAAAAGGCGGATTGGTCGGATAGGCGCCGACATTCAGCGTGCCTTCGGCGTAGGCCGGGCCGCCAGCGATGCCGATGGCAGCAGCAAGAAGCAGCAGGTTGCGACGGGTGAAGTTCATTTTCGTTCCCTCTGGTTGTGATCGGACGGGTCTGGCCCCGCACGGTTTTGATGCGCCAAGTGACGGGACTGCCGGAAAGCCCTCCCGGCACGGCAGTCGCAAGACATTGGATGCTATCCAAAGTACCGCGCTTTTCAAGGCGAAAGTTTTAAGCTTAAAAAATTGCCACGTGTTGCCGTCACTCCGGAATAACCGCCGTGGCCTGGATCTCAACCTTGGCGCGATCCTCGACCAGCGCCATCACCTGCATGGCGGCCATCGCCGGGAAATGCCGGCCGATCACCTCGCGATAGACCTCTCCGATCCCCTTGAGATTGGCCAAATATTCCGCCTTGTCGGTAAAGTACCAGGTCATCGAGGTGATATGTTCCGGCTTGGCGTCGGCCTCGGCGAGCACAGCAACAATATTGGCCAGCGTCTGCCGCACCTGGCCGACAAGATCATCGGTCTCGAAGCGGCCCTGTCCGTTCCAGCCGACCTGCCCGCCGACGAAGACAAGCTGCCCACGCGCGGCGACGCCATTGGCGTAGCCGACGGGTTTCGCCCAGCCTTCCGGCTGCAGGATGGTGTGCATGTCAAAACCTCCCAATGCTCAAATCCGGTCGCTCAAAACTCGAAGACAATAATTTTCACGCAAACTCCTGTCTCAGGCCGCTCCCATCACTTGCCGTGCAATCACCACCTTCTGCACGTCGGACGCTCCCTCGTAGATGCGCAGCGCCCGGATCTCGCGATACAGGCTTTCGACGATATGGCCCTTGCGGACGCCGTCGCCGCCATGCAGCTGCACAGCCTTGTCGATCACCTCCTGCGCTTTGTCGGTAGCGAACAGCTTGGCCATGGCGGCTTCGCGGGTAACCCGAGCCGCGCCCATGTCCTTGGTCCAGGCGGCACGATAGACCAGCAACGCGGCGGCATCGACATCCAGCGCCATGTCGGCGATGTGGCCCTGCACCATCTGCAGCTCGGCCATCGGCGCACCGAACAGCCTGCGCTCGGCCACTCTTGTGATGCTTTCGTCCAGCGCGCGCCGGGCAAAGCCGAGCGCCGCTGCGCCGACGGTCGAACGGAACACGTCGAGCACGGACATGGCGATGCGAAAACCGTCACCGGGTTTGCCGATCAGCGCCGAGGCTGGAATGCGTGCATTGTCGAAGGACAGCCGGGCGAGCGGGTGCGGCGCGATCACCTCCAGCCGCTCGGCAACGATCAGCCCCTCGGTTTCGGAAGGCACGACAAAGGCGGAAAGCCCCTTGGCGCCGGGCGCTTCGCCGGTGCGGGCAAAGACAGCATAAAAGTCAGCGATACCGCCGTTGGAGATCCAGGTCTTTTCGCCGGACAAGAGATAGCTGTCGCGGTCACGCGTGGCCGTCATTTCCATATTGGCGACGTCCGAGCCCGAGCGCGGCTCCGACAGCGCGAAAGCCGAAATCGCCTTGCCGGCCCGTGTCTTCGCCAGCCAGTGCTGCTGGTCGGGCGTGCCGAACAGGCTGAGTGCGCCGGTGCCGAGCCCTTGCATGGCGAAGGCGAAATCGGCCAGCCCGTCATGCCGGGCCAGCGTCTCGCGCGTGAGGCAGAGCGTGCGCACGTCGAGTGCTGCAGGGCTGTCAGTATCGAGCGCCGTCGGCTTCAGCCAGCCGTCCTGGCCGAGCTTGGCCACCAGCTCGCGGCAGGCCGCGTCGACATCGTCATGCGCGACCGGCAGGTTCTTGGCGCACCATGCCTCCAGCCGCTCCGCCAGATCGCGGTGGCGATCCTCGAAGAACGGCCAGGAGAGGAAGGAACGGTCAGGCATTGCTGCCTCCACAATTCTCCGGCCCTGGCGCTCCACGGCGCCCCCCTCTGTCCTGCTGGACATCTCCCCCTCTAGGGGGGAGATTGGCGGCTTCGCTGCCACGGCTCTCCCTGCGATATTGGAGATTGGCGAAAGCGGGCCTGATATCCAATCTCCCCCCTTGAGGGGGAGATGGCCGGCAGGCCAGAGGGGGGTGCTGTCCCGCCAGCGTGGAAGCGATCATCTCAATTTCCCTCGAACACCGGCTTCTCCTTGGCCACGAAAGCCGTGTACGCCCGCTCGAAATCGCGGGTCTGCATGCAGATCGCCTGCGCCTGCGCTTCCGCTTCGATCGCCTGGTCGAGACCCATCGACCATTCCTGGTTCAGCTGCGTCTTGGTCATGCCATGGGCGAAGGTCGGGCCGGAAACGATGCGCGCGGCCATGTCGAGCGCGTCGGCCTCAAGCGTTGCGGTATCGACCAGCCGGTTGTAGAAGCCCCAGCGCTCGCCTTCCTCGGCACTCATCGTGCGGCCGGTATAGAGCAGCTCGGCGGCCCGGCCCTGGCCAATGATGCGCGGCAGGATCGCGCAGGCCCCCATGTCGCAGCCGGCAAGGCCGACGCGGGTGAACAGGAATGCTGTCTTGGCCTGGGGCGTGGCGATGCGGATATCGGAGGCCATGGCGATAATCGCGCCGGCGCCGACCGCCACGCCATCGACCGCCGCAATAATCGGCTTGCCGCAATTCAGCATCGCCTTGACGAAATCGCCCGTCATGCGGGTGAAGGCGAGCAGCGCCTTCATGTCCATCTTGACCAGTGGGCCGATGATTTCGTGGACATCGCCGCCCGAGCAGAAATTGCCGCCATT
This sequence comes from Mesorhizobium sp. M0816, assembly GCF_040320005.1. Classification (NCBI taxonomy): domain Bacteria; kingdom Pseudomonadati; phylum Pseudomonadota; class Alphaproteobacteria; order Hyphomicrobiales; family Phyllobacteriaceae; genus Mesorhizobium; species Mesorhizobium sp. M0816. The sequence continues at coordinate 231,935 of NZ_JAMYOT010000002.1, read as the reverse complement.
GGGCAGGACCACCACAGCATCGACATCATCGGCGTAGACAAGGTCGCGAAATATGTCGCGCAATTCGGCATAGCTGTCGAAGGTCAGCGGGTTCTTGCGCTCCGGTCGATCGAGCCGGATCTTTGCGATCTTGCCTTCGACCTGCCAGAGGAAATGCTTCGGCTTGCGGCCGGCCAGCTTCGTCATTCCCGTCCCTCCCAATTGCTGCGGAAGGAGGTCAGCATGCCGGTCAGCCGGCGCGCCTCATCCTCGCTCACATTGCCCAGCAACTCGCCGACCCATTTCTCATGCGCGGCGGCGATCACGGCGAAAATCTTCGATCCCTCTTCTGTCAGCCGCACCATCGAGGTGCGGCGGTCGCCATTGCGTCGGGCCCGCATCACCAACCCTTCCGAGACCAGCCGGTCGATGATGCCGGTGACATTGCCGTTGGACACCAGCAGGAAGCGCGAAAGATCGCTCATCAGCATGCCCTCCGGCGCGCGGTAGAGCGCGGCCATCACGTCGAAGCGTGGCAGCGTTGTGTTGAACTCTTGCCGCAGTCGTTCGCGCAGCTCGGCCTCGATGGTGCGCGAGGCGCGCAGCAGGCGTATCCACAGCCGCAGGCGGTCCTTGCCGGGTCCGGAAGGGGCGGGCAGGGGACCGGCTACCATGTCTCACCTCCGGAGATCGAAATCGTCTGCCCGGTAATCGACCGGGCGGCGTCGCCACACAGATAAAGTACCGCGGCCGCAATTTCTTCCGGCTGGATGAAGCGGCCTTGCGGGTTGGTCGCGGCTAGGCTTGTCCGTGCCTGCTCGGACGAGCGGCCGGTCGTTTGGACGATGCGCTGGACGGTGCTCTCCAGCATCTCGGTTTCGACAAACCCTGGGCACACGGCATTCACTGTTATGCCGGACTTGGCGGTCTCGACGGCGAGTGCCCGCATCAGGCCGACGACGCCATGCTTGGCGGCAACGTAAGCTGCGACATAGGGATAGCCTTTCAGTCCGGCGGTGGAAGCGACGAAGATGATACGGCCAGTCTTGCGCACTGCCATGCCGGCCAACGCCGGCTTCACCGTCAGGAACGTACCGGTCAAGTTGACGTCGAGCGTGCGCTGCCAGTCTGCCAGCGAGGTCCGCTGCGCCGGGGCACTGCCGGACATGCCGGCATTGGCAACGACGATGTCGAACGCTCCGCGTGCCGCTTCCGCGGCCTCGTAGAGCGACGCCATCGACGTCTCGTCGGTGACGTCGGCGGCAATGGCGAAGATGGACTTGTTCTCCGCGGCGACCTCGGCAAGCGGCTCCACGCGCCGGCCGCAGATGGTCACGTCAACGCCCGCGCCGGCCAGCGCCAGCGCGATCGCGCGGCCGACGCCGGAGCCGCCGCCGGTGACCAGCGCATGACGCCCCGAAATCGTCGCCGCGGCACTCATACTTTCAACCCCGCTGCCGCTTCGCGTTCGGCCAGCCGGTAGAGCTGGTCGCGGCCGGGCAGATAGGGATCCGGCCATTTGACGCCGCGATCGCCAAGCATGACGGCCGCGTGCAGCGTCCAATACGGATCGGCAAGATGCGGCCTAGCCAGTGCGACGAGATCGGCGCGGCCCGCCATCAGGATCGAGTTGACGTGGTCCGGCTCATAGATATTGCCGACCGCCATCGTCGCCATGCCGACCTCGTTGCGGATGCGATCGGAAAACGGCGTCTGGAACATGCGGCCATAGACCGGTCTTGCCACGGCCGAAGTCTGGCCGGCCGATACGTCGCAGATGTCTACGCCGGCCTCATGCAGCAGCCGCGCGATCTCTACGGCATCGGCCGGCGTCACGCCTTCGATGCCCAGCCAGTCATTGGCGGAGATGCGCATCGAGATCGGCTTCTCGGCCGGCCACGCGGCGCGCACCGCATGAAAGATTTCCAAGGGGTAGCGCATGCGGTTTTCCAGCGAGCCGCCATAGGAGTCGGTGCGCCGGTTGGTCAAGGGCGTGATGAAGGAGGACAGGAGATAGCCGTGCGCGGCGTGGATTTCGAGCATGTCGAAGCCGCAGCGCGCCGCCATCTCGGCCGAAGCGACAAACTGGTCGCGCACCATATCCATGTCGGCGCGGTCCATCGCCTTAGGCACCTGGTTTTCCCGCGACCACGGCACGGAAGACGCTGCCATGACGGGCCAATTGCCTAAGGGCAGCGGCACGTCGGTTCCCTGCCAGCCGAGCCTGGTCGACCCCTTGGCACCGGAATGGCCGATCTGGGCGCAGATCTTGGCCTCGGTTTCGGCATGGACGAACTCGACCAGCCGCTTCCAGGCGACCTCATGCTCGGGCGCATAGAAACCGGGGCAGCCAGGCGTGATGCGGCCCTCCGCGCTGACGCAGGTCATCTCGATGTAGAGGAGACCGGCGCCGCCCTTGGCCCGTTCGGCGTAATGGGCGAAATGCCAATCGGTCGGACAGCCGTCGACCGCTTTGTACTGCGCCATCGGCGAGACGACGACGCGGTTCTGCAGCGCCATGCCGCGCAGCCGGAACGGCGCGAACATCGGCGCGCGACGCAGATTGTTGCCCCCGGCGCCGGCCTGGCGCTGGAACCACTCCTCGGCGCCGGCCAGCCATTCGGCATCGCGCAGCCGCAAATTCTCGTGACTGATGCGTTGCGAACGCGTCAGCAGCGAATAGTTGAACTGCACCGGATCGAGGCCAAGATAGCGCTCGACCTCCTCGAACCATTCGAGCGAATTGCGCGCCGCCGACTGCAGCTTCAGCACTTCGGTGCGGCGGGCGTCCTCATATTTGCTAAAGGCGGCCTCGAGGTCTGGCTCGGACTCGAGATAGTCGGCCAGCGCCACCGCGCTTTCCAGCGCCAGCTTGGTGCCGGAACCGATCGAGAAATGCGCGCTCGCCGCCGCGTCGCCCATCAGCGCCAGGTTCTTGTAGGACCAGCGTTCGCACAAGACGCGCGGGAAATTAATCCACGCCGAGCCGCGGATATGATTGGCGTTGGTCATCAGCGCGTGGCCGCCGAGATGACGGGCAAAGATGCGCTCGCAGACGGCAATCGATTCCTGCTGCGACATCGCGCCGAAGCCGAAGCGCTGCCAGGTCTGCTCGCTGCATTCGACGATGAAGGTCGCGGTATCGCTGTCGAACTGGTAGGCATGCGCCCACACCCAGCCATGCTCGGTCTTTTCGAAGATGAAGGTGAAGGCGTCGTCGAATTTCTGGTGGGTGCCGAGCCAGACGAACTTGCATCTACGAATGTCGATATCGGGCTTGAACACGTCGACGAAGGCGCTCCGCGCTTTCGAGTTCAACCCGTCGGCGGCGACAACCAGGTCGTGCGTCTCCATATATGGCTTGGGATCGGCGATGTCGGTTTCGAAGACCAGCTTGACGCCGAGTTCGCGCGCCCGCCGCTGCAGCAACGTGAGCAGCCGCTTGCGGCCAATGCCGCAAAAGCCGTGACCGGTCGAGACCGTGCGCACGCCATCATGGATGACGGCGATATCGTCCCAATAGGCGAAATGCTTGCGGATCCAGACGGCGCTGACCGGGTCGTTCTTGGTCAGGTTCTCCAGCGTTTCGGCCGACAGCACGACGCCCCAGCCAAACGTATCATCGGCACGGTTGCGCTCGAACACCGTGACCTCATGCGCGGCATCCCTGAGCTTCAGCGAGATGGCAAAGTAGAGCCCGGCTGGTCCGCCGCCGAGAACCGCAACTTTCATCGTGCGATCTCCTCTTCGCTTCTGTTTGTCGAGTTTACGCCTGAGACGGATTAATTCAAGCTTGAAGTTTCAGGATTGAAACAATCCGCCCCAGAAACCCAACTTGCCGGCAGTCGGCTTGCGCAGGCCGGGGACGCCCCGGGCTATTTTTCCGGGTTCTTCGGGCTCCACAGCACCGTCTCCGCTTCTTTTTCATAGGCCATGCCATTGGGATAGCTGATCGCTTCCAACTGCAAGCCCCAGGGCGCCTGGAAGTAGAGGATGGTCTGGCCGGCGGCCGGGCCTTCGGTAACCGGCAGCGGTCCCATCCGCGTCTTGACGCCCTTGCCGTCAAGATAGGCTTTTGCGGCGGCGATGTCGTCGACATAGAAGGCGATATGGAAGCCGCCTATGTCGCTGTTGCGAGGCGTCAGGTCCTTCTGGTCCGGCGCGGTGTATTTGAACAGCTCGATGTTCGACCCGTGTCCGCAGCGGACCAGGGTGATCTCCTCAATCACCGCCTTGGGATCGACGCCCAGCAGATCCTGCATGAATGTGCCCTTGTCGTCGGCGAACGGGCCGAACGACATCGCCTTCTTGCAGCCAACCACCTCGGTGAAGAAATCGACCGCCTGCTCCATGTCGGGGACGGTGACGCCGGTGTGGTCGTGGCCACGCATGCCGGGAATGGAACTGGCGTAAGCCGTGCCGATGCCTCCCAGCACGGTGGCGGTGAGCACTGCGTAGCGGATTGCATTCTTCATGTCAGTCATCCTCCATCGCGGGACATTTTGCCGGGTGCACGCCTGAGGCCCGCTCTTTAGCGTGCGAATAGGATTGTGTTTCATGCCGGCGCCTTTGCGGTGGGAAGTAGCCAGGCATCATCGATCTCGGGCAGCGGAATGGCGGCGAGGAGGTCGCGCGTGTAAGCCTGCTGCGGCTGCTCGAACAAAGTATCCGTCGCACTGGCTTCGACGATCGCCCCTTCGCGCATGACGATCACTTGCCGGCAGAGCCGCCGAATGACAGAAAGATCATGGCTGATGAAGGCAACGGTCAGGCCCATTTCGGCGGCGAGTTTTTCCAGCAGCGTCAGGATCTGCGCCTGCGTCGACACGTCGAGGCCTGAGACGATTTCGTCGGCCAGCACGAATTTCGGCGACAGCGCCAGCGCGCGGGCAATGCCGACGCGCTGGCGCTGGCCGCCCGACAGTTCGTGGCGATAGCGGCTGGCGAAGCCTTGCGGCAGGCCGACGCGCTGAAGCGCTTCAGCAACTCGGGCTTTCAGATTGTTGCCGAGGCCATTCTGCTTGAGTGGTGCGGCGATGATGCTGGCGATGGTGCGGCGCGGGTTGAGCGACGACATCGGATCCTGGAAGATCATCTGCAGATTACGGCGCAGCGGCCGGAGCTCGGCCTCAGGCAGATGTGTGATGTCGCGGCCGTCGAAGATGACCTTGCCGGCGCTGGGCTCCAGAAGTCGCACCAACGCGCGGCCAAGCGTCGATTTGCCGGAGCCGGATTCGCCGACGATGCCGGTCACCGATCCCTTTGGCAGGTCGAAATCCAGCCCTTTCAGGATCTCGGCCAAGGGCGCGCGGCCGATCAGCGGCTTGCGCGTCATGTCGGGCAGCGCGACCTTCAGCCCACGCACGGAAAACAGCGGCTCAGCCATGCGGGCGCCTCCAGGCCTGATCGGCGGCGGCGATCTCCGCGGCTAGCCCGGCCAGTACCGCCTCGTCCACGGGTTTCAGCGAAGTGAAGGGATCGGTGTAGCGCGGCGTCGCGGCCATCAGCGCTCGCGTGTAGGGGTGCTGCGGGGCAGCGAAGAGAGCAGCCGTCTCGGCCTCCTCCACCACCTTGCCGGCATAGAGCACCGAGACCTTCTGGCTGATCTTGGCGACGACGCCGAGATCATGGGTAACGAACAGGATCGCCGTGCCGTGCTCGCGCTGCAGCTGCGCGATCAGCCGCAGGATCTGCTTCTGCACGGTCACGTCGAGCGCCGTGGTCGGCTCGTCGGCGACGATCAGCCTTGGTTCGGCCGCAAACGCCGCGGCGATCAGCACGCGCTGGCGCATGCCGCCGGACAGCTCGTGCGGATAGCATTTGAGGACACGCTCGGGGTCGCGGATCTGCACCTCGTCCAGCAATTGGCGGATGCGTGCATCGGCCTTCTCGCCGCTCCAGCCGAGGATGCGCACCAGCCGGTCGGTCATCTGCGGGCCGATGCGGCGTGACGGGTTGAGCGCGGTCAGCGGGTCTTGCGGGATCAGCGCCGTGCGCGCGCCGATTAGCGTGCGCCTTGCCTTTGGCTGAAGCTTGCCGAGGTCCTCGCCCTCGAGCAACATATCGCCTTCGACGATACGCACGCTCGAAGGCAGCACGCCGAGCACCGCCTTGCCGATCATCGTCTTGCCGGCGCCGCTCTCGCCGACCAGCGCGCGCACCTCGCCGGGCTCGACGGCGAGCGACACCGAGCGCAGCACGCGCAAGCCATTAGGCAGCACCGCGCTAAGGCTGCGTATGTCGAGGCAGGGTTTCGCCAGCGCGTTCATCGCAGCACCGGATCGAAACGTGCCCTGAGGCCCTCGCCAAACTGGCTGAATGACAGCACCGTCAGGATCAGCGTGACCAGCGGGAACACCAGCACCCACCAGGCCTGATGGATCGACAGGCGGCCCTCGGCGATGATGCCGCCCCAGGTCGGGTCGTCGGTCGAGATCGACAGATTGACGAAGGACAGGATCGCCTCGACGATGACGGCAATGCCCATCTCCAGCGACAGCAGCGCCACGATCGACGGCACCACATTGGGCAGCACCTCGCGCAGCATGATGCCGATGCGGCCGTAGCCGGCGATGCGGGCGTTCTCGACATAGTCCATGCGCGACTGGCCCATCGTCTCGGCGCGGATCACCCGGCAGAAGCGCGTCCAGTCGATGACGGCAATGGCAATGATAACCGAGCTCAAGCCGGTGCCGAGCACTGCGACCAGAAGGATGGCAAACAGCACCGGCGGAAACGCCATCCAGACATCGACGATACGCGAGATGATGCGGTCGGCCCAGCCGCCGAAATAGCCAGCGATCAGCCCCAGCGTCGAGCCGACCAGGCAGGCGGCAAGGGCTGCCGCGAAGGCGACGATGAAGGCGATGCGGGCACCGAAGATCAGCCGTGACAGAAGATCGCGGCCGAGGCTGTCGGTGCCGAGCCAGTAGCCGGGCTCAGCACCGCTCAGCCAGAACGGCGGCAGCCGCTCCAGCATCAAATCCTGCGCCAGTGGGTCCTGCGGCGCGACCAACGGCGCAAAAATCGCGGCCAGCAGCGCAATCAGCAGCCAGCCGCCGGCCAGCCACAGGCGTGCCCGCGAGCCATGTCTCGAAATGCGGGCCTCATCCATGGCGCAGCCTCGGATTGAGCAGGGCGTACATCATGTCGACGGCAAGGTTGATCAGCACGAACAGCAGCGCGAAGACCAGCACGATGCCCTGGATCAGCGGCAGGTCGCGGTTGATGACGGCATCGATCGCCATGTTGCCAAGACCTTCATAGGAAAACAGTCGTTCGACAATGACCGTGCCGCCGATCAGGAAGGTGAACTGCACGCCGACCAGCGTCAGCGTCGGCAGGGCCGCGTTCTTCAGCGCCTCGCGCAGGATGACCTGCGTTTCCGAAAAGCCCTTTACCCGCGCCAGCACGACGTAGTCGAGGTCGAGCACTTCCTTCAGCGACTGTTTCAGCAGCTGCGAGATGATCGCGGCCAGCGGCAGCGCCAGCGCAATCGCCGGCATCAGCATGTGTGCCAGCAGGTCCCTGGTCAGGTCGAAGCGCAGCCGTACGAAGCTTTCGAACAGATAGAATTGCGTGGCGAAGGGCAGGTCGAGCTGCGGCGACACCCGGCCAGAAATATCGAAGATGGGCACCAGCACGCCGAACAGAAGGATCAGCACCAGGCCCCACAGGAAATCGGGAATCGAGAGCGCCGCACCGCTGGCAATGTCGATGCCGGCTTCGACCGCGGTGCCGCGTTCGCGCGCGCCGAGGATCGCCGTCGTGCCACCGATCGCCAGCGCCATCACAAGCGCGACGATGGCGAGTTCCAGCGTCGCCGGGAGGCGATTGAAGACCAGCCCAAGCACGTCCTGCCGCAGTGAGATCGACGTGCCGAAATCGCCCCTGACGACACCGGCCAGCCAGATGAAGAACTGCTGGACGATGGTCTTGTCGAGCCCGTAAAGCGCGCGCAGCCGCGCGATGTCGGCATCGGTCGCGCCGGGCGGCAGCATCATCGCGATCGGGTCGCCCGGCGCGACACGGATGACGATAAAGACGACGACGGCCACACCGAACAGCGTGATCGCCATCGTCAGAAGACGGATCAGGAATCTTTGCAGCAGCATGGTCGCCCGTGGCGGAAAATGCGCGCCGTCATTCCGGACGGCGCGCGACAAACCGAAGACTGTCTCAGGCCGGGCTCATCAGCGCCGGCAGAAGTGCGCCCGACACATGCTGCACGACATTGACGCCCTTGGCATGCACAATCGGCTGCGCATACTGGATCAGCGGCAGCACATAGGCCTGTTCGGCGATGTATTTGTCGACGGCCTTCCAGCCGGCAATGCGCTTGGCCTCGTCCTTCTCGCCCCATAGTGGATTGATCATGTCGATCAGGTCCTGGCTGTCCCATACCGAATGCGGGCTTGGGCCATACATGGCAAAGCCGGTCGACGTGGTGGGATCGCCGATGGCATTGCCCCAATTGTAGAAGGCCGCCGGCGCCAGCTTGTCGGCGGCGCGCAGCTCGTAGTGCTTGGCGATCTCGTAGACCTCGATCGTTGCCTCGATGCCGACCTTGCGCCACATGCCGACGATCGCCTGGATCATCTCGTAGTCCTTGGGCTTGAAGCCCTTGGTCGTCTGTATCGTGAACTTGACCGGCTTTTCCGGCGAATAGCCGGAGGCGGCCAGCAGTTCCTTGGCCTTGTCCGGATTGTGCTCCACCTTGATCGACGCATCGTGGGCCTCGTATTCCGGCGTCTCCAGCGTATCGATGGGCTGGCCGTAACCGCGCAGCAGCCGGTCGACCAAAAGCTTTTTGTCGACCGCCATCACCGCCGCCTGGCGCACGTTCTTGTCCAGCATCACGTCGATGTCGTTGAAGAAGATCATGCCGATGTCGGAGACGTTCTTGCATGAGCCGGCAAGTCCATCCTTGGCGATCAGGCGGTCATATTCCTCATAGGGGATTTCCAGCGTCACCTGCGAGGAACCGGACTCGATCTCGGCGACGCGGCTCGCCGCATCGGTGACGAACTTGATGGTTACGTTTTCGAAGGCCGGCTTGCCGCCCCAGTAGTTCGGGTTGGCCTTGAGCCGCAGGAAGGCGTTGCGCTCGAATTTGTCGACCATATAGGGCCCGGTGCCGATCGGGGCTTTCTCAAAACCCTCGGCGCCGACCTTTTCGTAATAGGCCTTCGGCATGATGTAGCCGGTCAGGAACGACATCCACTTGAAATACACCGGGTCGAATTGCACGACGTCGCCGGTGATCTTGTTGCCGTCGATCTTGAAGTTGTTGACGTTCTTCCAGACGAACTGGATCGGGTTGCCGGTCTTTTCATCGCCCGCCCGCTGCAGCGACCAGACCACGTCTTCGGCCGTGAATGGCGAGCCGTCATGCCAGGTGACGCCCTCGCGCACCGTCATCATGATCTTGCTGCGATCCTCGTTCCAGCCCCATTCGGTGAGCAGGCCGGGCGCGAAAGAAAGATCCGGCTTCTGCGGGATGAACTGGTCGAACACCGACTGGTAGAGACCCTGGATGGTCGGGTTGACCGCCGAAGGCCCGGTGGTCGGGTCCCAGGACGGCAAATTGACATTGTAGGCGATGGTCAGTTCGCCGGCAGCCTTGGCGATTTGCGGCAGGCCGAGCGCCGTGGCGCCAAGTGCGGCCGCGCCATATCCGAGCAATTCTCGTCTGTTGATTGTCATGGTCGTTCCCCTGTTGCTTTTATGCGCGGTGTCGTTGTCAATCGGTGGGTTCAGGCTCCTTGGGCAACCGCGCCTTGTCCTCCTTCACCCTAGATGAAAAATGGAGCCTACCTCCCGCCAAGTTGTTGCGCGAGCATGTAGCCCGACGCCGCCCCGGTGCCGGCGCCGGGCCATGTTGCCGCCCCGGTCAGGTGCAGATTGCCGACCGGCGTGTTCCAGCCGGCGTAACCGCGCGCCGGCCGGAACAGGAAATTCTGCGCCAGATGATGGCTGCCGCAGATCTGGTCGCCGCCGACAAGGTTCGGGTTCTCGCGTTCGAGGTCGATGGGCGAGAACACGGCGCGGCCGAGGATCTTCCGACGAAGGCCGGGCGCATAGCGCTCGATAATGTCGAGGACACGCTCGGCGTAGTGCTCCCTAGCCTCGTCCCAGTGAGCCGCCGCGATCGTGCCCGCTGCATCGCCTGCAATCTCGGCTGGCAGCATGCGCACCTGCACCCAAAGTACGTGCTTGCCGTCCGGCGCGCGCGAGGGATCGACGGCCGTCGGCTGGCCGACGACCAGCACCGGTTCGTCCGGCAGCACCCCTGACATCGCCTGCTGATAGGTCCGCGACATGGCATCGAGCGACGGCGACAGATGCACATAGGCGAACTGCCGAAGCTCGGCGCCGGCGCGCCAGTCCGGCAGGTCGTCGAGCGCCAGATGGATCATCAACGTCCCCGGCGCGTGGCGGAATTTTTTCACGGCCGTGTCGAAGCCGGTGTCGCCCGATCCGTTAGGCAACAGTTTCCCGGTCAGCGCCTTGGGCGCGACACCGGCGATGACGGCCTTGGTGGCTGTGTGGGTCTCGCCGGAAGCGAGCCGCACGCCGGTCGCTTTGCCGGCCGAAACCGTGATCTCGGCGACATCAGCCCCAGTGACGATCTTGCCGCCGGCGGCCGTGAGCATGCCTGACAAAGCGCGGATGATGGTGTCGGCGCCGCCTCTGCCGAGCACCATGCCGAAGCACTGGTTGGCCATGGATTCGAGGTAAGGGAACACCGCGCCGCCGGCGATATCGGGCGCGAAATCGAGATGCATGCCCCAGGTGGCCAGGGTCGCCCTGACATGCGGTGACTGGAAAGTCTCCTCGAGCCACGCGCGGGGTGAGGAAAGCAGTAATCGACCGGTATCGAGCGCGCCGGCCAAACCCTTCTTGCGCCAGAGGTTCCAGGCGGTGCCGGCGAGCGCACGGCCGCTCATCGGCGAGCCCAGCAGCCGGAACAGATGCTCGGCCTCCGCCGGGAATGCCGCAACCAGACGGCGCCATGTCTGTGCGTCGGCGTCGGAAAAAGCGGCCATGCGCGAGGCGGTCTTTTCCAGGTCGCTGCTGACGCCGAACCAGCTTCCGTCCGGGAAGGCGCTGGCAAAGCAATCGGCCACCGGCGCGAATTCCAGCCCGTGGGTTTTCAATTCATTTGCATATTTCTTGTGAAAGGCCGAGCCGGCGAACAGGCTGAGATTCATCGCGCCGAAATCGTGCCGGAAGCCCGGAAGCGTCAATTCGCGCGTCTGGACGGCGCCGCCGATCGTTGCATTACGCTCGAAAACTGCCGTTTTCCAGCCTTTGAGCGCCAGATGCGCGGCGCATGCCAGACTGTTGTGGCCTGCTCCGACAAATATGGCGTCGAACTCGCTCACGCCCCGTCCCATTTCCTTTATGCTTAAAGATAATTGCAGATGCATATGTTTTCGTCTAGTAGGATATTAAGGGCCGCGAGAGCCTTCAGCACCATCGAGAAAGAGGGAACAGAGACCATGGACACACAACAACTTCTAGGCGAAGTCGCCGGCCAGCTGCTTTCAGGCGCCATCCAGGTGGTCGACCTGACGGCGCCGCTCGGGCCCGACACGCCACTGATCAAGCTGCCGCCGGAACTGGCGGTCGACACGCCGAAGATCGAGATCCACGCCATCTCCGCCTATGACAAGAATGGCCCGTGGTGGGCGTGGAACTGGCTCAAGCTCGGCGAGCATTCGGGCACGCATTTCGACGCACCCAACCACTGGATCACCGGCAAGGATTATCCGGACGGCGCCACCGACACCATTCCGGCGCAGAACTTCGTCGGCCCGGTCAATGTCATCGACTGTTCGAAGCAAGCGGCAGCCGATCACGATTTCCTGCTCACCGTCGATCACATCAAGGCATGGGAAGCCGAACATGGCGCTATCAACCCCGGCGAGTGGGTGGTGATGCGCACCGACTGGTATAAGCGCAACGGCTCGGAAGCCGAGTTCCTCAACGCCAATGAGACCGGACCGCACACGCCTGGCCCGACCGCCGAAGCCATCCAGTATCTGATTAGCAAGGACATCAAGGGCTGGGGCAGCGAGACGATCGGCACGGATGCTGGAAAAGCAGGGGGAATGGAGCCGCCGTTCCCGGCGCATAGCCTGATGCACAAGGCTAACCGCTACGGCCTCGCCAGCCTTTGCAACCTCGACCGGCTGCCGCCGAAAGGCGCGATCCTCATCGCGGCGCCGCTCAAGATCGAGCACGGCACCGGCAGCCCGATCCGCGCGTTGGCGTTGGTGCCAAGGCAATAGGATAGCTGCGGTCTTCGGGAGAAGATCATGTGTGGAAGTGGCACTGTGGTGACGGAGTGGGAGGGGCAGCCTTGCAAAGCTGCGGCTCTACGGCGCCGTAGAGCGCCAATCTCTGCAATTGAACTCCTGCCGGCTAGGAGCACGCATCGATGAGCGCTCCCGATCACATCGTCGTCGGCAGCGGCATCAACGCGCTGGTCTGTTCGGCGATGCTTGGCGGCAAGGGGGCGAAGGTGCTGGTGCTCGAGCGCAACGACCGCATCGGGGGCTGCATGCGCACCGAAGAAATCACCGCGCCCGGCTTCATCCACGACGTGATGGCGACGACCTTTGTCCTGTTCATCACCTCGCCGGCCTATGCGGCGCTGGGCAAGGATCTCGCGCGGCACGGCCTGGAGTTTTGCAACACCTCCACGCCGACCGGTGTGCTGCGCCCGGACGGCAGCCATGCCGTCCTGCGCACAGATCGTATCGCCAATGTAGCGGCGATCAATGCGCTTGCCGCGGGCGACGGCGACCGGCACGCAAACGATGTCGGCGAGATCGAGCGCAACGCCGGTCTGCTGTTCGGACTGCTCGGTGGCAGCCTGTGGTCCTACCCGACGGCCAGGCTGCTGGCGGGTGAAGCCAGGCGGCGCGGCCCGCGTGGCCTTGCCGCCTTTCTCGGCAGCGCGCTGGTGCCGGCGCGCGGTTGGCTGGAAAGCACCTACCAGTCGGAAACCATGCGAGCGCTGTGGGCGCCCTGGGTGCTGCATGCCGGCCTCGGACCTGAGGACGTGTTCTCCGGCCAGATCGCCAAGGTCATCGCCTTCGCGCTTGAGGCGGCCGGCGCGCCGATCGTCAAGGGCGGTGCCAGGAATCTGCTGGCCGCCTTCCAAGCCCTGATCAGGGAACGTGGCGGCGAAATCCGCACCGGCGCCGACGTCGCGGCTATTGTCCAAAGCGGAGGCCGCGCCGCCGGCGTGCGGCTGGCTTCGGGCGAAACGATCAACGTGAACAAGAGCGTCATCTGCTCGGTCACGCCGACCCAGCTCTACGAGCGGCTGCTCGGCGACGCGGCGCCGAAAGCAGACGTCGAGGCAGCGCAAAAATACCGCTACGGCAAGGGCAATTTCCAGATCCACTATGCCTTGGACAAGCCGCCGGCATGGCGCGGCGAGGGCCTGGACAAGGTCGCGCTGCTGCATCTGACGCCGGGGCTCGACGGCGTCTCGAAGGCCTGCAACGAAGCCGTGCGCGGCATGCTGCCGGAGGTGCCGACCATGTGCGTCGGCCAGCCGCACGCGCTCGACCCATCGCGCTGCCCGGCCGGCAAGGCGGTCCTGTGGCTGCAACTGCCCGAGGCGCCACGGCATATCAAGGGCGATGCCGCCGGCAAACTGCAAACACCGGCAGACGGTCGCTGGACCGAGGCGCTGCGCGAAGCCTATGCCGACCGTGCCGAAGCGATCCTCGCCAGCCATATCGATGGGTTCAAGGACAGCGTCATCGCACGCCGCGCCTGTTCGCCGACCGACCTGGAAGCTATGAACATCAATCTGGTCGGCGGCGACCCCTATGGCGGTTCCTCGGCTATCGACCAGTCGTTTCTGTGGCGGCCGTTCAAGACGAGCCGCAATCACGCCACCGAGGTCAGGGGTCTCTACCACATCGGTGCCTCGACCCATCCGGGTGCTGGCTTGGGCGGCGGCTCCGGCTTTCTCCTGGCGGGGAGGCTGTGATGGAACAGAAGGTTGAAAAGCGCCAGCGCATCTCGACTTTGGGCCAGATCGGCCTGCAGCAATTCGCGCCCTATCTGATGAACCGCATCATGGGCCGCTACAACGCCACCTTGCGCGACAATTTCCGCAAGCAGGGCCTGACCATTCCGCAGGTGCGCACGCTGGCGGTGTTGTCGGTCACCGATGGCGTTACCGTCAACGATCTCTCGGTCTATACCGTCATCGAGCAGTCGACCTTGAGCCGGACGCTCGACACGCTGGAGGGGCAAGGGTTTGTGCGGCGCGAGCAGGGGGTCACCGACAGCCGTATCCGCCATGTATTCCTGACCGACGATGGCCGCGCCGAGTTCGCGCGCGCCTGGCCGGCCATGCACGACGCTTTCGAGGCAATGTTCGACGATGTCGACGATGCCGAATACGCGGCGCTGATCGCGACATTGCAGAAGATGCTGAAGAACATTCGCAAGCACGACATCTGATCTTACGCGCCGCCATCGGGGCGGTAACGGAAGGAGCCCAAAATGGCCGAACGGTCTTTTGCCAAGGAAGTCGAAAAGCTCAGGCTCGGCGCCGGCGAGGAGTTTTCCGGCGAAGGCATTCTCGCCATCACCAAGGCGCTGCTGCAATGCGGCGTCGGCTATGTCGGCGGCTATCAGGGCGCGCCGATCAGCCATTTGATGGACGTGCTGGCCGACGCGCAGGATATCCTGGGCGAGCTCGGCGTGCATTTCGAGGCGAGCGCCTCGGAAGCCACGGCCACCGCCATGCTTGCCGCATCGGTGCATTATCCTATCCGCGGCGCGGCGACCTTCAAGTCGACGGTCGGCACCAATGTCGCCTCCGACGCGCTCGCCAATCTCGCTTCCGGCGGCGTCACCGGCGGTGCATTGATCATCGTCGGCGAGGATTACGGCGAAGGCTCCTCGATCATGCAGGAGCGCAGCCACGCCTTTGCCATGAAGAGCCAGGTCTGGCTGCTCGACCCGCGACCGAACCTGCCGTCGATCGTCAAGGCGGTGCAGGACGGCTTCGAGCTGTCCGAGGTTTCCAACACGCCGGTCATGCTGCAGGTCCGTATTCGCTGCTGCCATGTCCACGGCCATTTCATCGCCAAGGACAACAAGCGCCCGGCAATGACTGTGGCCGATGCGCTCGAGGCGCCGCGCCGCGACACCGGCCGCATCGTGCTGCCGCCCGCGTCCTTCCTGCACGAGAAGGAAAAGGTGCAGAAACGCTGGCCGGCGGCGGTGGATTTCATCCGCACCAACAAGATCAACGAGTTTTTCGGCCCGGAGCACGGCTCGGTCGGCATCGTCATGCAGGGCGGCATGTACAATTCGGTCATCCGGGCGCTGCAGCGGCTTGGCCTCGCCGACACTTATGGCGACACCGACGTGCCGCTCTATGTGCTCAACGCCGTCTATCCCTTAGTCGACGACGAGTTCCTGTCTTTCTGCGAAGGCAAGGACGCCGTCCTCGTCGTCGAGGAAGGCCAGCCCAACTACATCGAACAGGCCTTTGCCGCGATGCTGCACAAGGCCGGCCGCGGCACCAGGCTCGTCGGCAAGGAACATCTGCCTATGGCCGGCGAATATACCGGCCAGGTGATGCTCGACGGCATCGGATCGTTCCTGCGCGCCACCATCCCGCATCTGCTGCCAAGCGAGGTCCGCGCGCCGAACAAGATCGGCGACGGGCTCGACACCGCCGACCTGATCAACGTCGTCCCGGGCCGGCCGCCCGGCTTCTGCGTCGGCTGCCCGGAGCGGCCGATCTTCGCCGCCACCAAGCTGGTCGAGCAGGAGCTGGGCAAGCACCACATCGCCTCCGACATTGGCTGCCATCTGTTCTCGATCATGCCGCCTTTCGAGCTAGGTGCCACTACCATGGGCTACGGGCTGGGGCCGGCCTCGGCTTCGGCGTTCAATTCGCCCGATGCCAAGCGCCGCTCGATCTCCTTCGTCGGCGACGGCGGCTTCTGGCACAACGGTCTGACCTCGTCGATCGGCAACGCGGTGTTCAACAAGAACGACGGCGTCATCGTCATCGTCGACAATTTCTATTCGGCCGCCACCGGCGGCCAGGACATCCTGTCGTCCCGCGCCGGCAACAAGACCAAGTCGACCAAGCACCCGATCACCGAGGCGGTGAAGGGCATGGGCGTCAAATGGCTGCGCCACATCGACCGCACCTACGACGTAACCAAGATGCAAGACACGCTGCGCGAGGCGCTGACGACGGACGAAAAGGGCCCGAAAGTCATTGTCGCCTCGTCCGAATGCATGCTCAACCGGCAGCGCCGCGAAAAGCCGCTGGTCGACAAGGCGATCAAGGGCGGGGCGCGCATAGTCAAGCCGAAATTCGGCGTCGACGAAGATATCTGCACCGGCGACCATGCCTGCATGCGGCTTTCCGGCTGCCCGTCGCTGTCGGTGAAGTCGCTGGACGACCCCCTGCGCGACGATCCGGTGGCGCATATCGACCAAAGCTGCGTCGGTTGCGGCAATTGCGGCGAGGTCGCCGATGCGGCGGTGCTCTGCCCATCCTTCTACCGCGCCGATGTCGTGCACAATCCGAGCCGCTGGGACCGTTTCCTTGAAGCCGCTCGCCGCGCCATGATCGGTCTCTTGCAGCGGCGCCGTGAAAGCCGGCGCCTGATATTCGCCGATGCTTGACGCCGTGCCCTCATCGCGCTCGAAAGCCGGCGCCCCCGAAGACGAGCGCGTCATCAAGCTTGCCGTGCTGGCGGTCGGTGGCCAGGGCGGTGGCGTGCTGGCCGACTGGATCACCGACGTCGCCGAGCGCAACGGCTACGTCGCGCAATCGACCTCGGTCGCCGGCGTCGCCCAGCGCACCGGCGCCACCATCTATTATGTCGAAATGTGCCCCGACACCGGCCGCCTGCCGGTCTTCGCGCTGTCGCCGTCGCAGGGCGACGTCGACATCCTGATTGCCGCCGAACTGATGGAGGCCGGCCGCGCCATCATCCGCGGCTTCGTCACGCCCGAGCGCACGACGCTGATCGCCTCGTCGCACCGCATCGCCGCGGTCTCGGAGAAGATCGAGCCCGGCGACGGCCGCGCCTCGTCCTCCAAGGTGCATGCCACGGCGGAAGCCGCGGCCAAGCGCTTCATCGCCTTCGATATGGAGAAGATCGCCGCCGACAATGGCTCGATGATCTCGGCCAGCCTGCTCGGCGCGCTGGCCGGCTCCGACGCCTTGCCGTTTACACGCGAGAGCTACGAGCAGGCGATCGGCGCCGGCGGCCGTGGTGTCAAGGCCAGCCTCGCCGCCTTCGGCGCCGCCTACGATCGGGCGCGCGGCATCGCGAGTGCGCCTTCGGGCGACAAGACTGCAGGGCCGGCAGCCGCTGAAACCGGCTCGGGCGCAACGGCAAAGGTGAGCGGCCCGCAAAGTCTCTTGCGAGGCTGGCAGCAACTGGCCGCCCGGGTCGATGCTTTGCCGGCTCCTGTCGCCGACATGGCGCTTCGCGGCCTGAAAAAAGTGGTCGACTATCAGGACGTTGCTTATGGCGGCGAGTATCTCGATAGGCTCGACCGGGTCGTCGCTCTGGACGATGCCGAACACGCCTACGCGCTGTCGATCGCCGCCGCCAAGCATCTGGCCAACGCCATGTGCTACGACGACATGATCCGCGTCGCCGACCTGAAGACGCGCTCTAGCCGCGACCGACGCGTACGCCGTGAGGTTGGCGTCAAGGACGGCTCGGTCCTGCAGGTGACCGAATATTTCCATCCGCGCATCGAGGAATTCTGCGGCACGCTGCCGGCCGGGCTCGGCAGCTACATCGAGGCGCGGCCGAAGCTCGCCGCCTTCCTCGACCGCCGCATCAACCGCGGCCGCCATATCCGCACCGACAGTTTCGCCGGCTTTGCCGCTTTGTGGTTCATCGGCGGCCTGCGCCGCTGGCGCCGCCGCCTGCTGCGCCACAAGGTCGAGACCGCGCATCTCGAGCGCTGGTATGCGCTGGCGCTGGGCCAAGTCGGCGAGGACTACGCGCTTGGCACGGAGATCCTCAACTGCCGCCGGCTGATCAAGGGCTACAGCGACACCCACGCCCGCGCGCAGTCGAAATTCGACCGGGTGCTGTCGGCACTCGACCTGGTCAAGGGCCGCCCGGACGCCGCCGACTGGATCCGGCGCCTGCGCGAAGCCGCGCTGAAGGACGAGAAGGGCGACATGCTCGACGGCGCGCTGAAGACCGTGGCGTCGCTGGGTGATAGCGACGTTCCATCGAGTTGATCTGTGAAATGGTCCCGTTTAATTCATCGAGAATTTTGGTGCCGCTTAGGTGACTCGAACACCTGACCCCATCATTACGAATGATGTGCTCTACCAACTGAGCTAAAGCGGCCCGGGAAGCCGAGCTTCCAGGATGGGCTGCGTGATAGACGCAACCGGCCGCGAATTCAAGATGGCAGTCGCGATTTCAGGACGAGGCAATTCGTGCCGCCTCCGGCCGGGCGCAAGGGCAGCCGCCGCGCCGATCTACCATTGGCCGCGCGATGCCGCATCGGCACGCCGCGCGACCGCCACGTTGGCCGTGACCGGAAAATCAGCGAAAAATGTTGATTCCTTTACCGAAAACCGCCGAAATAAGCTTTGTACCCCTCGGCAAGGCAGAATGCGGCCGCTCGCTTGTTGATTGATTGGTCGCCTGCGGCTAACGATCATGACAAAGTGAGTGAAATTGCAGAGGGAATTCGCTTGGACGCGATCGAAAAAGCGATCCGCAATGCCTTCGAGAAAGGCAATGCCGACGACCGGGCGTTTCGCGAGCGGGTCTATCGATCGGCTTTCGCGGCACTCGACCGTGCCCTGCAGGCCAATCCAAACGTCACCGTGGAGGTCGCCATCAAGCGCCGCAAGGCGGTCCAGGCGAAGATCACCGAAATCGAATCGGAATTCCTGCCGGCGGTTGCCGACGTTGCCGCGCCGACCGACAGTTTAGAGGCAGCACCGGAGGTGGAGCCTCCGGCCGAAGCCGAAGCCGAGCCCGCGCCGTCGCCCGATGTCGTCGTTGACGGTCCGGCGCAGCCGCCCGAATCCGATGCGCCCCGGTCGCGCGTCCTGCCGGTCGTTCCCGACATCATGCCCGATGCGCCTGTTCCCGAGGCGCCGGTTATCGACATGGGGGCCTCGGTTCCGACCGAAGCCGACGTCGAAACCGACGACGCGGAAGTGACGCCCGACCGCGACGACCGGCGGGCGAGGCGGCGCCGCCTGCCCTTGACCGCGATCTTCTTCGGTGTGACGCTGCTCGCAGCCGCCGGCATCGGCCTTTATTTCGCCAACCAGACCGGCGTCTTCAAATCGGCGACCGAGCTCGACACAGCGCCACCGGAAGCGCCGCCAACGGTCGATGGCGAAGATTTCACGCCGGACGACACCGCTTCGCCGCCAAAGCAGGGCGAGGAGGACCAGGCGCGCGACTGGATCAACGTTTTTTCGCCGGGTGACCCGACGCAGGTCAATGCACCGTCGGACGCCAAGGCCGACGTCATCCAGGACGAAAGCGGTTCCTTCCTGCGCATCCGCTCGGGGGCATCCGGCTCGGCCATCAGCTTCGACGTCGGACAAGGCGTGTTGGAAAAACTAGCCGGCAAGCATGCCACATTCGACATCATCGCGCGCTCCGAGGAGGGGCAGGAGACGCAGATTTCCGTCGATTGCAATTTCGGCGAACTCGGCGACTGCGGCCGCAAGCGCTATGCGGTCGGTCGCGAGCGCAATGAATATCTGTTCGACGTGCGCTTTCCCGACAAGCGTCCGGGTGCTGCCGGCACCATCGCCATCAATTCCGACTTCGACAAGCAGGGCAAGTCGGTCGACATCTACGAGATCCGCGTTTCAGTCGTTCCCTAAAGCACGTCGCGTTCGGACCGGCCTCATGCGACGCACTTTAGGTTCTTGTTTTGGTGCATGTCGTTACCGCAAAACCGCTGCACACTTTTTGCGCCACATGCACTAACTATCGAGCAGCGCCTGCAGCGTCTCGATGCGGTCGGCTTCGGCCGCCGGCTTGTCCCAGCGCAGCCGCGAAATGCGCGGAAAGCGCATGGCAACGCCGGATTTGTGCCGCGTCGAGCGGTTGAGCCCTTCGAAGGCTACCTCAAGCACCAGCCCGTTCCTGCGGTCGGCACGCACCGAGCGGACCGGGCCAAAGCGCTCGATCGTATTGTCGCGGACATATTTGTCGATCTGCCTCAGTTCCTCGTCGGTGAAGCCGAAATAGGCTTTTCCCACCGGCACCAGCTCCTCCGATCCTTCCGGCCCGGACCAGACGCCGAATGTGTAGTCGGAATAGAAGCTCGAACGCTTGCCGTGGCCGCGCTGGGCATACATCAGCACCGCGTCGACCGTGTGCGGATCGCGCTTCCATTTGAACCACGGGCCCTTCGGCCGCCCGGCCACATAGGGCGAATCCCAGCGCTTCAGCATGACGCCTTCGATGACCGGATGCAGCGGCTTGCGGCGCAATTCCTCCAGCGTCTGCCAGTTGGTGAATTCGACCAGCGGCGACAGATCGAAGCGGCCCGGATCGAGTGTCCTGACGAAGGCCTCGAGCCGGCCGCGCCGTTCGCGGAAGGGAAGTCCGCGCACATCCTCGTCACCAATCTGCAGCGCATCGTAGCAGCGCATGAAGGCGGGGTATTGCTGCTGGATCTTGGGTGACACGCTCTTGCGGTTCAGCCGCTGCTGCAGGTCCGAGAAGGTGCCCGTCGCCTGCCTGGGGTCACCGACCAGAAGCTCGCCGTCGAGGGCGCCGGAAAAATCCATCGCCTCGGCAAGATCCGGAAAGGCGCCGGAGACATCGTCACCGGTGCGCGAATAGAGCCGGCGAATGCCGCCTTGGCAAACCGCCTGGACGCGGATGCCGTCCCATTTCCATTCGGCCGCGTAGTCGGCCGGGTCGAGCTTTTCGAGGTCGCCGTCGCCGACGGCATTCGACAGCATCACCGGCCTGAACAGCGCCAGCGCCGTCTTCCTGGGTTTTTCGGCCTTGCCTTCGAGCCAGGCGAACAGCGCGAGATAGGGCGGCGTCAGCCCGTGCCAGAGTTCCTCGATCTCGGCGACATCGACCTTGCCGAAATCGGCCAGCGCCTGCTTGGCGAGCCGCGCCGAGACACCGATGCGCAGGCCACCGGTGACCAGCTTTATGATGGCAAAGCGCGCCGAAGTGCTGGCGCTGTCGAGCAGCCGGGCCAGCACCTGCGGCCCGTCGGAACGGCTCGCCGCCTGCAGCTTCGCCACCACCTCGGCCAGCGTCGGCTCGTGGTTCGCAATGTCGACCGGCGCCTGCGGCCAGACCAGCGACACGGTCTCGGCCAGGTCGCCGACATAGTCGTAGGAATAGCCGAACAGCACCGGATCCATGCGCTCGATCACCAGTGTGCGCAGCATCGCCGGCTTGACCGCGGCGATGGACAGATCGCCGGTGATGGCAGCCAGCGCCAGCCCGCGGTCCGGATCCTCGACGCTGCGGAAATAATCGGTCAAGAGCGTCAGCTTGCCGTTGCGCGACGGCGTCAGCACCAGCCGGTCGAGAAGCTCGGCGAAGCGGTTCATGGGAGGGGCGACGCCAATGGGAAAGGCTTGCGTTCTGTCGCGCCCCCCTCTGTCCTGCCGGACATCTCCCCCTCAAGGGGGGAGATTTGCTGTCGCGACTGCTTTCGCCAATTTCCAACGTTGCAGGATGAGCGGCAAAACCAAAGCTGCCGATCTCCCCCCTTGAGGGGGAGATGGCCGGCAGGCCAGAGGGGGGCGCCGTAGAGCGCCGTACCGGCGATTGCTGGATCCAAAAACACCATCAATCGCCCTCGTCCTCATAGCCAACGAGATGCAGCGGCCGAGCCGCAATGCCTTCGAGTTCGCACCAGCGCACCAGAGCCTCCTCGCGGCCATGCGTTACCCAGATTTCTTCGGCGCCGGTCTCCTTGATCGTGGCGGTCAACTCGTCCCAGTCGGAGTGGTCGGAAATGATCAGCGGCAGCTCGACGCCGCCCTGCTTGGCGCGCTGGCGGATGCGCATCCACCCTGAGGCGAAGCAAGACATCGGATCGGGAAAACGCCGCGCCCAGCGATCGGCGAAGGCGGATGGCGGGCCGACGACGATGGCGCCGGCAAAGTCGCTTTTTTGGCCGGTCTCGACGGTCGCCGGTTCCAATGTGCCGAGATCGATATTCTGGCTCTGGTAATACTCGCTGAGCTTGGCCAGCGCGCCGTGGATGTAGATCGGCTTTTCGTAGCCGGCATCGCGCAGCAGGCGCATGACACGCTGCGCCTTGCCCAGCGCATAAGCGCCGACCAGATGCGTGCGCTCGGGAAACTGTTCGGTCGATTTCAGCAGCCGGGCGATCTCTTCGGAATCGGGCGGATGCCGAAACACCGGCAGGCCGAACGTCGCCTCGGTGATGAAGACGTCACACTTGAGCGGCTCGAACGGCTCGCAGGTCGTGTCCTTCTGGCGCTTATAGTCGCCGGACGCGACGATGCATGTGCCCTGATGCGCGACCTTGATCTGCGCCGAGCCCAGCACATGGCCGGCCGGGTGAAAGCTGACGGCCACACCGCCAAGCGCAATCGTCTCGCCGAGCACGGCGGCTTGCGTCGTTCCGGCAAAACCTTCGCCGTAACGCAGCCCCATGATATCGAGCGTCTGCTGCGTCGCCATTACCGAGCGGTGGCCGGAGCGGGCATGGTCGGAATGGCCATGTGTGATCAGCGCCCGGTTGACCGGCCGCACCGGGTCGATGAAGAAATCGCCGGGCGGGCAATACAGCCCTTCCGGCCGGGGATGAAGCAGGTCGCTGGCGCGCATGGCCCCAAGATAGGCGCTAATTCCGGCGCGGGAAGCCTGTTGTAAGTCACTGCTGACTCCAGCATAGAGCGCAAGCCGGCTGCAAACACCCGGCGGAACCCGATCGCATGAAACCGCTCCAGACCTCGTCCGGCGATTTGACCGCCGACCGCCGCGCCGACTATGCCGAAATGCTCTATGCATCCGGCGATCATGCGGCAGCGGCGGAATTGCTGCTCGGCGCGCTCGAACTGGCGCCGCAATGGCCAGCCGGCTGGTTCCGCCTCGGCGAGATGCAGGAAGCGGCAGGCGCGCCCGATCGTGCCGCGCAGGCCTGGACGACGGCACTGCGGCTCGACCCGGCGGACAGGCTCGGCGCGGTGCTCAAGCTGCAATTGATCGGCAGGGCAGCGGCGGCCCCGGCGCCGCCCAGCGCCTTTGTCGAGACGCTTTACGACCACTATGCCGGGAGCTTCGAGGGTGAGCTGGTCGACAGGCTCGGGTATCGTCTGCCCGAATGCCTCGACCGCGCCATCCAGGCAGCACGGCCGGGCCGGTTTTCGCTGGCGCTCGATCTCGGCTGCGGCACCGGCCTCATGGGCCAGAGGCTGCGGCCGATCGCCGATCGGCTGGAGGGCTACGACATCTCGACCGGCATGCTGAGGCAGGCGCGCGCCAAAGGCGTCTACGATCTGCTCGTCAAGACGGACCTGCAGGATTTTTGCTATTCTGGCCCGAAAGCCGATCTGGTGACGGCGGCCGATGTGTTCATCTATGTCGGCGCACTCGAAAAGGTGGTGAACAAGATTGCCGGAATGCTTGCCGGCGGCGGTCTGTTTGCGTTCTCCGTCGAGACGCTCCTTGGCGGCCACTCGTCTGGCAGCGGCGATTTCGCCTTGCTGCCGTCCCGCCGCTACGCGCATTCCCAAAGCTATGTAGAGCGGGTTCTGGACGCCAACGGCTTTTCGGTCCTGTCGCTGCAGGCAACAATCATCCGGCAGGATCGCCGCCAACCGGTCGAAGGGCTGGCCGTAGTGGCAAGCTTGCTTTCCGGCAGCGTAAAATCTGGCTAAGACTCCTGCCGCTGCGCATGAGAAGCCGCAGCTGCGAACGACAAGGAGCACGTTCATGCGCTGGAACATGATGGTCTTGGCGTCTTGCCTGGCGATGGCCGGCTGCGTCGGCAATTCGATGTCCGAACGGCAGGACGAAAACGTCCAGTCCTCGCTGCTATATGACAATGTGCCTTGCGATCAATTGCTGGCGCAACGAAACGGCCTGGCGCAGCAATATCATTTGCCGGTGGACGCCAAGCCGTCCTTCTCCAACCCGGCGACGGGCTTTGGCCCGTTCACGCCGGACATGCGCTCGAAAGCCAAACGCGACGCCGACCAGGCAAGCGGCAAGATCGACGCCATGAACCGGTCGATCAGCCGGCGCGAATGCGGCAAGCCGGCCAAGCAGAACAAGCTCGGCCTGACCTGACCGGATCCTAATCCGCTACCTTCCATTGCTCGCGCGAGGCGCTGGCGGGATAGACGCCGAGAATGCGCATTTCGCGCGAGAAGAAGGCGAGCTCGTCGAGTGCCAGCTTCACCAGCGGATCGTCGGGATGGCCCTCTATGTCGGCGTAGAACAGCGTCGCTGTAAACGCGCCGAGCTGGTAGCTTTCCAGCTTGGTCATGTTGATGCCGTTGGTGGCAAACCCGCCCATCGCCTTGTAGAGCGCTGCCGGCACGTTGCGGACGCGGAAGATGAAGGTCGTCATCATCCTGGCGTCGGCCGAGGGACGTTCGGCCCATTGCTTGTTCTTGGTCAGCACGACGAAGCGGGTGACGTTGCTGTCGGTGTCCTCGACATTCTCCTCAATGATGTCGAGCCCGTAGAGGGTCGAGGCCAGCGCCGGCGCCAGCGCGGCCATGGTGCGGTCCTTCATCGCGGCGACCATCTTGGCGGCGCCCGCGGTGTCGCCGGCAACCGTCGCCTTCCAGCCGTTCTTGCGGATGTATTTGCGGCATTGGCCGAGCGCGTGGATGTGGCTGTGCACGGTCCTGATCTCGTCGCGCCTGACGCCGGGCAGCACCATCAGCTGGAAATGGATCGGCAGAAAGTATTCGCCGATGATGTGCAGCTTCGATTCCGGCAAGAGGTGATGGATGTCGGCGACGCGGCCGGCAATGGTGTTCTCGATCGGGATCATCGCCAGATCGGCCTTGCCGGTCTCGACCGCGTTGAAGACGTCCTCGAAGGTCGGGCACGGCAACGGCTCCATCGACGGGAACATGTTGCGGCAGGCGGTGTCGGAATTGGCACCCGGCTCGCCCTGGAAGGATATTTTGTTGGTCTTTTCAGGCATGCGCAGTGTCTCGGGATTGGGGGAGGAATTTCTTAGTTGGAAAGGAGCGCCCTGGCGCGTTCTAGATCGTCCGGCGTGTCGACGCCAAGCGGCACCGACTGCACGATCTCCGCATCGATGCGCATGCCGGCCTCCAGCGCCCGCAACTGCTCCAGCCGCTCGCGGCGCTCCAGCGGCGACGGCCTCAGCGCAACGAAGCGTTCGAGCGCGGCGCGGCGATAGGCATAGAGGCCGATATGATGGTAGAGCGGGCCTTCGCCCCAAGGGGCGGTGGCGCGGGTGAAATAGAGCGCCCTGAGCCGCGTCGTCGAGAGTGGCGAGCCGACCAGCTTGACGACGTTCGGATTGGTCTTTTCCTCGTCGCGTACGATCTCGACGCAGAGCGTGGCGATATCCACCGCTGCGTTCTCGAAAGGCTTCAGCGCGGCGCCGATAACAAGGGGGTCGATGGTCGGCAGATCGCCCTGCACATTGACGATGGTCTCGACGCTGTTGCCGGGATCGAGAATGGTCAGCGCTTCGAAGATGCGGTCGGAACCGGTTTCGTGGTCCGCCCGCGTCATCACCGCCTCGAAACCATGCGCGCGCACCGCCTCCGCAACGCCTTGCGTATCGGTGGCGACGACGACCCGGCCGAGCCCCGCCTCGGCAGCACGGCGGGCGACGTGGACGATCATCGGAGTGCCGGCAATGTCGGCCAGCGGCTTGCCCGGCAGGCGCGTCGAGGCCATGCGGGCCGGGATCAGGATGAGGGTGGACATGAGGCGGGCAGGGGCTCGAAAAAGAGGAGGACAAAAGTGGCAAAAGGTCTCACTGGCAGCGCCCTTATAGGTGTTGCAACGCCGGAGCAAAAGACCTAGTTTCCGCGCGATTTGACCGCCTCGCAGGGTGGTTCACGATACCGACGGACGGAGTGGACGGATCGGTCCGCCGGAAAAGGGAGCCTGGGGCGTATGGATTCCAACGAAGTCAACAAGCTGCTCGCCGGTCTCCTCGGAACCGTGTTCATCGTCTTTTCCATTGGCATCGTGTCCGACGCGCTGTTTGCCTCGCCGGCGCCGGAAAAGCCGGGCTTCGCCATCGAGGCGACCGAGCCCGCCGAAGGCGGCCCGGCCGCTCCCGCCGCGGCCGTGAAGCCGATTGCCGAGCTGCTGACCACTGCCAACGCCGAAGCGGGCGCCGCCATCTTCAAGAAATGCCAGGCTTGCCACTCCGGCGAAAAGGGTGGCCCCAACAAGGTCGGCCCCGATCTCTGGGACATCATCGACCGTCCGGTCGCCGAGCATGAGGGCTTTGCCTATTCGGCCGGCATGAAGGAGTTCTCCAAGGGCGGCAGCGAGAAGTGGACCTACGACAATCTAAACCACTTCATCACCTCGCCGAAGAAGTTCGTAAAGGGCACCGCGATGGGCTTCGCCGGTCTGCCGAAGGATGAGGACCGCGCCAACGTCATCGCCTATCTGCGCACGCTGTCGGACAATCCGAAGCCGCTGCCGGCGCCCGGCGCCTCGGCCGAAAATGAGGCCGCCAAGCCGCCCGAAGGTGCGGCCCCTGCCAAGCCGGCAGAAGGCGCGGCGCCAGCCGCTCCGGCGCCGGCTGCGCCCGCAAAATAACAAAACTGTAATGGCATAATCCTTGAAAAAGCCGGGTTCAGCCCGGCTTTTTCGTTAGGAAAAATGCATATGCAACGACAAAGCCGCTCGGTTGCGGTTTTCAGCGCCGCCAAATGATCTAGATTGGGCCCAGACGCTATGGTGACGGCGCTATATCGCGAAGAGGAGAACGCATGACGGTTGGCCGAGCGCGGACGCTTCTGAAATCAGTGCTGATGCTGGCCGCTTTTGCCGGCGGATTGCAGGCGGCCTTCGCGGACGAATGGCGTACGACCTCCTCGCTGATCGGCGAATCCAAATACGGCGACAACTTCCAGCACTACGACTACGTCAATCCGGATGCGCCGAAGGGCGGCACAGTGAACTCAGTGGTGCTCGGCACGTTCGACAGCTTCAACCCCTATATCGTGCAGGGTTCGCCGGCCGCCGGCTTCGCGCAGTTCGGCGGCGGCCTGCTCTACGACACGTTGATGGAGCAGGCGACCGACGAGGGCAGCACCAGCCATCCGCTGATCGCCGACGCCTACAAATATCCGGCCGACTATTCCTCGGCGACCTACCGGCTCGATCCGCGGGCGAAATGGCATGACGGCCAGCCGATCACCACCGAGGACGTGATCTGGTCGTTCCAGGTGCTGAAGGCCAACAGCCCGATGTACAGCCGCTATTTCGAAAACGTCACCGACTCCGTCGCGGTGTCCGACCGCGAGGTCGAATTCCACTTCAGCCAGAAGGGCAACCGGGAGCTACCGAAGATCATCGGCGATCTCGTTGTGCTGCCCAAGCACTGGTGGGAAGGCACCGACGCCAACGGCAAGAAGCGCGACGTCACAAAGCCGACGCAGGAGCCGCCGCTCGGCTCCGCCGCCTACAAGATCGCCAGCTTCAAGCCTGGCTCCGAAATCATCTGGCAGCGCGTGCCCGATTACTGGGCGGCCAAGCTGCCCGTAAAAATCGGCCGCGAGAATTTCGACAGGCAGCGTTTCACCTATTTTCTCGACGACAATGCCGCCTGGCAGGCCTTTACCAAGGGCGGGCTGGACGACATCAAGCCGGAGAACAGTTCGAGGCGCTGGAACACGGCCTATAATTTCCCGGCAGTTCAGGCCGGCGACGTCATCAAGAAGGAATTCAAGACCGCGTCGCCCGAACCGATGCAGGCCTTCATGCTCAACACCAGGCGCCCGCTGTTCCAGGATCGCCTGGTGCGCGCCGCGTTGATGTATCCGTTCGATTTCGAGACGATGAACCGGACCCTGTTCTTCGGTTCCAACACCCGCACCAGCAGCTATTTCCAGGGCACCGAACTGGCGTCGAGTGGCCTGCCGCAGGGCAAGGAACTCGAAATCCTCGAGCAGTACCGTGACAAGCTGCCGCCTGAAGTCTTTACCCAGGAATTCAAGCTGCCGGTCTACGACAACCCGCAGGCTGAGCGCAAATACCTGAAGACCGCGGTCGATCTGTTCGCCAAGGCAGGCTGGATCATCAAGGGCGGCAAGATGGTCAACGCCAAGACCGGCGAACCGTTCAAATTCGAGATCCTCGGTTGGAACGACACCGACCAGGTCATCGCCAGCCCGTATATCGCCAATCTGCGCAAAATCGGCGTCGACGCAACGCTGCGCCTGATCGACCAAACCCAGTATATCAACCGAGTCACCCACTTCGACTTTGACGTGGTCACTTCGATACTCGGGCAGTCGGACTCTCCCGGCAATGAACAGCGCGATTTCTGGAGTTCCAAGGCCGCCGATTCGCCGGGATCGCGCAATTACGCCGGCATCAAGAATCCGGTCGTCGATGCGCTGGTCGACCGCATCATCTTTGCCACCGACCGCGACGATCTGGTTGCCGCCACCCATGCGCTCGACCGGGTGCTGCTGTGGAACTACTATGTCGTGCCGCAATATTACCGCGCCGTGGTTTGGCTGGCCTACTGGAACAAGTTCGGTATGCCGGAGAAACAGCCCGCCTATAGCGGCGTCGACCAGAATTCCTGGTGGATCGACCCGGACAAGGAAAAAGCGCTGGCCGCCAAATATAAGAGTGGCAATTGATGGCTGCGCTGCCCCGTCGCGATTTCCTCGCCCTTGGCGGTGCGGCCGCCGCTGCAGCGCTGCTGCCCGGCCGGGCTTTCGCCGCCATCCCGACCGGCGTGAAACTGCACGGGCTGTCTGCCTTCGGCGATCTCAAATATCCTCCGGATTTCACGCATTTCGACTATGTCAATCCAGACGCTCCCAAGGGCGGCCGGATGAATTTCGGCCCGCCGAACTCCACCCTCAATCAGAGCTTTCTGACTTTCAACACGTTGAACTCGCTGGTGTTGAAGGGGGATTCGCCGCCGCGCACCGAGCTCTGTTTCGATTCGCTGATGGCAAGGGCGCTCGATGAGCCGGATGCGGTCTACGGCGTGCTTGCCGAATTCGTTACCTTGTCGCAGGACCGCAACGGCTTCCGCTTCAGCCTGCGGCCACAAGCGCGCTTCCATGACGGCTCGCCGCTGACGGCTGAGGACGTTGCCTTCGCCTTGAACCTCTACAAAGACCGGGGACACCCGAACCTTTCCCAAGCGCTGCGGCATATGACGGATGCGGTCGCAATCGATCCGCTTACTGTCAGCCTTACCTTCAACGGCAAACAGTCGGCGCAGAATATCCTCGCGATCGCCGTAATGCCGATCGTGTCCAAAGCCTTCTATACGGCCAATGATTTCGACGCCTCGACGATGACCCCGCCGCTCAGCTCCGGGCCGTACAAGATGGGACGGGTCGTGGCCGGGCAGACTATCGAATATGAACGCGTCGCCGATTATTGGGGGCGCGATCTCGCCGTGAACCGCGGGCTTAATAATTTCGACCGTATCCGTATCGATTTCTACCTTGATCGCCAGGCAGCGTTTGAAGCGTTCAAGAAAGGCGATACGCATTTTCGCGAGGAGTTCACCGCGCGCGTATGGGCGACCGGCTACGACTTTCCAGCGCTGAAGGATGGCAGGGTCGTCAAACGCGAATTTCCCGGCGAGAAATCGCCCGACATGCAGGCTGTCGCGCTGAACCAGCGCCGGCCGCAATTCCGCGATGTGCGCGTGAGACAGGCGATCGCCTATTGCTTCGATTTCGAATGGACCAAGCGGGTACTGTTTTTCGGCTCCTACGAGCGCTCGCAATCGAACTTCGAACGATCGGATTACAAGGCCGAGGGCCTGCCCTCGCCTCAGGAATTGAAACTGCTTGAGCCGTTTAGAGCCGAGTTGCCGCCGGAAACCTTCGGCGAACCGGTGGTGCAACCCGTCTCGGACCGTTCCGGTCACGACCGTAAGCTGCTGCGCGAAGCTTCGAGGCTGCTTGCCGAAGCCGGCTGGAAGCGAGCGGGCAATTTCGTCGTCAATGAGAAGGGCGAGCGACTGCGGGTGGAAATGCTGGCCGAGGACGAGGGTCTCGTTCGCATTTTCGCGCCGTGGTCCGAGAATATGAAGGCGATTGGCATCGACGCTTCGATCCGGCAGGTCGATTCGACGCAATTTGAAGCGCGGCAAAGCAACTACGATTTCGATTTCAACATGCTACATTGGTTGATCGGGGCGACGCCTACTGCCGACGGCCTGGAAATCCTCTACAATTCCCGGATGGCGAAAACGCCGGGGATGCGCAACTATCCGGGCACGGAAAGCAAAGCCATCGACGCGCTGATCGAGGCAGCCGGCAAGGCGCAGAGCCGGATCGAACTCGTCACAGCGCTCAACGCGCTCGATCGGGTCTTGCGCGCGCGGCTAGACTGGATTCCAACGTATCATCTGGCGAATCACCGGGCAGCCTTCTGGGACATGTTCGGCTTTCCCGCTCAAAAGCCGGATTACGACTTTCCGGTCGAGGCGCTGTGGTGGTTCGACAAAGACAAGGCGGCAAAGATTGGCAAAGCCTGAGATTTTTGCACAAGCGAGGCAGGGAACCTGATGGGCGCCTATATACTGCGCCGCATCCTTTTGATGATCCCGACCCTATTCGGCATCATGGCGGTGTCATTTGCCGTCATCCAGTTCGCGCCGGGCGGGCCGGTCGAGCAGGTCATCGCCAGGCTGACCAACCAGGGCGGCAGCGATCGCCTCGGCGGCGGCGGCGGTGATGCCGGCGGCGCCAATTTCGACGTCGCCGGCGACGTCGGCTCGAAATACCGCGGCGCGCAAGGGCTCGATCCGGAATTCATCAAGAAGCTGGAGAAGCAGTTCGGCTTCGACAAGCCGCCGCTCGAGCGCTTCGGCATGATGCTGTGGAACTATCTCCGCTTCGATTTCGGCGACAGCTATTTCCGCGACATCTCGGTGCTCGACCTGATCCTGGAAAAGATGCCGGTGTCGATCTCGATCGGGCTGTGGATCACGCTTTTGTCCTATCTGATCTCGATCCCGCTCGGCATCCGCAAGGCGGTCAAGGACGGCTCCACTTTCGACGTCTGGACCAGCGGCGTCGTCATCGTCGGCTACGCCATTCCGGGCTTCCTGTTCGGCATCTTGCTGATGGTGCTGTTTGCCGGCGGCTCGTTCTGGGACTGGTTTCCGCTGCGCGGCATCACCTCCGACAATTGGGACCAGCTGTCGTGGCCGGCGCGGATCGTCGACTATTTCTGGCATATGACCTTGCCGCTGACCGCGCTGGTATTGTCGGCCTTCGCCACGACGACGCTTTTGACCAAGAATTCCTTCCTCGAGGAAATCCGCAAGCAATATGTCGTCACCGCCCGCGCCAAGGGCCTGTCGGAGCGGCAGGTGCTTTATGGCCACGTCTTCCGCAACGCCATGCTGATCGTCATCGCCGGTTTTCCCGGTGCTTTCATCTCGGCCTTTTTCACCGGCTCGCTGCTGATCGAGAACATATTTTCGCTCGACGGCCTCGGCCTGCTCGGCTTCAACTCGGTGGTGCAGCGCGACTATCCGGTGGTGTTCGCCAATCTCTTCATCTTCTCGCTGCTTGGCCTGTTCGTCGGGCTTTTGTCCGACCTGATCTATACCTGGGTCGACCCGCGCATCGATTTCGAGCGGAGAGACGTCTGATGGCGCAGGCCTCAGCCGAAACGGCGCCGGCTCGGATCGCGCGGCCCTTTCTGTCGCCGCTCAACCAGCGGCGCCTGCAGAACTTCAAGTCCAACCGGCGCGGCTACTGGTCGTTGTGGATATTCCTGTTCCTGTTCGTGCTGTCGCTGGTTTCGGAATTGGTCGCCAACGACAAGCCGATCATCGCCTCCTACAAGGGCGAGATCCTGTTTCCGGTCCTGGTCGCCTATCCCGAGGAGAAGTTCGGCGGCTTCTATGCCGTCACCGACTACCGCGATCCGGTGATCCAGGACGAGATCAACGCCAATGGCTGGATGGTCTGGCCGCCGGTGCGCTACTCCTACCAGACCGTCAACAACGCTATTCCCGAAGCAGCACCGACCAAGCCGTCCTGGCTCTACGACAAGAAGACGCGCTGCAACCAGTATCCGAAAGGCGAGGCAGACCCCAATTGCAACGTCGGCAACTGGAACTGGCTGGGCACCGATGACCAGGCCCGCGACGTGCTGGCGCGCGTTATCTACGGCTTCAGGGTCTCGGTGCTGTTTGGCCTGATCCTGACTGCCGGCTCAGCGCTGATCGGCGTGGCGGCCGGCGCTCTGCAGGGCTATTTCGGCGGCTGGACCGACCTTCTGTTCCAGCGTTTCATCGAGATCTGGTCGGCGATCCCGGTGCTGTACCTGCTCTTGATCGTCGCCGCCATCCTGCCGCCTGGCTTCTTCATCCTGCTCGGATTGATGCTGCTGTTCTCCTGGGTGGCACTGGTCGGCGTGGTGCGGGCCGAGTTCCTGCGCGCCCGTAACTTCGAATATGTCAATGCGGCGCGCGCGCTCGGCGTATCCAATGTCACCATCATGTTCCGGCATCTGCTGCCCAACGCCATGGTGGCGACGCTGACCTTCCTGCCCTTCCTGCTCAGCGGCTCGATCTCGACGCTGACCTCGCTCGACTATCTCGGCTTCGGCCTGCCGCCCGGCGCCGCGTCGCTGGGTGAGCTGTTGAAGCAGGCGCAGCGCAACCTCAACGCGCCCTGGCTCGGCATTTCCGGCTTCGTCGTCATCTCGCTGATGCTGTCGCTGCTTGTCTTCGTCGGCGAGGCCACCCGCGACGCCTTCGATCCGCGCAAGACGTTCAGATGAGGGCGATGCAGGCTGGCATTCGGCATGTTATATTCCGGAAATGGCAATGAATAGGATCATCCTTGAACACTACCCGGCATCGAAGCTCCCGGATGAACTGCGAAAAGGCATAGCTCCGAGCGCCTCGGTCAAAGTGACAGTGGAGGAGGAGGCCAACAGGCCCCTTGGCCGCGAACAATTGCTTGAACTCATGCGGGATGCTCAGGCCAACGCGCCGGGAACAAGCCTCGACGAGGCTGTCGCGCGTGTTCGTGCCCTCCGCGATGAGTGGGAGGATTGATGGCTGCAGTCCGGCTTTACGTCGACACCAACATTTTCATCTATGCCTTTGAAAACAATGATGCGCTTGCAAAAAAACTGCTTCAGCTCATTTCACTGAACGAGGGCAGAAAGCAGCCTTTCCTGGCGACGAGTGAGATCGTGCTCGCGGAGTTGATGGTCGATCCCTTGAGAAAGAACAATGAGCGACTGATCGAGCTCTACGACAATATTTCAATCGGCAATGCCTTCATCTCAATTGGGACGATAACTCGCGACGTTCTCTGGCACGCAGCACAGTTACGTTCGGAATTCCTTTCCTTGAGATTACCAGACGCGATCCATCTTTCCACAGCGATGCACTTCGGCTGCACACAATTTCCGACCGCGGATACGAGATTGAAAGAGACCTATTCCATCGCACCAACTCGTCTCGTCCCACGTCAAATGGCAGCCAAAATATCGATCATACGACCGGAAATTTCCGCCTTGGACAGGGTTGTCGCGGAAGTTGAGCTATGACCGCCCCTCTCCTTTCGGTCCAGGACCTCAGCGTCGCCTTCACGCAAGGCGGCGACCAGTCGATCGCCGTCGACCATATTTCCTTCGACCTCGCCAGGGGCGAGACGGTGGCGCTGGTCGGCGAATCCGGCTCCGGCAAGTCGGTCACCGCGCTGTCGGTTCTGAAGCTGCTGCCCTATCCGACCGCCAGCCACCCGTCGGGAAAGATCCTGTTCCTCGGCGCCGACCTGCTTGCCGCCGACGAGAGAGACCTGCGCCGCGTGCGCGGCAACAAGATCACCATGATCTTCCAGGAGCCGATGACCTCGCTCAACCCGCTGCATACGATCGAGCAGCAGATCGTCGAGGTATTGAAGCTGCATCAGGGCCTGGGGGATCGCAAAGCCAAGGCGCGCACGCTGGAACTTCTGCACGAGGTCGGCATCCGCGAGCCGGAGAAGCGGCTCGACGCCTATCCGCACCAGCTTTCCGGCGGCCAGCGCCAGCGCGTCATGATCGCCATGTCGCTGGCCAACGAGCCTGAACTTTTGATCGCCGACGAGCCGACGACGGCGCTCGACGTCACCGTCCAGGCGCAGATCCTCGAGCTGCTCGCCGGCCTGAAAAGCCGCAAGAACATGTCGATGCTGTTCATCACCCACGATCTCGGCATCGTCAGGAAGATCGCCGACCGGGTCTGCGTGATGACCAAGGGCAAGATCGTCGAGACCGGCCCGACCAAGGAGATATTCGCCAATCCGCAGCACGCCTACACGCGGCATCTGCTTGCCGCCGAGCCGAAAGGCAAGCCGCCGGCGGCCAACCAGGCCGCCAAGCCGGTGATGGTCGGCAAGGACGTCAAGGTCTGGTTTCCGATCAAGAAGGGCTTCTTCCGGCGCACCGTCGACAATGTGAAGGCGGTCGACGGCATCGACGTCACCGTGCGGGCCGGCCAGACGCTTGGCGTCGTCGGCGAATCCGGCTCAGGCAAGACGACGCTCGGCCTGGCGCTGGCCAGGATGATCTCGTCGACCGGGACCATCCAGTTCAACGGACGCGGCATCAATCAGCTGTCCTTCAACGAAATGCGGCCGCTGCGGCGCGAGTTGCAGATCGTCTTCCAGGATCCGTTCGGTTCGCTCAGTCCGCGCATGTCGGTCGCCGAGATCATCGAGGAAGGGTTGAAGATCCACGAGCCGAAGCTGTCTCCTGATGGGCGCGACGAGCGTGTCGTCGACGTGCTGAAGGAAGTCGGCCTCGATCCGGCGACGCGCAACCGCTATCCGCACGAATTCTCCGGCGGCCAGCGCCAGCGCGTCGCCATCGCGCGCGCCATGGTGCTCAACCCGCGTTTCGTCATGCTGGACGAGCCGACCTCGGCGCTCGACATGAGCGTGCAGGCGCAGGTCGTCGACCTCTTACGCAGCCTGCAAGCCAAGCACGACCTCGCCTACCTCTTCATCAGCCACGATCTGAGGGTCATCCGCGCGCTCGCCAACGAAGTCATCGTCATGCGTAACGGCAGGATCGTCGAGGCCGGTCCTTCCGAACAGATTTTCGGCAACCCGCGGACCGACTACACAAAGGCGTTGATCTCGGCCGCCTTCAAGATCGAAACGGCGCCGGTCGGCATCGTCAGCGAGTAGATTTTCGCCAGAGATCATGCACAAAATCAAAACACTGCCGCGCCTTGCGCGTCGGAACGCGAACGCTGTTGGTAAAAAGGGAAAAACAATCCACAATGGAAAAAGGCCGCATCCTGCTTGCCCTCACCGGTATTCATCCGCTGCGCTGGCGCGAACTGCTGTCGGCGGAGCGCGAGGTGGTGCTCGAGCCGAATGGCGCCGGCGATCCCTCGATTACCTATGCTGTGGTGTGGAAACAGCGGCCGAACCTGTTGTCGTCGCTGCCCAATCTGCGCGCCATCTTCTCGATCGGCGCCGGCGTCGACCACATCTTCGCCGATCCCACCTTGCCCGACGTACCGGTCGTCAAGGTGGTGGCCGACAACCTGACCCAGTACATGACCGAATACGTCGTCTGGCGGGTGCTCGACCACCATCGCCAAGGCATGCTCTACCGCGCCCAGCAGCAGAAGAAGATCTGGCATGAACCGCAGCAGCGGCCGGCCAGCGACATCTCGGTCGGCATTATGGGGCTCGGCACGCTTGGCCGCGCGGCGGCATCGGTGCTGTTGTCGCTCGGCTTTCCCGTCAATGGCTGGTCGCGCAGCGATCGGCCGATGCAAGGTGTCTCGACTTACGCGGGCGAGGCCGGCCTGATCCCGTTCCTAAACGCCACCGACATCCTGGTGGTGCTGCTGCCGCTGACGCCGCAGACGCACGGTATCATCAACCACGGCGTGCTGAAGGAGCTGCGGAAGCGCAACGGCCTCGGCGGCTCAGTGCTGATCAATGCCGGGCGCGGCAGGCTGCAGAAGGACGCCGACATTTTGCGCGCGCTGGACGACGGCACGCTGAAGGAAGCCAGCCTCGACGTTTTCGAGGTCGAGCCGCTGCCGAAGACCAGCCCGCTATGGAGCCACCCCAAAGTGTTCGTGACGCCGCATGCGGCGGCAACTTCCGATCCGGTCCACCTGGCGCCGATCATGCTGCGCCAGATGGATGCTTTCGAGAGCGGCGAACCGCTGGAAAATGTGGTGGATCGCGACGCCGGGTATTAATTTTTAGAGCGCCGCTTTCCAGTCTCAGCCCCAGCCGAGCGGCACGTAGTCGATCTCCATAAACGCCTCGACTTCCGGGATCCAGCGGTCGCGGACGAAGGCGACGTGGTCGGGATGGTCGTTGTAGCCGGAATAGGCCCGCTGATCGGCGAACTCCATCGAGAAGCCGAAGCGGTAGTCGTTCTTGGGACTGACCTGCCGCAACTGCTCGAAATGCGTGACGCCCTTTATCGCCGTGAGAATCCTCTTGGCGTCGGCGAGGAACCGTTTTTCC
Source organism: Mesorhizobium sp. M0816 (assembly GCF_040320005.1). NCBI lineage: Bacteria > Pseudomonadati > Pseudomonadota > Alphaproteobacteria > Hyphomicrobiales > Phyllobacteriaceae > Mesorhizobium > Mesorhizobium sp. M0816. The sequence continues at coordinate 195,244 of NZ_JAMYOT010000002.1, read as the reverse complement.
TCGAGCGAATGCGGCGGGTGTTTCAGCGTGAACACGACGGTGTGACGGATCATTTTTTGCTCCTGCGATATCTTCGTGTCACGCGCTGTCAGCCCAGGCGCGGATGAGGTTATAGGCGATCGCCCCCTTCGGCGGTGTCATCAGGCCGCCCGGATGCTCGCGGGCCAGCATCAAGAGCACCTCGTCGCGAAAGAACCAGCGGCAATCTTCCAGCTCGTTGAGGTCGGGCTGGATATCGTCGTTGAGCGGTTCGCCGAAGCAGCCGATCATCAGCGAATAGGGAAACGGCCAGGGCTGGCTGGCGTGGTAGACGACACGGCCTAGCCGGATGCCGGCTTCCTCCAGCGTTTCGCGGCGCACCGCCGCCTCGATCGTCTCGCCCGGCTCGATGAAACCGGCGAGCGCCGAATACATGCCGGGCCCGAAATGCCGGCCGCGGCCGAGCAGGCATTTTTCGCGTGTTGCCGTCAGCATGATCGCCACCGGGTCGGTGCGCGGAAAGTGCTCCGTACCGCAGGCCGGGCAATGCCGCTTGTAACCGCCCGCCCGCATCTCGGCTTCGGTGCCGCATTTGCTGCAGAAGCGATGGCTGGCATGCCAGGCGAGCAGCGCCGCCCCTTGCGCCAGCGCGCCGGCCGCCGCTTCGTCGATCAGCCCCTGCATATAGACCGAGCGATAGTCGATCGCCTTGATCGTCTCGGGAAGCTGCTCGGGCTCGACCCCGGCCGGCACCGCCAGCACCGGGCCGCTTTCGGAAAAACCGAGCAGGACGCCGTTTTCGAGCGACGCTTCGAGCGGTCGGCATTCGGCCACGCCGAACCAGGGGTCGAATGCGCCTTGCGCAAGCTTCAAATAGAGCCGGCCGCCACGCATCAGCAAAAGCCGCGCCGAGGGATCGGCGAGTGCCTTTTCGACGGAATCGTCGGCGCGGTTTTCGGACTGCCGGTCGATAATGTTGCCGGCGAAGCCGACGAACTGGCTCGGCTCGCGCAAGGGCGCGTCAAACAGGCGAAAGCTCATGCAGACTCGGGAAGGTTCAAGGTGGACACGGGAGAGGCTTATAGCGCTGCCTTGATCTTTTCCGCAAACTTGCGAAGGTCGGAGCGCTGATAGGGCTCGCGCAGGCCGTGCCCCCACACCGGGCCGGGCCAGCCGGGATCGCCTTCCGAGCGCGCAATGACGTGTACATGCAACTGGCGCACGATGTTGCCGAGTGCGCCGGTGTTGATCTTGGTGCAGCCGGTCACCCGCTTCAGCGCCAGCGCCACCATGTTGGTCTCGAAGGTCAGCATCGCCTGGTCCAGCGGCGTCATGTCGTGGATTTCCTCGATGCCCGGCCGCTGCGGCACCAGCAGCAGCCATGGCCAGCGGCGGTCGTTCATGACGCGCAATTCGCACAGGCCGAGCCACATCAACTGTTCGCTGTCGGCTTCCAGCTGGGCGTCAAGCGTGAATCCGGCCTTGAGGCCCGGCAGCATCGGCGTTTCCCTCACTTTTTGACGTTTTTTGAACTCCATCGACGCTAGAGCGGCTTCCGAAGGGCCGCAAGGGGCAGCAACCAACATTGGCCGTCGCGGCGCTGATTGTGCGCGAAGAAGTGAGGGCCCGGGCAAATTGCATCAGGTTGGCGCTGCCCCGCCGAGGTCGACGATTTTGATCGCGGCCACATTTTGTTCTTGCTTTGTGCCGGCAGCTATGCTACTAATTTCGCTATGGTGATTATTCGCACCAACGACCCGCCCGCCGAGGCGGGTTTTTGGTTTCAGCTTTCGCCGTCGCTCAAGGCCCCTATCATCCGCACTTGCATTTCATCGCCGGATTGCCGATATGGAGGCTGGGAGGTTGGTGGTGGACGGTCCACTCGCCAACCGGGTCAGGTCCGGAAGGAAGCAGCCCTAACGAGCCCGGAACGGGTCATTGTTCCAGCCTCCCGCCTCTTCGCCTTTTGCCCTGACATTGACGGCGCCAAGCCGAGCGGGCGAAACTATGCGCAGGAATCGGCCGCCTCCAGTGGCAGCCCTTGGAGCTTAACGGGCGAATGAGCGAAGCCGGAAACGAGGCCGGGAAATTGGACAAGCCTGCCGCCTACCGCGTGCTGGCGCGCAAATACCGACCGTCGAATTTCTCCGAACTGATCGGCCAGGAGCCGATGGTCCGCACGTTGACCAATGCCTTTGCCACCGGCCGCATCGCCCAGGCCTGGATGCTGACCGGCGTGCGTGGCGTCGGCAAGACGACGACCGCGCGCATACTCGCGCGGGCCCTGAACTACAAAACATCGACCGTCGACCAGCCGTCCGTCGACCTTGCCGTGCTCGGCGAGCATTGCCAGGCGATCATGGAAGGCCGGCATGTCGACGTCATCGAGATGGACGCCGCCTCGCATACCGGCATCGACGACATCAGGGACATCATCGAGCGTGTGCGCTACGCCCCGGTGTCGGCGCGCTACAAGGTCTACATCATCGACGAAGTGCACATGCTTTCCAACCAGGCCTTCAACGGCCTGCTGAAGACGCTGGAAGAGCCGCCGCCGCACGTCAAGTTCATCTTCGCCACCACCGAAATCCGCAAGGTGCCGATCACCGTCCTGTCGCGCTGCCAGCGTTTCGACCTCAGGCGCATCGATGCGGCAATGATCAAGGCCGACCTTGCCAGGATAGCCGGTCTGGAGGGCATCGAAGTCGAAGACGATGCGCTGGCGATGATCGCGCGCGCGGCCGAAGGCTCGATGCGCGATGCGCAGTCGATCCTCGACCAGGCGATCGCCCATGGCGGCGGCGCGGTCAGCGCCGAAGCGGTGCGTGCTATGCTCGGCCTTGCCGACCGTGCCCGCATCGTCGACCTGTTCGAACATGTCATGAAGGGCGACGTCGCCGCCGCACTTGCCGAATTCCGTGCCCAGTACGATACCGGCGCCGATCCTGCCGCGGTGCTGACCGACCTTGCCGAGTTCAACCATCTGGTCACCCGTCTGCGTTTCGTGCCGGCTGCCATCGACGACGCCTCGCTGTCCGAGGACGAGCGCCGGCGCGGCGCCGATTTCGCCAGCATGCTGTCGGTCAAGGTGCTGTCGCGGACGTGGCAGATGCTCTTGAAAGGTATTCCCGAGGTGCAGACCTCCAACCGCCCGGTCAGCGCCGCCGAGATGGTGCTGATCCGGCTGGCCCATGCCGCCGACCTGCCGACGCTGGACGAGGCGCTGAAATCGCTGGAGAACGGCGGTACCCTGCCGGGCACTGCGCCGCGCGTGAATGGCACGCCGGCAAGCCCCGGCCCCGCAAACCATGCGCCTGCAAGCGGTGGTGCCGGCGCCGTGGCGCAGGCGCGGATGCCGATGGCCAATGGCGGCGCCCAGACAATGCGTCTGGTCGAGGCCGAGCCGGTGCCGACCAACTTCGTTACTCCGCCGGAGCCGGCGGTCGAGGCGCCGCCGGTGCCGGTGAAATCGCTGGCCGACATTGTCGCCCTTGCCGACGCCCAGCGCGACATGGCCTTCAAGGTGTTGGTGAAGCGTTGCGTGCGCCTGGTGCGCGTCGAGCCCGGTCGTATCGACGTCAGCCTGACCGACGATGCGCCGAAGATGTTGCTCAACGATTTGACCGCCAAGCTGCGCGCCTGGACCGGCCGCAACTGGCTGGTGTCGCTGTCGAAGGAAGAGGGCGGCCAGACCTTGGCCGAGCTGGAATCGACAAAGCGCGAAAACGCCTTCCTCGATGCCAAGAGCGACCCGACGGTCGCCGCCATCCTGGCGCGCTTTCCCGGCGCCAAGATCATCGACGTGCGCATTCCCGACGCGCCGGAAGCCGACGAGGCCGACGTGCCGGTCGAGCCGCCGGCCGACGACGACGAAACCTGAAACAACCAGCACCAGCTGCAAAGGACCGTGCGATGAAAGACCTTCTCGGCATGATGGGCAAGGCAAAGGAAATGCAGGCCAAGTTCCAGGCCATGCAGGATGAGATCGCCACGCTGGAAGCCACCGGGCAGGCCGGCGGCGGCCTGGTCAGCGTCACGCTGACCGGCAAATTCGAGATGAAGTCGCTGAAGATCGACCCGTCGCTGTTCAAGGAAGACGAGGTCGAGATTCTCGAGGACCTGCTTCTCGCTGCCCACAACGACGCCAGGACCAAGGTCGAGCAGATCATGCAGGAGAAGACCAGGGCGCTGACCGCGGGCCTACCGATCCCGCCGGGAATGAAACTGCCGTTCTAAGGCTAGTGCATGTCGCGCAAAAGTGTGCAGCGGTTTTGCGATAACGACATGCATCAAAACAAGAACCTAAAGCGCGTCGCATGAGGCCGGTCGAACGCGACGCGCTAGTCAATCGGTATGCCGTTACAGTGGCCGAAGAGTGCAGCGGCCCAGTGCTCGCTCTACCGCCAGCTGTGTCTATTAGGCAACTCCCCACACTTAATAACGCTTTAGCCATCTTTTTGCCTGAAAGTGTCTCATTCTTGCCGCAACCAGAGGCGGGCTGGCAGCAGAATTGAGGGGACACCTGTTGATCTCTACCCGATGGAAGACGCCGTTGCGGCTCGGCGTCGTTATCTCGCCGCTGTTTTTGGCCGCTTGCAGTCAGACCGCCTCGCACGGCATGTCCAGCCTGACCGATGCTATTACGCCGAGTTTCCTGAGCTCGCGCTCCTACAATTCCACGCCGAAGGAAAAGGAGTGCCTGGAGCGGGCAATGTTCTTCGAGTCCAACCGGTCGAGCCGTGACGGCATGATTGCGGTCGGCACGGTGGTGATGAACCGGCTGCGGTCCGGCAATCACGGCAACACCATCTGCCAGGTCGTCGGCGAGCGCGGGCAGTTCGCGCCGGGCGTCATGACACGGCCGATGAATTCGAAGGCGATGCCCGACGTCGAGGAAGCCGCCGAGGCGGTGCTCAAGGGCGAGCGCAAAGCCAAGCTGAAGAACACCATGTTCTTCCACACCGCCGGCCTGCGCTTCCCCTACAAGAACATGCACTACACCATGGTCGCCGGCGGCAATGCCTTCTATGAAAAGCGCGGCCGCAACTGGCAGCCGCTGCCGGACGAACCGGTGGTCGCCATGGCCCAGGCCAAGCCGCAAGCGCCTGCCGCTCAGGCCATACTTGTCGCCTCGGCGGAGCCGGCACGCAGCGCCAAGCCGACATTCGCCAAAGCGACCTATGTGACCGCCGCGGCATCGCTGCCGGCAAAGCAGACAAGGGTGACTGCCGGGATGGCAACCGCGGCGAGGGCGACACCGGAGAAGCCGATGCTTGTGGCGCTGCAGGAACCAATGCAGGAGCCGGATGCGGCCCGTTTTGGCGGAACCGTGAGCGAGCGGCCTGTCACCTCCTTCCAGGCCGCGCCGGCAGAGCCGACAATGTCGTTCGAGGCGACGCCCGAGAACACCGACGCCATCGGCGCGATGATCGCCGGCCAGACCCGGCCACTGGAAGAAAACTGAGGGCGGCAGCACTGGCCGCGACGTCGGCCTTCCCTTCTCCCACAAGGGGAGAAGGGAAGAGCGGAGCCCCTGGCCGCTCAACTGTTCCAAAGCGTGCGGAAAAATCCTAAACCGGTGCGATGTCGAAGCGAATCGCCGGTCCCGAGATCGAACGCCTGATCCAGCTGCTGGCCAAGGTGCCGGGGCTCGGTCCGCGTTCGGCACGCCGCGCCGCGCTCCACCTCATCAAGAAGAAGGAACAGCTGCTGGCGCCGCTCGCCGCCGCCATGGGCGAGGCGGTCGACAAGGTGCGCATCTGCTCGACCTGCGGCAATGTCGATACCTCAGATCCATGCATGATCTGCACCGACCCCCGCCGCGACCCCACTACGCTCATCGTCGTCGAGGACGTGGCCGACCTTTGGGCGCTGGAGCGGGCGACAGCCATGAACGTGCGCTACCATGTGCTCGGCGGTACGCTGTCGCCGCTCGACGGCATTGGTCCTGATGAGCTAAACATCCGTTCGCTGGTCGATCGCGTCGCCGGCGGCGAAGTCAAGGAAGTGATCCTCGCCGTCAACGCCACGGTCGAGGGCCAGACCACCGCGCACTACCTCACCGACCAGCTTTCCGGCTTCGACATCAAGGTGACGCGCCTGGCGCACGGTGTTCCGGTCGGCGGCGAACTCGATTATCTCGACGAAGGCACGCTGGCCGCCGCACTGCGCTCGCGGACGGTGTTTTGAGCACGTTGGGGGAAGGGGTGCTCTTGAGATGATTGCGTTCCGTCGCGCCCCCCTCTGTCCTGCCGGACATCTCCCCCTCCAGGGGGGAGATCGGCAGCCTCGACATCCCCGCCAAGCTTGCGACGTTGAAGATTGGCGAAAACAGACGCGACAGCCAATCTCCCCCCTGGAGGGGGAGATGTCCGGCAGGACAGAGGGGGGCGCGACAGAACGTCGGCTTTGTGGATTGGCGATCTTTCTTGCAGTCCTCTTTGCCTTCCTCCTCGCCACCCCCGCCTCGGCGGCAAAGATCGACGACCAGTTCCGCGCCTGGCTTGGCAACGACCTCTGGCCCGAAGCCAAGGCCAAAGGCATCTCCAGGAAAACCTTCGATGCCGCCTTCGAAGGCGTCAAGCCGAACCTGAAGCTGCCCGACCTGGTGAAGCCGGGCGAGAAGGCGACGACGCCGCAGAAGCAGCATCAGGCCGAGTTCGGTTCGCCGGGCGCCTATTTCGCTGAAAAGATAGTCCGAGCGGTGACCGCCGGCGGCCGCACCCGCGAGGCGACCAACGCTAGGACGCTTGCCGCGATCGAGAAACGCTACGGCGTGCCTGGCGAAGTGCTGCTGGCGATCTGGGGCCGCGAGAGCGGCTTCGGCGCGGCGAAGATGCCTTATGACGCCTTCGAGGTGCTGGGCACCAAGGCGTTCATGTCGACCAAGAAGGAATTCTTCCGCACCGAGCTCTTGGCTGCGCTCGAGATCGTCGAGCGCGGGCTTGCCCCGGTCGGCGCGATGAAATCGTCTTGGGCAGGCGCGCTTGGCCAGCCGCAGTTCATGCCGACATCGTTCCTCAAGCATGCCGTCGATTTCGACGGCGACGGCCGCACCGACATCTGGAATTCGACGCCCGATATACTGGCATCGATCGCCAATTATCTCGTCCATTATGGCTGGGTCAGGGGCCGCGGCTGGGGCTTCGAGGTGACTGTGCCGGACAGCGTCTCGTGCTCGCTCGAAGGTCCGGACCAGGGCAAGAAGATTTCCCAATGGGCTGATATGGGCATCAGGCGTGTGTCGGGTAAACCGTTCCCGGCGAGCGAACTGAAAGCCGAGGGCTTTCTTTTGATGCCGGCCGGGCGTAGCGGCCCGGCCTTCATCGTCACCCCCAATTTCTATGTGCTGAAGCAGTATAACACCAGCGATCTCTATGCCCTGTTCATCGGCCATGGCGCCGATCGCATCGCCCATGGCGACAGCAATTTCTCGGGCAATTGGGGCGCGGTCGGCGGGCTCTACCGCTCCGACATCGCCGCCCTGCAGCGGGCGCTGGAAGCTAAGGGCTACGATGTCGGCAGCGCCGACGGCCTGCCTGGCTTCAAGACGCGCCGCTCGATCGGCAAATGGCAGGCCAGCAACGGCCGTTCCGCTACCTGCTTTCCCGACGCCGACCTGGTTACCGCGCTGAAATAGCCGGATTTTCGCACCGCCGGTCTGGCCCAATCGACCGTTCTGCAAATGCTCGTTGCCGCGCTCGAAACCGCCGGATATGGTGAACCGGAACCGCACAAAAAATTGCCAAGACAACGGTCCGGGGATCACCGTTCGACGCGGCAAGAAATGCCACAACCCTGAGCCGGGAACTCAGGTCAACAAAAACAGGGAACAGTTAAAATGATGATGGAAAAGTTTGCTCTACGCTCCCGCTTCTTGCTCGCGGGCGCGGCCATGTCCGCGCTGCTTCTGGCCGGTGCGCCTGCCTTCGCGGTCACGCCCGCCGACACGCTGGTCGAGGGTTTCGCCATCGACGACATCATCACCATGGATCCGGGCGAAGCATTCGAATTGTCGACCGCAGAGGTCACCGGCAACACCTATGATCTTCTGGTACGCCTCGACCTCAGCGACACATCCAAGGTCAAGGGCGATCTCGCCGAAAGCTGGAGCGTCTCCGACGACGGCCTGACCTACACATTCAAGCTCAAGCCCGGCCTCAAATTCGCCTCCGGCAATCCGATCACGGCGGCCGACGTCGCCTATTCGTTCGAGCGCGCCATCAAGCTCGACAAGAGCCCGGCCTTTATTATCGGCCAGTTCGGTATCGATGGCGGCAACGTCACCGAGAAGGCCAAGGCCGTTGATGACACGACGTTCCAGTTCACCGTCGACAAGGCCTATGCGCCGAGCTTCGTCTTGAACTGCCTTTCGGCGACCGTCGCTTCGGTCGTCGACGCCAAGCTGGTCAAGGAGCATGTCGCTGCGGTCACCCCGAGCGCCGACTACAAATGGGACAATGATTTCGGCAACGCCTGGCTGAAGACCGGCTATGCCGGCTCCGGTGCCTTCAAAATGCGCGAATGGCGGGCCAACGAGGCCGTCGTCCTTGAGCGCAACGACAATTACTACGGCGAAAAAGCCAAGCTTGCCCGCGTTATCTATCGCAACATGAAGGAAAGCTCGGGCCAGCGCCTGGCGCTCGAAGCCGGCGATATCGACGTCGCCCGCAATCTCGAGCCGAACGACCTCGATGCCATCGCCAAGAATGCCGACCTCACCACCACCAGCGCGCCGAAGGGCACGGTCTATTACATCAGCCTCAACCAGAAGAACCCGAACCTCGCCAAGCCCGAGGTTCGCCAGGCTTTCAAATATCTGGTCGACTACGACGCCTTGAGCACGACCATCCTCAAGGGCATCGGCGAGATCCACCAGACCTTCCTGCCCAAGGGCGTGCTCGGCGAACTGGACGAGAACCCGTTCAAGTTCGACGTCGCCAAGGCCAAGGAACTGCTCGCCAAGGCCGGCCTCGCCGACGGCTTCAGCGTCACCATGGACGTGCGTACCGGGCAGCCGACGACGGGCATGGCGGAATCGATCCAGCAGACGCTGGGACAGGCCGGCATCAAGCTGGAGATCATCCCCGGCGACGGCAAGCAGACGCTGACCAAATACCGCGCCCGCAACCACGACATCTATATCGGCCAGTGGGGCCAGGACTATTTCGATCCGAACTCCAACGCCCAGACCTTCGCCAGCAACCCCGACAATTCGGATGAAGGCAAGACCAAGACGCTGGCCTGGCGCAACGCCTGGGACATCCCGGACTTGACCAAGCAGACCGAAGCCGCCCTGCTCGAGAAGGACGCGGCCAAGCGCGCCGCAATGTACCAGGATCTCGAGAAGAAGATCCTCGATACCAGCCCCTTCGTCATCATCCACCAGCAGCTGGAAGTGGCCGGCCTGCGCAAGAACCTCAAGGGTTTTGCGCTCGGCCCGAGCTTCGACACCAACTTCGTCGGCCCCGTCTCGAAAGAGTGATGCCGGGGAGTGACGCCGGCGGACGCGCCGTATGAGTGTGGCTGAAAGCGAGGTGACGGCAGGGCGCGGCGGCGCCCGCGCCGTTGCCGTGGCCTCATCTATCGCCCGGTTCCTGGTCATCGCGATAACGACCTATCTCGGTCTGCTCGCGGTGACCTTCTTCATCGGCCGCGTGATCCCGATCGACCCGGTGTTGGCGGTGCTCGGCGACCGGGCGCCGGCCAACGTCGTCGAACGAACGCGCCGCGAGATGGGCCTCGACCTGCCGCTGGTCGAGCAGTTCTACATCTATGTCAAACATGCCCTGAACGGTGATTTCGGCACCTCGGTGCTGACCACCAATCCGGTGATGACCGATATCCGCCGCGCCTTTCCGGCGACGCTCGAACTGGCGACGTTGGGAACATTGATCGGTTCGGTGATCGGCGTGCCGCTTGGCGTGCTGGCCGCCGTGCGGCGCGGCAGCGTCATCGACCAGATCGTGCGCATCATCGGCCTTGTCGGCTATTCCGTGCCGATCTTCTGGCTGGGGCTGCTGGCGCTGGTGCTGTTCTACGCCAAGCTGCAATGGGTCGCCTTTCCCGGCCGGCTCGACGTCGTCTACGAATACACCTTCACGCCGATTACCGGCTTTTACCTGCTGGATGCGCTCTGGCAGCGGCAGTGGGATGTATTTGCCGATGCCTTCCGCCACATCATCCTGCCGGCTTCGCTACTCGGCTATTTCTCGCTCGCCTACATCAGCCGCATGACGCGCTCGTTCATGCTGAACGAACTCACCCAGGAATACATCGTCGCAGCGCGCGCCAAGGGCCTGTCGGAAACGCGCATCATCTGGGGTCACGCGCTGCGCAACGCCGCGGTGCCGATGGTCACGGTGATCGCTCTGTCCTATGCCGGGCTGCTCGAAGGCTCGGTGCTGACCGAGACAGTGTTTTCGTGGCCGGGCATCGGCCTCTACATCACCAACTCGCTGCAGAACGCCGACATGAATGCCGTGCTTGGCGGCACGATCATCATCGGCTCGGTCTTCATCGCCATCAATCTATTCTCCGACCTGCTCTACCGGCTGCTCGATCCAAGGACCAAGGCAGGATGAGGACCAAGGCAGGATGAGCACGGAAGCGATTCAAACCCGCCGCGACTGGCTGCTCAGCGAGCGGCCGGCGTCGCGCGTGCAGGCGAGGCTCGGCCGCGCCTATGTGGCGTGGCGGCGCTTTTCCGCCAACCGGCTGGCGTTTGCCGGCCTGCTCATCATCGTCGCCCTGCTGGTGGTCGCGGCATTCGCCGATGTGCTGGCGCCCTATTCGCCGACATTCGGCGACCTCAAGGGCTCGCGGCTGCTGGCGCCGAGTGCGGCGCACTGGTTCGGCACCGACGATCTCGGCCGCGATATCTATTCGCGCATCATCTTCGGCTCGCGCTGGACACTCTACGTCGTCATTCTGGTTGCCATTATCGCCGCGCCGATCGGCTTGCTGGTCGGCACCGTCGCCGGTTACGCCGGCGGCTGGACCGATGCGATCCTGATGCGCATCACCGACATCTTCCTCGCCTTTCCGAAGCTGATCCTGGCGCTGGCCTTTGTCGCGGCGCTCGGCCCCGGCATCGAAAATGCCGTGCTTGCCATCGCCATCACCTCGTGGCCGCCCTATGCGCGCATTGCCCGCGCCGAAACGCTGACGGTGCGCAATTCCGATTATATCAAGGCGGTGCAATTGATGGGCGCCTCGCCGTTTCGCATCGTGCTTCGCCACATCATGCCGCTGTGCATCTCCTCGCTGATCATCAGGGTGACGCTCGACATGGCCGGCATCATCCTGACCGCGGCCGGCCTCGGCTTCCTCGGCCTCGGCGCGCAGCCGCCGCTGCCCGAATGGGGCGCGATGATCGCGTCGGGCCGCCGCTTCGTGCTCGACCAGTGGTGGGTGGCGGGTGCTCCGGGCTTTGCCATCCTCATCGTCAGCCTCGGCTTCAACCTGCTCGGCGACGGACTGCGCGACGCGCTCGATCCCCGAAGTGGCGACCAATGAGTGGCGACCAATGAGCACGCTTCTCGAAGTCAACGACCTGCGCGTTACCTTCCCGACGCGCACCGGCCTGATCGAGGCGGTGCGCGGCGTCTCCTTCTCGCTCGGCCGCGAGCGGCTCGGCATTGTTGGCGAGAGCGGTTCGGGCAAGTCGCAGACCGGCCGCGCCATCATGGGCGTCACCCCGCCGCAGGCCGAGGTGACCGCGAAGACGCTCGCTTTTGACGGCATCGACCTGCTGGCCGCCCCGCCGCGCGAGCGCCGCGCGCTGCGCGGCAAGCGTATCGCCATGATCCTGCAGGATCCGAAATATTCGCTCGACCCGGTGATGAGCATCGGCCGCCAGATCGTCGAGACGCTGCGCACGCATGAGAAAGTCTCCAAGGCCGAAGCCCGCGACCGCGCGCTGGCCATGCTGGAGGCTGTGCAGATCCGCGATCCGGCCCGTGTCTTCGACCTGCATCCGCACGAGGTTTCCGGCGGCATGGGCCAGCGCGCCATGATCGCCATGATGCTGATCGCCGGGCCGGAAATGATGATCGCCGACGAGCCGACCTCGGCACTCGACGTCACTGTCCAGCTCGACGTGCTCGGCATCCTCGACCGGCTGGTCAGCGAGCGCGGCATGGGGCTGATCTTCATCTCGCACGATCTGCGCCTGGTCTCGTCCTTCTGTGATCGTGTGATCGTCATGTATGCCGGCAAGGTGGTCGAACAGCTCAAAGCCTCGGAGCTCGGCCGCGCCCAGCATCCCTATACGCGCGGCCTGCTCAACTGCATGCCCAAGATCGGCGCCGACCGTCACCCGCTGCCGGTGCTCGACCGCAAGCCGGAGTGGGCAGCATGACGGCAGCCCTTTCCGTCGACAGGCTGGAGGTGGTCTTCGACCGCTTCCGCGCGTTGAAAGGCGTCAGCCTCGAGGTCGAATCCGGTGAATCCTTCGGCCTGGTCGGCGAGTCCGGCTCCGGCAAGTCGACGTTGCTCAGGGCAATCGCCGGCCTGGCGCCGGCCGCATCAGGCACCATCGCGGTCAACGGCAAAATGCTCGGCGCGCGTCGCGACAAGGCGTTCTACCGCGAGGTGCAGATGGTCTTCCAGGACCCGTACGGTTCGCTGCACCCGCGCCAGACCGTCGACCGCCTGCTTCAGGAGCCGCTCGCCATTCACGGCTTCGCCGACGGCGAAAAGCGCATCCAGCGGGCACTCGACGAGGTCGGCCTCGGCACCGGGTTCCGTTTTCGCTATTCGCATCAATTGTCCGGCGGTCAGCGCCAGCGCGTGGCGATCGCCCGCGCCCTGATTCTGGAACCGTCGATCCTGCTGCTCGACGAGCCGACCTCGGCGCTCGACGCTTCGGTGCAGGCGGAGGTGCTGAACCTGCTGGAAGAGATCAGGCGCCGCCGCAAGCTGACCTTCCTGATGGTCAGCCACGACCTAGCCATCATCACCCACATGTGCGAACGGCTGATGGTGATGCAGAACGGCGAGGCGATGGAGAATCTGACCGCGGACGATCTTGTCGAACGCCGTGTCACCAAGGATTATACGCGCAATTTGCTGAGGGCCAGCGAGGGGTTCGTGAGGACGTAGTTTAACATTCCAGGTCGCGCTCTGTCGCGCCCCCCTCTGTCCGGCAGGACAGAGGGGGGCGCGAAGGAACTCAACTTCCGCCTTAGGCCCCGCTACCCTCCACAATGGCACTGCTATCTCCCGCCTCACCCTCCTGCCGCCTCTTTCGGCTCCTTGATCCGAAACCACGTCACATAGAGCGCTGGCAGGAACAGCAGTGTGATCGCCGTGCCGGCGATGATGCCGCCCATCATGGCATAGGCCATCGGCCCCCAGAACACTTCGCGTGCGATCGGGATCAGCGCCAGGCTCGCGGCCGCCGCCGTCAGCGCGATCGGCCGCATGCGATGCTCGGTCGCCTCGATGACGGCGGCCCAGCGGTCCTTGCCCACGTTCACAAGATCCTCGATCTGGACGATCAGGATGACAGAATTGCGGATCAGGATGCCGATCAGCGCCAGCACGCCGAGGATGGCAACGAAGCCGAGCGGTGCCCCGCTCGGCACCAGCGCGGCCACCACGCCGATCAGGCCGAGCGGCGCCACCGCCACGACCAGGAACAGGCGCTGGAAGCTCTGCAACTGCACCATCAGGATGGTCGCCATGATGAACAGCATCAGCGGCACCACGGCGGCTATCGGTCCCTGACTGTTGGCGCTTTCCTCGACCGAGCCGGCGGTGGCGATCGAATAGCCCGGTGGCAATTTGGCGATGAAGGCGTCGACCGACGGTTTCACCTCGTTGACCACGGTGGCGGGCAGCACGTCGCCGACCAGCCCGGCGCGCACGGTGATGGTCGGGATGCGGTCGCGGCGCCACACTGTCGGCTGTTCGAGCTCGTAGCGGAAGTTCGCCACAGCGGCCAGCGGGATCGCCTCGCCGGTTCCGGTTGGCAATTGCATGTTCTGCAGTGTGCCGATCGAACCCCGTTCGGCCTCGCGCGAACGGGCCACCACATTGATCAGATAGGTCGCGTCTCGCACCTGGGTGATGGTGGAGCCGCCGACCGTGCTGTTCAGCGCGCTGGCGATGTCCGAAGAAGTGATGCCGAGTTGCCGTGCCTTGTCCTGCAGCACGTCGACCCTCAGCACGCGCTCGGGCTCGTTCCAGTCGAAAGTGGGTGCGGCCAGCTGCGGATTGGCGGAAATGATGCCGGCGAATTCCTGCGCCAGTGTCCGTACCGTCTGGACGTCAGGACCGCCGACGCGGTACTGCACCGGCCGCCCGACCGGCGGCCCGAGTTCGAGCGGCTTGACGAAGGCGTCGGTGCCGACGAACTCGTCGCGCAGCAGCTTTTCGAGCGCCGGCTTGACCCGATTGCGCGCCTCGATGCTCTTGGTGACGATGACGGTCTGGCCGAAATAGGGATTGGCCGGTTGCACGTCATAGGCCAGCACGAAGCGAACCGCGCCCTGGCCGATATAGGAGCTGAAGTGGTCGATATCGGGATTGCCGACCAGCGCCCGCTGTTCGAACCGCTCCATCTGGTCCCGGGTCTCGGCAATTGAGGAGTTCTGCGGCAGATTCCAGTCGACGATCAGTTCGGGACGGTCGGATGGTGGAAAGAACTGCTGCTGGACGAGGCCAAAGCCGCCGAGCGACGCCGCGAACAACAGCACCGTGGCGATGATGGTCAGCCAGTGATGGCGCACCGATCCGACGAGGACGCGCCGGAACAGCGCGGTGAAGCGGCCGGGCTTTTCATGGTGCTGCTTCATCGTCGCCGGCAGGATGGTGACGCCGAGCAGCGGCGCAAACAGCACCGCGACGATCCATGACACCAGGAGCGACACGGCGATGACGACGAACAGCGTGAAAGTGTATTCGCCGGCGGCGCTGTTGTTGAGGCCGATCGGGATGAAGCCCGCGACCGTCACCAGCGTGCCGGTCAGCATCGGAAAGGCGGTCGAGGTATAGACATATGTCGCCGCCTTGCGCAGATTGTCACCGACCTCCAGCCGAGCCACCATCATCTCCACCGCGATCATGGCGTCATCGACCAGAAGGCCGAGCGAGATGATCAGCGCGCCGAGCGAAATGCGCTGCAGCGATATGCCGAGATAGGCCATGACCGTGAAGGTGATGGCCAGCACCAGCGGGATCGACAGCGCCACCACGAAGCCGGCGCGCATGCCGAGGCTGATGAAGGACACGGCAAGCACGATGGCGACCGCCTCGAACAGGGCGCGCGTGAAACCGGAAACCGCCTCCTCGACGATGACAGGCTGGTCGGCGACCAGATGCACGCCGACGCCGACCGGCAGGTCGGCCAGCACCTTGTTCATCTCCTCGTGCAGGGCCTCGCCGAACTCCAGCAGATTGGCGTTGGGCTTCATGCCGATGGCAAGGCCGATCGCGTCCTGCCCGTTGAAGCGGAACAAGGCCGTCGGCGGGTCGACATAGCCGCGCGAAATCGTCGCCACGTCGCTCAGCCGGAAGAAGCGATCGTTGACGCGCAAATTGATGGCGCGAAGGCTCTCTTCCGAGGTGAACTGGCCGCCGACGCGCACGCTGATGCGCTCCGGCCCGGACTGAATGACGCCGGAAGGCGTGATTGCGTTCTGGGCCTGCAGGCTGGCCACGATCGCTTGCTGGTTGAGGCCTAATGCCGCGATCTGGCGGGTCGAGAATTCGAGGTAGATCGCTTCGTCCTGGGCACCGACCAGATCGACCTTGCCGGCGTTCGGCACGGTCAGGATCTTTGTCCTGACATCCTCGACATAGTCGCGCAACTGACGCGGGGTCAGCCCGTCGGCGGTGAAGGCATAGATGTTGCCGTAGACGTCGCCGAAGCGGTCGTTGAAGAATGGTCCCTGCACGCCTTGCGGAAACTGCGCCCAGATGTCGTTGACCATGTTGCGCACCTGCAGCCAGGTCGGCACGACGTCGCGCGCCTTGGTCGTCGGCTTCAGGTTGACGAAGATGACGGTCTTGCCGGCAGAGGTGACGGATTTGGTATAGTCGAGACTGTCGAGCTCTTCGAGCTTCTTCTCGATGCGATCGGTCACTTGCCGCACCGTCTCGTTGACCGATGCGCCCGGCCAGTTGGCCTGGATGACCATGGTCTTGATGGTGAAGGCGGGGTCTTCCTCGCGGCCGAGATTGAGATAGGCAAAGACGCCGGCCACGACGAAGACCAGCATGAAATACCACACCAACGAGCGATGGCTCAGCGCCCAGTCGGAGAGGTTGAAGCCTTTCATATGGCCTCTCCCTCAGAGATCTTGACCTTCTGTCCCTCGGTCAGGCTGTGGACGCCGGCGGTGACGACGCGCATGCCTGCATTGAGGCCCTCGGCGACGGTGAAAGTGGCGGCACCCTTGGCGGCAATTTTGATGTCGCGGGCACTCACGCTCGACGTCTGCTGGTCGACGATCCAGACCTTTTCTCTGCCGTTCTTCTCCAGTAGCGCCGACAGCGGCAACTCGATCGTCGGCGTGATCTTGGCAATGCGGGTCGCCGTCACCGTCGAACCAAGCCTGAATGCCGGCGGCGGATCGATGAGCGTCAGCCGGACGCGGCGCGTGCGGGTCGAACCTTCGGCCTGCGGGGCGATCTCGCGCAGCTTGGCGTCGCTGCGTATCGTCGGCCGCGATTGCAGGATGATCTGGAAGGGCGTGCCGAAGGCGAGATCGCCGGTCAACTGGTCGGGAATGTCGACGACTGCTTCGCGTGGATCAGAGCGCGCCACCGTGACGACGGTCTGGCCGGGCGAGACCGTCTGGCCGACCTCGGCGCCGACGGCGGTGACAACGCCATCGAAGTCCGAGAACAACCTGGTATAGCCAAGCTGTTCCTGCGATTTGGCCAGCGCCGCATTGGCCCGCTCGACACCGGCCGCGGCGGCCTGCCTGGCTTGCCGCGCGGCGTCGAAGACGGCCTGCGAGGTGTTAGCGGCGACAAGCAACTGGCGCTGGCGCTCCTCGCTGGCGGCGGCATTGGCAAATTGCGCCTGCGCGTTGGAGAGTTCTGCCTTCGCCGCCTGCACGGCAAGCTCCAGCGCCGTCGGATCGAGCGCCGCGATCGTCGTGCCCCTGGTGACGATATCGCCGACCCTGACATCGCGGACGACGACCCGGCCAAGCAGGCGGAAGGCAAGGTCGGCGCTGAACTGCGGTTCGACAGATCCGGCGAATCCGAAGGTCTCTACGGTGCGGGGCTCGACCACCACCGACAGCACAGGCCGGATGATCTCGGGCGGCTTCTCTTCCGATTGCGAGCAGGCGCCGAGCACGAGCCCAAACAGGGCAGGAACAAGCGGGGCAGGGCTGCGCAGGAGCCGGTTCATTGCTCCGCTCCCGCTATCTCGACGGTCTGGCCGGGGCTGAGCAACTGGCCGCCGGCGGTGACGACGGTTTGGCCTGCCTCGAGCCCCTTGTCGATGATGACCGAGCCGGATCCGAAGGCCAGCACCTCCACCTGTCTCGCTGCCACCGCCTTGGTCGCTTGATCGACGACCCAGACGGCCGGCTTGCCCGCGCTCGAGGTCAATGCCTGCCACGGCACGATGACGGCCTTCGACGGCTGGGCGCTGACCGAGCCGATGACGGCCGCGCCGAGCGGCATGCCCGCGGGCGTGTCGGGAATGGCGACCTTGACCCGGATCGAGCCTGAAGCCGGATCGACCGCCGGCGAGATTTCACGCACCTTGCCCATCGCCTTGATCTGCGGATCCGACAACAGCGTGATTGTCACCGCGGGTGCTGCCGGCGTCTTTGCTACCATCGTTTCCTCTACGTTGAAGACCGCATCGCGGTCGCCATCCTCGGCAAGGGTGAAGACGGTCTGCGCCGCCTGCACCACCTGCCCGGCTTCGACCTGGCGCACTGTGATCACGCCTGCCGCACCCGCCTTGAGTTCGGTGAAGGAAAGGTCCTCTTTAGCATTGGCGAGCGAGCTCTGAGCGGCATCGACGCTGCCTCGCGCCACCTTCGACGCCTGTTCGGCCGCATCATAGTCGCGCCTCGTGGTGTAGCCCTGGGCAAGCAGTGTCTTTTGCCGTTCGAAGGCGGCGGCGGCCTGGGTCAATTGCGCCTGCGCGGCGTCGAGATCAGCCTGCGCCGAGCGCAAGTCGAATTCCTGTTCCTGCGGATCGATGCGGGCGAGCACGGTACCTTGATCGACATGCTGCCCGACGTCGACAAGCCGTTCGGCGACGCGGCCGCCGACCCGGAACGAAAGATTGTTTAGCGTGCGCGCCGCGATCACACCGGTGAGCGAAGTCCTTGGCGCATAGTTGGCGATCGCCACGGTCTCGGTGAGGACCATCACAGGCAGTTTCTTCGCGGCGGCCTCCTGCTTCTGGCAACCGGCCAAAAGCAAAGGCAGCATTGCCATTGCGCAGGCTAGAATTGTGGAGGCAGGAAAAGACAAATGGGTTTTGACCGGCGGCGGCGAGACGGACGATGTCGCGTTCCTGCTCATAGCTCCCTCAACCGCGCGGACCGCCCCCTGTAGCAAGACGGCGCGGACAATGGCGAGGATAATTGATCCCCGCAAAAAGGAAACCTCTTCTCGTACGCGTATAGGCGGTTGGGTAAGCTGGCCAGTTAACGCATCGGCGACAGGCCCAATCACCCGCCGCCAGTGCCAACTTGAGGAAAACCTGAAATAAGCCCAGAAGAGTCTCAACAGCCATCAAACGAGAGCGGGCGCCGGCCCGGTGAGGGATACGATGACAAATTCAGCCATTTCCGAACGCAAGAGCCAGTCGATTTCGCGCGGCGTCGGCATGACCACTCAGATCTATGCCGATCGCGCCGAAAACTCGGAGATCTGGGATGTGGAAGGCCGCCGCTACATCGATTTCTCGTCCGGCATCGCCGTCGTCAACACCGGTCACCGTCACCCCAGGGTGATCGAAGCGGTCAAGGCGCAGCTCGACCGCTTCACCCACACCTGCTATCAGGTCGTGCCCTATGAGAGCTATATCAGGCTGGCCGAACGGCTGAACGGCATGCTGCCCGGCAAGTTCGACAAGAAGACGATTTTTGTCACCACCGGCGCCGAAGCGGTCGAGAACGCGATCAAGATTGCGCGCAACGCCACCGGCCGGCCGGCGGTCATCGCTTTTTCCGGCGGCTTCCACGGACGCACCTTCATGGGCATGGCGCTGACCGGCAAGGTCGTGCCTTACAAGGTCGGCTTCGGCGCCATGCCGGCGGATGTCTTCCATGCGCCGTTCCCGGTTCCGCTGCACGGCGTGTCGGTCGCCGATTCGCTGGCTGCGCTCGACCGGCTGTTCAAGGCCGATGTCGATCCGGCCCGCGTCGCCGCGATCATCGTCGAGCCGGTGCAGGGCGAGGGCGGCTTCTACGAGGCGCCGCGCGATTTCATGACCGCATTGCGCAAGATCTGCGATCAGCACGGCATGCTGCTGATCGCCGACGAGGTGCAGACCGGCTTTGCCCGCACCGGCAAGATGTTCGCCATGGATCACCACGAGGTGGCGGCCGACATCACCACCATGGCCAAGAGCCTGGCCGGCGGCTTCCCGTTGGCGGCGGTCACCGGGCGCGCCGATGTCATGGATGCGCCGAACCCCGGCGGGCTCGGCGGCACCTATGGCGGCAGCCCGATCGGCGTCGCCGCGGCGCATGCCGTGCTCGACGTCATCGACGAGGAGAAGCTCTGCGACCGGGCCAACACGCTGGGCAACCGTCTGAAGCAGCGCCTGCAAGCGATCCGCGACGAAGCCCCGGAAATCGTCGATATCAGAGGCCCCGGCTTCATGAACGCGGTCGAGTTCAACGATGTGGCGAAGGGGCTGCCGTCGCCGGAACTCGCCAATGCGGTCCGGCTGAAGGCGCTCGACAAGGGCCTGATCCTGCTCACCTGCGGCGTCTACGGCAACGTCATCCGCTTCCTCGCGCCGATCACCATCCAGGACGGAGTCATGAACGAGGCGCTCGACATCCTGGAAAGTTCGATCCGCGAGGCCCGCGCTGCCTGAGCGATACGATTATCCTGCCGCGCGGGCCGGCTCTGCCTGCTGGAAGGCGGCGAGCGCTGCCTTCAGCCCGTCGGGCCCGGTCGCGACAGTCTGCGGCGACGGCGAAAAGCCGGCGCCGAGCATCTTGCGGCCAAGCATGTGGTCGCCGGGCCGGTTGACCGATTCGATGCCGAGCAGCCGGCTTGCGGCATAGTGGTAGATCGAGAATTTGTTCTCGGCCACGTCGCCCAGCACGACATGGCTGTCGCCGCCCGAAATCAGGCCGACCATCTGCAGCTTCATGTCGCCGATATCGGACCAGAACCACGGCACCGCCGAGTAATTGTCGGTGTGGCCGACGATGGTGCGCGCGGCGAGCCGCGCCTGGTCAGTGGCGTTCTGTACCGATTCCAGCCGCACATCGCCGCCGGTGAACCAGTGCCGGTAGGAGGCGGCATCGCCGATGGCGAGGATTTCCGGCACCGACGTGCGCATCTGCTGGTCGACGCGGATGCCGTTGGCGATGGCAATGCCGGCGGCTTCGGCCAATTCGACATTCGGCACGACGCCGATACCGATGACGACCACCTGCGCCGGCAATCTCTCGCCAGATGAGGTGATTGCAGCCGAAACACGGCCGTTCTCGCCCTCCAGCCGTTCGATGGTGGTGCCGGTAAGAATGCGCACACCGGTGGCCTCCAGCCGCTGGCGCACATGGCCGGCGATGACCGGTGCCACGGCGCGGCCGAGCAGCCGGTCGACCGCCTCGACCACCGTAACCTTGCGGCCTGCCGCGGTGAGCGTCGCGGCAATCTCCAGGCCGATGAAGCCGCCGCCGAGGATGACGACCTCCTCGCTTTGCGCGCTCAATTCGCGGATCAGGCGGGCATCGCCGAGCGAGCGCAGCGACACAACGCCAGAAAGCTCCGAACCCGGCAGCGGCAGCAGGCGCGGCCGCGCGCCGGTGGCGAGGATCAGCCGGCCGAACGGCAGCACGCCGCCGCCCGATATCTCCAGCCTGCGGCCGCCTACGTCGATCCGCTCGACCCGGATGCCTGGCCGGAAGTCGATGGCGCTGCCGGTATAAAAAGCCTCGCCGCGCAACGGCTGCGGCTTTGCTTGCTGATCCTTGATGAAGGTCTTCGACAGCGGCGGCTTGTGGTAGGGCAATTCGTTTTCGTCGCCGACCAGGATCACCGGGCCGTCATAGCCTTCTTCGCGCAGGCTGGCGGCCGCTTGCACGCCCGCATGACCCGCACCGACAATGACGACCCCGTTCTTCATAACAGCCCGATTCCTCATCCAAATCTAGGACGTCTCGCCAGGTGGCGATTGTCCGGCGCCGCCGCAAGAGCGCCGATCCGGGTCGCACCCGGAACGGCCGCCTGTCAACTGCGTCATGCGCCGGCATTCCTCATACGTCGGTGTTAAAGTTGACAGTTCTAGTTTAGAATAATTCTAAACTATTGTTTCAATTGAATTTTTTCTATGCCACCAGTTGACATCCGGCGTCTTCGCCGTTTTATGGAAGCTCGCGCGTCAGCGCATCCCTTTGATGTCTGGGCCTTGAACCCTTTCGATTGGAGGCATTTCGGTGTCTTTCTTCCGCGAACCGCGCGATGGCGCGACCCTTCTTTGCCCGCTGGCAACTGCCCGCCGCGGCGCCGGCATTTCATTGATTCCCGAGGAGAGACAATCATGAGAACGATGATCACGGCGCGGTATGGCGGCAGGCTTGCGGCGATCGGCGCCACCGCGATGCTGACGGCGGCCGTGTTCGTGCTGCCGGCCAAGGCGCAAACCGATGCCAAGGCGGTCATCAAGACCTATTCCGACATTGCGCTCGCCAAATACGAGGATTCGCTGATCACGGCCGAGGCGCTCGACAAGGCTGTCGATGCGCTGCTCGCCAAGCCATCTGCCGAAACGCTGAACGCCGCCCGCGAGGCCTGGAAGGCATCGCGCGTTCCCTATCAGCAGACCGAGGTCTATCGCTTCGGTAATGCCATCGTCGACGACTGGGAAGGCGAGGTGAACTCCTGGCCGCTCGACGAAGGCTTGATCGACTATGTCGCCAAGAGCTACGGCACCGAGTCGGACGCCAACGTGCTCTACACCGCCAATGTGATCGCCAACAAGTCGATCGAGATCAACGGCAAGAAGGTCGACGCCACCGACCTGACGCCGGAGTTCCTCTCCGGCACCCTGCAGGAGGCCGGCAGTATCGAGGCCAATGTGGCGACCGGCTATCACGCTATCGAATTCCTGCTTTGGGGTCAGGACCTGCACGGCACCGGTCCGGGCGCCGGCGAACGGCCCTACACCGACTACGACCTCGCCAATTGCACCGGCGGCAATTGCGACCGTCGCGGACAGTATCTGAAATCGGCGAGCGACCTTCTGGTTTCCGATCTAAAGGATATGGTCGACGACTGGAAGGAAGGCGGCGCCGCCCGCAAGAACCTTGTCGATGGCGAGCTGAACGCCGCCATTTCGACCATCTTCACCGGCATGGGCTCGTTGTCCTATGGTGAGCTCGCCGGAGAGCGGATGAAGCTCGGCCTCTTGTTGCACGACCCGGAAGAGGAGCACGATTGCTTCTCCGACAATACCTACAACTCCCATCTTTACGATGCGATCGGCATCCGTGCCGCCTATCACGGCAGCTACAAGCGGCTCGACGGCACTGTCGTCGAGGGGCCGTCGGTGGCCGACATGGTCAAGGCGGCCGACCCGGCGGTTGACAAGGAATTGTCGGACAAACTGGACGTCACCGTCGCCAAGATGGAGGCCATCAAGGCGCGGGCGCTTGCCGGCGAGGCCTATGACCAGCAGATCGGAGAAGGCAACACGGAAGGCAATGCCACCGTGCAGGCGGCGATCGACGCGCTGGTCGATCAGACCAAGTCGATCGAACGCGCCGTCGGCACCCTGAAGCTCAATGCGATAGCCTTCGAGGGTTCGGACAGCCTCGATTCACCGGACAAGGTGTTCCAATAAACTATCGAAACCACCAGCCACACGCCGCAACGAAGCGCCGTTAGCCAGAGCGACAAATGCTGATCTGCCATTGCAACATTATCACCGAAAAGGAGATAGAGCAGACGATCGTCGGACTGCTGGATGAGGACCCCTGGCAGCTGATCGTGCCGGCCAAGGTCTATCACGCCATGCACAAGCGCGGTCGCTGTTGCGGCTGCTTCCCAAATGTGGTCGAAACGATCATTCGGGTCACCGAAAATTACCATGCCCGCTCGGCGGCGAGTGGCGTGGACATCGTTTCACACCTGGATCGCGTCAGAGGCCTACGCGTCCAATACGGGAGCAGAACCCATGAAAGGCGAACAGCAGATCATAGAGCGGCTTAACGAGGCTCTGTTTCTGGAACTTGGGGCGGTCAATCAATACTGGGTGCATTTCCGGCTGCTGGAAGACTGGGGATACGCCAAGCTAGCGAAGAAGGAACGCGCTGAATCGATCGAGGAAATGCACCATGCCGACCGGCTCGTGGCGCGCATCATCTTCCTCGAGGGCCATCCGAACCTGCAGTCCGTGGCGCCGCTGCGCATCGGGCAGAATGTCAAGGAAGTGCTCGAATCCGATCTTGCCGGCGAATATGACGCGCGCACCGCCTACAAGCGTTCGCGCGAGGTTTGTAACGAAGCAGGCGACTACGTGACGATGAAGCTGTTCGAGGAATTGCTGGCTGACGAGGAAGGTCACATCGACTTCCTCGAGACGCAACTCGACCTGCTCGCCTCGATCGGCGAAGAAAAGTACGGCCAACTCAACGCAGCGTCGGCCGACGAGGCGGAATAAGGACATGCCGGAATGCGGCGCCCCCTAGATTTCATGCGCCGCTTGCGGCCGGCCGAGCATTGTGGCCTGCCGCCTCAGAAGAAGCCGCGATACGGTATCCTTCGCGGCGCCTTTCTTGCCGTGGTGGCGACGCTCACAGCCTCGGCGCTGGCCGGGGCGCCGCAACCGGCGGGGCTTGCCACCAGCCGCACGGATCTGACGCCGAAGGATCTGGCGCGCGTCATCGCCATCACCAGGCCGACCAGCGATTTCTCCAAGCCCGAGCAATTCGAGCTGATGCAGGGCGGCGCCGGCACCTCGAAGAAGGACGTCAACAAGGACGCCTTCTCGCAATCCTCTGCCAACATCAGCTTCGAGGAAGAGGGTACCTTCAAGCTCGGCAACGCCATTTTCCGCAAGAACTGGGTGTCCTCGCCATCCTCGACACAAGCCTCGGATGGGCTCGGCCCGTTGTTCAACGAGCGCGCCTGCCAGAACTGTCATCTGAAGGACGGCCGCGGCCATCCGCCCCAAGGCGACAGCGGCACCACCTCGATGTTCCTGCGCCTGGCAAGGGAAGCCAGTACCGAGGAGGAGAAAGCCGCGCTCGCCGATCACAAGGTGCTCAACTTTCCCGACCCGGTCTATGGCACACAACTTCAGGAGCTAGCCGTTCCCGGCCTGCAGGGCGAAGGCAGGATGCATGTCGATTATCAGGAGCAAAAAGTAAAACTGGCGGACGGCAGCGTCGTGTCGCTGCGCAAGCCGAGCTATTCGGTCGACGGTCTCGCCTACGGGGCGCTCGATCCACACACCACGCTGTCGCCGCGCATGACGCCGCCGATGATCGGCCTTGGCCTGGTCGAGCAGATCGCTCCTGCCGACATCCTTACGCGTGCCGATGCGGCCGACCGCGATGGTGACGGGATTTCCGGCAGGCCAAACATAATACGCGACGCCAGCAGCGGTGAACTGACGCTCGGCCGTTTCGGCTGGAAGGCGCAGGCGGCATCGATCCGCCAGCAATCGGCCGACGCTTTTGCCGGCGATATCGGCATTTCGACGCCTGAGGTGCCGAAGCACTGGGGCGATTGCAGCGCCGCGGAAAAGACCTGCCTTGCCCAACCTAACGGTGTACAGGAGCGCCTCGGTCCGGTCGAAGCGCCGCCGCCGGTCATGGACCTCGTGACCTTCTATTCGCAAAACCTTGCCGTGCCGGCCCGGCGCGATCTCGACAGACCGGACGTGCTCGCCGGCAAAAAACTGTTCTACGATATGGGCTGCATCTCTTGCCATACGCCGAAATTCGTCACCCGTCGCGGCACCCCGAACAAGGCGCAGGCCTTCCAGCTGATCTGGCCTTATTCCGATTTCCTGCTGCATGACATGGGACCCGGCCTTGCCGACGGACAGGCGGTGGGCGAGGCCACGGGAAGCGAATGGCGCACGCCGCCACTGTGGGGCATCGGGCTCACCCAGACCGTCAGCGGCAACACCTTCTTCCTGCATGACGGGCGCGCACGAAGCCTGGCCGAGGCGATTCTGTGGCATGGCGGCGAGGGCCAGAAGGCGCGTGACCGCTTTGCCGCTGCCGATGCGGCCGACCGCGCCGCGCTGATCAAGTTTCTGGAGTCGCTCTGATGCGGAAGCGTCTTGCATTCGCTCTGATGCTGGTCCTCGCCGGTGCGCTGCCGGCATCCGCGGCGGTGAAGGCTTCGGATGTGATCCAGCGGGCGATCGACGGCTTCGTCCGCCCGGCCTATGCCAGACTGCATGACCATGCGGACAGCTTGGCCAAGACCATGCACGCGCTTTGCCAAGCGCCCTCGCGAGACAATCTCGATGCGGCACGCGCCGAATTCTCGGGTGTCGTGGATGCCTGGTCGGTGGTGGAAATCATCCGTTTCGGGCCGATCGCGGAAAACAACCGGCTTGAGCGCATGCTGTTTTGGCCGGACCGCAAGAGCATCGGCCTGAAGCAGGTGCAGGCGGCACTTGCCGGCAAGGATCCGACAGCCGCCGATCCGGCCCAGCTGGCTACAAAGAGCGTCGCCATGCAAGGGCTCGGCGCACTGGAATTCGTCCTCTACGGCGACGGAGCCGGTCAATTGGTCGGCAGGGACGACGCCTATCGCTGCGCCTACGGTGCGGCCATTGCCGGCAATGTCGAGACGATTGCCGGCGAGGTTGGCGATGACTGGAACGAGCCCAACGGCTTTGCCGCGCTCTGGGCCAATCCGGGTCCGCAGAACGCGCTCTACCACCACGGAACTGAAGCGGTGACCGAACTGGTCGGCGTCTTCATCAACGAGCTGGAAATGGTCCGCGACGTACGCCTGAAAGGCTTCCTGGGCGCCAAGCCGGAGGCCGACAAACCGAAACAGGCGATCTATTGGCGCTCGCAAAACACCGCCCGCTCGCTGACCGGGAATCTGGCCGGCATGGACACGCTGTTCCAGGCCTCGCAGCTTGGCGACGCGCTGCCGCCCGATGCGCGCTGGATGGCAGAATCGGTCCACATCCAGCTCACCAACGGGATCGAGGCGGCCAAGGCGATCAGGGGACCGATCGACAAGGCACTTGCCGATCCGGCGCTGCGCCAGAAGCTCGACTATTTCTCGCTGGTGACATCCAGCCTGACGACCCTGATCGGCACCAGGCTGACCGCCGAATTCGGCCTGACCGCCGGGTTCTCGTCATTGGATGGCGACTGATCATGAGGACGCCGCTGATCGATCGGCGCGATTTCCTGAGGGCCGCCGGCGCTGGTTTCGTAGCGGCGATGGCGCCGTCGGCCTGGGCAAAGACACTCGACGCCGACGCGGTCTTCGCCACCGCTTTCGTCAAGCGCGACGGCAGCTATGGCGCGGCCGTCCTGTCCGAGGCCGGCAAGTTGTTGCACACGATCGATCTGCCCGATCGGGGTCACGACGTTACCTTCGACCCGGTGTCCAAGCGTTCGGTGGTGTTTGCCAGGCAGCCGGGCACCTTTGCTGTCGTCTTCGACCATACCGGCCGCGGTGAACCGCGCACCATTGCCAGCGTTGCCGGCCGGCATTTCTTCGGCCATGGCGTGTTCTCGGCCGATGGCACGCTGCTCTACGCAACCGAGAACGATTTCGACAATGCCGCCGGCGTCGTCGGCGTCTATGACGCGCATGCGAAATTCAAGCGCATCGGCGAGTTCCCGACCTACGGCACAGGCCCGCACGAGCTGTTGCTGCTTTCCGACGGCAGGACGATTGCTGTGGCCAATGGCGGCATCGAGACGCATCCGGATTATGGCCGCGCCGAGCTCAACATCGCAACGATGAAGCCTTCCTACGTTCTGGTCGACCGCCTTACCGGAGATCTCACCGAAAAGCACGAATTGCCGCCGGCGCTGCACCAATTGTCGATCCGCCATATGGATGCCGACCGGTCCGGCACCGTCTGGTTCGGCTGCCAGTACAGGGGGCCGGGTACCGATCGTCCCCCGCTGGTTGGCCGCGCGCCGCGCGGCAAGGACTTGCAATTGCTCGATATGTCGCAGGATGTGCTCTCCGGCTTCAGGAATTATATCGGCTCGGTCGCCGCCAACCCTGCCGCCGGCACCATCGCCGTGTCTTCGCCTGAGGGCAATTCGCTTGCTGTGATCGACGCGGCCAGCGGCCGCATCGTCGCCACCAAGGCGCTGGTCGAGGTTTGCGGCGTTGCAGCCGATGGGGAAAGCTTCATGGCGACGACCGGCGCCGGCGATATCGTCGAGTCCGGTGGCTCGATACGTTCCGAGCCGGACTATGTCTGGGACAATCACGTGCTGCGTATCGAGCAGGTCGGCTAGTCCCGATACCTATTGTGGCGATTGCGTGCGTTGGAACTTACATTCTTGGACCCGCGCCGAAGCCAAGTCGCCTGACGATTTATCCATTATTCCCTTGCGGGGATCAGCCCTGGCGGGCAGAGGGAAGTTGTTTTCGAAACTGTCTCAACCGGCCGCTTCATGAAATTGCTTGCCATCGACTGTGCCGCCAATCTCTGCGCCGCCTGCGTCTACGACGCGGCGGCCGGGAAAGAACTCGGCCGTTCGGTGCTCGATCTCGGTAAGGGTCATGCCGAGCATCTGATGGGTGTCATCGAAAAGGCGTTGGGGACCAGCAGAACCGACTATTCCGGCCTCGGCGCCATTGCCGTTTCGACGGGTCCGGGCTCCTTCACCGGTCTGCGCGTCGGCGTCTCGGCGGCGCGCGGCCTTGCGCTGGCGCTGAAAATCCCGGCGATCGGCGTGACGACTCTGGAGGCCCTGGCGGCGCAAGCGAGAGCGGCATTTCCCGGTCGCGCCGTGCTCGCCGCGCTCGATGCAGGTCGCGAGGAGATCCATGCGGCACTTTACGATGAAGCATCCGTTTTGATTTACGGTCCCTCGGTGACCACGCTCTCGCAAGCCGCCGCCAAGGCGGTTGACAGCTCCGCGGTTCTGGCCGGTACGGCGGCAACGCAAATTGCCGCCTCGGCCGGGCGCGCCTTCGACGTCGGCGCGACAGCGGCCACCGCCGACATCGCCGTCTATGCCCGGCTGGCCGCCGCCCAACGTGCCGGTAAAAAGGGCGAGGGCGAAAAGCCGAAACCACTCTATCTGCGCGGCGCCGACGCAAAGCCTCAGGCAGGCTTTATTCTATCGAGGCAAGACCATGATCCCAAAAAGTGGAAACCGGTTTTGGGAAAAGATCATGGTCCAAACGGAAACAAGTCCTGATGCGCATTCCTTTCCTCCAGTCGCGCCGCAGGGACTATGCGCTCGAGCCGTTGACGGT
This sequence comes from Mesorhizobium sp. M0816, assembly GCF_040320005.1. Classification (NCBI taxonomy): domain Bacteria; kingdom Pseudomonadati; phylum Pseudomonadota; class Alphaproteobacteria; order Hyphomicrobiales; family Phyllobacteriaceae; genus Mesorhizobium; species Mesorhizobium sp. M0816. Next base: position 166,660 of record NZ_JAMYOT010000002.1, on the reverse strand, counting down.
TGCCGATAGCGCGGCCATGTCGGTGCTGCATCGCGAGGATTTCGCGCGGCCGTGGACCGACGACGAATTCGCCGCGCTGCTCGAGCAGGACACGGTGTTCGGCTATGCCGCGCGCGAGACCGGACAGGGTGCCAAGCCGCCGGTCGGCTTCGTGCTGGCGCGGCTCGCGGCCGGCGAGGGCGAGATCCTGACGGTCGCGGTGGCACGCTCGCATCGGCGCCGGGGGCTCGGCTGGCAATTGATGGATGCGGTGCTGCGCGAACTGCACGCACAGCGCGCCGAGGCGCTTTTCCTCGAGGTCGACGAGACCAATGTCGCCGCGATCGCGCTCTACCGGCGGTTCGGCTTCCGCGAGGTCGGCAAGCGCGCCAACTATTACAAGTCGCCGGAGCACGGCCCGACCGGCGCGCTTGTCATGCGCCGCGATCTTCGCTAGCCAAACGCCGGGGTGGTGCGGATGATCGGAAAAATCAGGATTTTCCTGGCCCTGGGGCTGGTTGTCGTCGGCTCGCTGGTGCTTGTGCCGCTGCAGATATTGTCGATGCGGACCGGGCTCTGGCGCGAGACCTTCATCCTGAAAATCTGGCACAGGATGATCGTCAGGACGCTGGGGCTGCGCATCCATGTCAAGGGGACTCTGTCCGAACAACGCCCATTGCTGGTTGCGTCCAACCACATCTCCTGGACCGACATCATGGTGCTGGGGTCGATGGTCGACGTGACGTTCATCGCCAGGGCCGACATGGCCGGCTGGCCGTTGATCGGCATGCTGTCGAAGCTGCAACGCACGGTCTTCATCGAACGTGAGCGTAAGCGTTCGTCGGGCGACCAGGCGAGCGAGATCGCCGGCCGCATGGCCAAGGGCGACGCCATGGTGCTGTTTGCCGAAGGCTCGACCGGCGACGGCAACATGATCCTGCCGTTCAAGAGCACGCTGTTCGGCGCCGCTACAATGGCGATTGCGGAAGGGGCGGCCGAACAGGTCTTCATCCAGCCGGTGGCGATCGTCTATACGCGCCTGCATGGCGTGCCGCTCGGCCGCCGGCATCGGCCGGTTGCCGCCTGGATCGGCGACGAGGAGCTGATGCCGCACCTCAAGGTGCTGATGGCCGAGGGCGCCCTCGACGTCGAGGTGCATTTTGGCGAGGCGATTGCTTTCTCCAAGGGCTCCAGCCGCAAGGAGACAGCAAAGCAGATGGAACGCCAGGTACGCGAGATGGTACAAGCGGCGCTCGCCGAACCGCGTCCGAGCCGGTAGGCTGCGCAGGTTCCGGCCAGATTCGTCTGTTTTTTGTCGGGGAAAGGCGCTAGAAGCCGCGAAATGGAATTGAACACGATAGAACGCGACGACATCGGCGCTGCCGCCGAAGACCTGGTCGTTCCGCCTGCCGCGACCAGAAAGGTCTTCGTCAAGACCTATGGCTGCCAGATGAATGTTTACGATTCGCAGCGCATGACCGATGCGCTGGCGGCCGACGGCTATGCCGCGACAGACGCTATCGGCGAGGCCGATCTGGTGCTGCTCAACACCTGCCACATCCGCGAGAAAGCGGCGGAAAAGGTCTATTCCGAACTTGGGCGCATCCGTGAGTTGAAGGCCGAGCGTGCAAAGGCCGGGCGCGAAATGCTGGTCGGCGTCGCCGGCTGCGTGGCGCAGGCCGAGGGTGCCGAGATCATCCGCCGCTCGCCGGCCGTCGACCTGGTCATCGGCCCGCAGACCTACCACCGGCTGCCCGGTGTGCTGGCGAGGGCGCGTGGCGGCGAAAAGATCGTCGAGACCGACTATGCCGTCGAGGACAAGTTCGAGTATCTGCCGCAGCCGAAGCGCGCCGAACTGATCAGGCGCGGCGTGACGGCGTTCTTGACCGTTCAGGAAGGCTGCGACAAGTTCTGCACCTTCTGTGTCGTGCCCTATACGCGCGGCTCGGAAGTCTCGCGGCCGGTGGCACAGATCGTCGCCGAGGCCGAGCGCCTGGCGGATGCCGGCGTGCGCGAGCTGACGCTGCTCGGCCAGAACGTCAATGCCTGGCATGGAAGAGGCGAAAACGGCGGGGAATGGGGCCTTGGCCGACTGCTGTTCAGGCTGGCCGAGATTCCAGGCCTGGCGCGGCTGCGCTACACGACCAGTCATCCGCGCGACATGGAGGATGAATTGATCGCCGCCCATCGTGATTTGCCGACGCTGATGCCCTATCTACATTTACCGGTGCAGTCCGGCTCCGACCGCATACTCAAGGCGATGAACCGCAGGCATATGGCCAAGGACTATCTGACGTTGATCGACCGCATCCGTGCCGCACGGAACGACATCGCACTGTCCGGCGATTTTATTGTCGGCTTTCCCGGTGAGACGGAAGCGGATTTCGAGGCGACCATGCAGTTGGTCGAAGACGTCAACTATGCCTCGGCCTTTTCGTTCAAATATTCGCCGCGCCCCGGCACGCCGGGCGCCGAGATGAGCGATCACGTGCCGGAGGCCGTCAAGGACGAGCGCCTGCAGCGGCTGCAGGCGCTGCTGCTGAAACAGCAGCAGGATTTCGGCACCAGCCTGGTCGGCAGGACCATCGACACGCTGATCGAAAAGCCGGGCCGCCAGGCCGGCCAGAAGGTTGGCCGCTCGCCCTGGCTGCAGCCGGTTATTGTTGATGAAAAGGCCGGCGAAATCGGTGACATTATCCAGGTACGAATCACGAAGACGGGCTACAACAGCCTGTTCGCCGAATTGGCCTGAAGGTCTCGGCAGATGAGGAGAGACGGTTGAGCGCTGCTGAAGTGAAGAACCTGCCCCAGAACCTACCCTCGGGGGCCTCGGATATCGCGCACATCGTACTGACTTTCGACAACAACAAGCTTGCCAGCGCCCTTTACGGCCAGTTCGACGAGAATCTGGCCCGACTCGAGCAGAAGCTCGGCGTCGATATCCGCTCGCGCGGCAATCAATTGACCATCAAGGGCTCTTCCTCGGCCGCCGAGCAGGCACGCCGCGCCTTGGACAATCTTTACGGCATTCTGCAGAAAGGCACCGACATCGGCCAGTCCGATGTCGACGGCGCCGTGCGCATGGCGATCGCCAGCGACGACCAGCTGACGCTGCCGACGCTGGAGCGCAAGGGCAAGGTGTCCGCCGCCCAGATATCGACGCGCAAGAAGACCATCTATGCCCGCTCGCTCAACCAGGACGCCTACATGCGCGCGCTGGAGCGGTCGGAACTCGTCTTCGGCATCGGCCCGGCCGGCACCGGAAAGACCTATCTGGCGGTGGCGCATGCGGCAATGCTGCTCGAACGCGGCATGGTCGAACGCATCGTGCTGTCGCGCCCCGCGGTCGAGGCGGGCGAACGGCTTGGCTTTCTGCCGGGTGACATGAAGGAGAAGGTCGATCCCTATCTGCGGCCGCTCTATGACGCGCTCTACGACATGATGCCGGCCGACAAGGTCGAGCGGGCGATTGCCGCCGAGGTCATCGAGATCGCGCCGCTGGCGTTCATGCGCGGCCGTACGCTGGCGCACGCTGCCGTCATACTCGACGAGGCGCAGAACACTACGCCGATGCAGATGAAGATGTTCCTGACCCGCCTCGGCGAGAACTCGCGCATGATCGTCACCGGTGATCCGACCCAGATCGATCTGCCGCCAAACACCAAGTCCGGCCTGGTCGAGGCGCTGAGAATCCTCGACGGCGTCACCGGCATGGTGACGGTCCGCTTCAACGAAGGCGACGTCGTCAGGCATCCGCTGGTCGCCGAGATCGTCAAGGCCTATGACCGCGACGGCAAGCTGGCCAGGGGCCTGGGTGTCGAAAGCTGATATGATTATGCGGCCGCATGGCTGAGGAGCAAAAGGCGGGGGGGCCGCTTCCCGTCGAGATCGACATCGCGATCGAGGCGGGCGACTGGCCCGACGAGACGACGCTGACGCGGCTGGTCGACCACGCCGTCTCGGCCGGCTTTGCCGAAACCGGTGCCGACGGCCGTTCCGAGCTCAGCATCGTCTTTTCCGACGATGCCCATATCCGTACGCTCAATGCCGGCTGGCGCGGCAAGGACAAGCCGACCAACGTCCTGTCTTTTCCGGCTTTTCCGTTTGCCAGGGGCGGGCCTCTGCCGCCGATGCTCGGCGACATCGTGCTGGCCGCCGAGACTGTCGCGCGCGAGGCGGCACTGGAAGACAAGCCCATCGAGGACCATATCTCCCATCTCGTCATCCATGGCCTGCTGCATTTGCTGGGCTATGATCACGAAACCGATGCCGAAGCGGAACTGATGGAAGCGACAGAGCGCGCAGCACTTGCGAGGCTTGCCATTCCCGATCCCTACACGTAATTACAAAAGACCAATTGACCGGACGATGATGAACGACAAACCAGAGACTGCCGCCCGCTCCGACGCCGGCAGTGTGATCAAGCCTTCCGAAACGACGGAAGAGGGCTCGAGTCCGAGTACCTCGACCGGCAGCTTCGCCAGCGAGGCATCGCCTGCCGGTCCTTCCCTGTTTGATCGCGTGCTCGGGCTTTTCAGGCACCGCAACGGCACCAGCCTGCGCGAGGAGATTGCCGGTGCGCTTGCCGAAACGGCGAGCGATGCAGAATCCTTCTCGCCTGGCGAACGCGCCATGCTCAACAACATCCTGCGCCTGCGCGAAGTGCGCGTCGAGGACGTCATGGTGCCGCGCGCCGACATCGAGGCGGTCGAGATCACCACGAAGCTGGGTGATCTTCTGGGGCTGTTCGAGCAGTCCGGCCATTCCCGCATGCCGGTCTATTCGGAGACGCTCGACGATCCGCGCGGCATGGTTCATATCCGCGACGTGCTGGCGCACATCACCAAGGTCGCCCGCGTCAGAAAGGGCAGGACGACAAGGAAAACTCCGGTCGCGACGGTTCTCGATCTCGCTCAGGTCGATCTGGCGCGCACCATCGGCGATCTCAACCTGATCCGACCGGTGCTGTTCGTGCCGCCGTCGATGCTCGCCTCCGACCTGATGGGGCGGATGCAGACGACGCGGACCCAGATGGCTTTGGTCATCGACGAATATGGCGGTACTGACGGTCTCGTCTCGCTCGAGGACATCGTCGAGATGGTGGTCGGCGACATCGAGGACGAGCATGACGAGGACGAGCCGATGATTACCCAGGCCGGCGAAGGCGTCTTCATCGTCGACGGCAAGGCCGAGATCGACGACGTCGCCAAGATGATCGGCGAGGATTTCGCCGCCGGCGAGCACGGTGAATATGTCGACACGATCGGCGGCATGATCTTCAACACGCTTGGCCGGGTGCCGGCGCGCGGCGAAGTGGTGCAGGCCATACCCGGCTTCGAGTTTCATGTGCTCGACGCCGACCCACGCCGCGTCAAGCGCGTGCGCATCGTCGAGACCCTGAAGGGCGAGCGCCGCCGCCGCGCCGTCCGCACCGAGCAGGCTTGAAGGACGCGGCTTGCCCGATGCCGGTTGAGGACCCGTTCAAGCACTCAACCTTGGGCTCGGGTGTCTTCTACCAGAATCCGCGGGCCGCATTGACATGGCTTGAAAAGGCTTTCGGCTTCGAGCCGAGCATGGTGGTCAGCGATGCTAATGGCAGGCTCGTCCATTCCGAGATGCGGTTCGGCGACGGCTATATCATCGTCGATTCCGAATGGGCCGACCCTATAGCCAGCCCGGCTTCAGTTGCAGGCAAGAACACGCAGTCGGTCTATGTACGTCTCAAGGACGGGATAGATGCCCACTGCGATCGTGCAAGGGCGGCGGGAGCCGAGATCGTCGAGGGGCCTGCCGACCAGCTCTACGGTGAACGGCAGTACAGGGCGCGCGATCCTGAAGGCCATATCTGGACCTTTTCCCAGACTGTCCGCTCCGTCCCACGCGAAGAGGCTGAGCGGCTGGGCGGACTGAAGATCGAAGGCTGGCATCGATAGCTATGAGCGGACTTGTTCGCTCTTATCCGGTTTGGAGCCAAGGCCGCGGCCTGATAAATCTTGCTTCCTGATTCGCACGACTCGGAAGCATAGATGGAGCGCCAGGCCGGCCGGATAATTCTGCTTTGGGGCTGGCGGCGCGCGCTGGTTGCGTTTCTTGCCGGGGCGCTGGCGGTTCTTGCCCAGGCGCCGTACGATTTCTTCGCCGTCTGTTTCGTTTCGTTTCCCCTGCTGGTGTGGCTACTCGACGGCGCGACCGGCGAAGCCTCGGACGGTTTTCTGCGGCGCTTGCTGCCGGCTTTCGCCATCGGCTGGTGGTTCGGTTTCGGCTACTTTCTTGCCGGTCTCTGGTGGGTCGGCTCGGCGCTGCTGGTCGAGGCCGACAGCTTTGCCTGGGCCTTGCCGTTCGCGGTGGTCGGCATCCCCCTCGCGCTCGCCTTCTTCTATGGCTTCGCCGCTGTGGTCGCCCGGCTGTTGTGGAGCAATGACATCGGCCGCATCGCGGCACTTGCCTTCGGCTTTGCCTTGGCGGAATGGCTGCGCGGCTTCCTGTTCACCGGCTTTCCGTGGAATGCCGTCGGCTATGCGGCGATGCCGGTACCTTTGCTGATGCAGAGCGTCTCGGTGACCGGCATGGTCGGCATGGACGCGCTTGCGGTCTTCGTCTTTGCGCTGCCGGCGCTGCTTGCGGCGCGCCGGCATCTCCGCCTCGGCGCGGCATTGCTTGTCGTTCTCGTCGCCGCCCATGCCGGCTTCGGCTATATCCGGCTCGCCGCCCCCGAAAAGCCGGCCGCCCGCAGCCTTGACGTCCGTATCGTGCAGCCTGCCGTCGACCTTACGGAAAAATGGGATACCTCGGTGCGTGACCGTATCTTCGCCACCATGATGGGGCTTTCGGCCAAGGCGCCGGAACCCGGCCATGACAGGCCGCAATTGATCCTGTGGCCGGAGACGTCCGTGCCGTTTCTGTTCACCGAACGTCCGGATGCCCTGCCTGCGATCGGAGAGATGCTTGGCGATGGCCAGATGCTGGTCGCCGGCGTCGTTCGCGAGGAAGGCGGCTCGGCGGCCGGCAGCCGTTACTACAACTCTGTGGTGGCGATCGACGAAAGGGGCGAAATCGTCGATGCCGTCGACAAGGTCCACCTGGTACCCTTCGGCGAATACCTGCCTTTCGCCGATCTGCTCGGCCGCTTCGGGCTTGAGCAGCTTGTTGCCGGTCCAATGACCTTCGCGGCGGGCAATGAGCGGCATCCGATCGCGCTGCCCGGCGGTATCCGGGCGCTGCCGTTTATTTGCTATGAGGTCATCTTTCCCGATCTGGTCGCAGTTGACGCAACGTCAGCCGAGCTTATTGTGAACGTCACCAATGACGCCTGGTTCGGCGACACGCCGGGGCCGTACCAGCACTTCAGGCAGGCGCAGATCCGGGCGGTGGAGAATGGGGTGCCCCTGTTGCGCGCGGCTAATAACGGCATTTCGGCCGTTGTCGACCCGCGCGGTCGCATCGTCGACGCGCTGGCAATCGATGCACGCGGCGCGATCGATGTGCGGGTGCCGATCTCCAACCAAGCCATCGTTTCCTCCGGCCAGCGACGCATTAACGGAATGCTGATCATGTTTTTGCTTGCCGTTGCGGCATGCATTTTGAACGTAAGGCAAAGGCTACGGGCGAATTGACAGCCGACACATTAGAAACTCATACTGTAAGCGCCTGAAAATTTTCGAAGTCGATAAGGTCGTTCTGTTGGGGCACGGGCCGCGGCGTCGTTTGGGCAGCAAAATAGAAAAAGCCGGAAAAATTCGGCGAGGAAAAAATGACAGAAGAAAACAAGAAAAAGCCGAATCCGATCGACATCCACGTCGGAAGCCGCATCCGGCTTCGCCGCAATATGCTGGGAATGAGCCAGGAAAAACTGGGTGAAAACCTCGGCATAACGTTCCAGCAGATCCAAAAGTACGAAAAGGGCACCAATCGCGTCGGCGCCAGCCGTTTGCAGGCAATCGCCTCCATACTCGGCGTCCCCGTCGCCTTCTTTTTCGAGGATGCGCCCGGTCAGGAGCCCGTGGGCAACCGTGGATTTGCCGAGGATGCTTCGATGACCTCCGCCGTCGAATTCTGCGGCAGCCCGGAAGGCCTCCAGCTGAATCGCGCCTTCGTCAAGATCGCCGACGTGAAAGTGCGCCGCAAGATCATCGAGCTGGTGAAGTCGCTTTCCACCGACGAAGTCGATTGACTGGCCCGTGAAGAGTTCAACAAGGAAGGGGTCGCCGTAGCTGGGCATGCAATTTCTCGCGGCTGCGCGCATTGAGGGATGTTCATTCCGCAGATGCGCTGAAGCGCAGGTCGATTTCGCTCGACACGCTTCCTCGAAGCCGTTTTCCTCAGTCTGTTGGTGCAAGGGCTGATCGCAGTGCGCCCTGCCGCCGTCTCGGGATGCAAAGATAATAACGTCAAAATTCATGCCAGAACGGCTGCATGGCTTGACGAGCGACGCCCGGCACCGTTAACAACTGGCGCGCCAAAATCGGCGGCCTGCCGATATTTTTTTCAAGAGGGGACACCCGTGACGCGGCACAATTACTTCTTCACCTCGGAATCCGTTGCCGAGGGCCATCCCGACAAGGTCTGCGACCGCATCTCCGACGAGATTGTCGATCTCGTCTATCGCGAAGCCAGAAAGACCGGCATGGACCCGTGGAAGGTCCGCGTTGCCTGCGAGACGCTTGCGACGACCAATCGCGTTGTCATCGCCGGCGAGGTGCGCGTCCCCGAGACGCTGCTCAAGAAGGACAAGGAGGGCAACGTCCTGAAGGATGCGGCCGGCCATCCGATTGTCAACCCGGCCAAGTTCAAGTCGGTCGCTCGCAAGGCGATCCGCGAAATCGGCTACGAGCAGGCCGGTTTCCACTGGAAGACAGCCAAGATCGAGGTCCTGCTGCACGGCCAGTCGCCGGATATCGGCCAAGGCGTCGATAACGCCTCCGACCGGCAAGGCGAGGAGGGAGCCGGCGACCAGGGCATCATGTTTGGCTATGCCTGCCGCGAAACCCCGGACCTGATGCCGGCGCCGATCTATTACAGCCACAAGATCCTCGAATTGCTGGCGGCTGCGCGCCATGAAGGCAGCGGTGATGCCGGCAGGCTCGGGCCGGATGCCAAGAGCCAGGTCACCGTCCGCTATGTCGACGGCAAAGCGGCGGAAGTGACGCAGATCGTGCTGTCGACCCAGCATCTCGATGAGACGTGGGATTCGAAGAAGGTGCGCAACGTCGTCGAGCCCTATATTCGCGAAGCACTGGGCGACCTGAAGATTGCCGACAATTGCAACTGGTATATCAATCCGACCGGCAAGTTCGTCATCGGCGGGCCTGATGGCGACGCCGGCCTGACCGGCCGCAAGATCATCGTCGACACTTATGGTGGGGCTGCGCCTCATGGCGGCGGCGCTTTTTCTGGCAAGGACACCACCAAGGTCGACCGCTCGGCGGCCTATGCGGCGCGTTATCTCGCCAAGAACGTGGTTGCCGCAAAGCTCGCCGATCGCTGCACCATCCAGCTTTCCTATGCGATCGGTGTCGCCCAGCCGCTGTCGATCTACGTCGACCTGCACGGCACCGGCAAGGTCGACGAGGCAAAACTCGAGCGTGCACTGCGCGCCGTGATGGACCTGTCGCCGTCCGGCATCCGCCGCCACCTCGATCTCAACAAGCCGATCTATGCCAAGACGTCGTCCTACGGCCATTTTGGCCGCAAGGCCGGCCGCGACGGATCCTTCTCCTGGGAGAAGACCGATCTCGCCAAGGCGCTCAAGGACGCTCTCGCCGAACCGGTCGCCGAAGCAGTCGCCGCCTAACCGCGGCGCCTATGGATCCGAAGGACCGGCCAAGCCGTGCGACCGAGGCCTTTTTCGGTCGCCGGCGCGGCAAGACCATTCGACCACAACAGGCAGCGGCGCTGGAGAGCGGCTTCGCCGCCTACAGGCTCGATCTGACGGTTGAACCGCCGGCCGACTTGCGCAGCCTTTTCGAAGCCGAAGTTTCGGCTGTCCAGCTCGAAATCGGTTTTGGCGGCGGCGAACATCTTCTGCACCGTGCTACGGCCAGCCAGGCGACCGGCTTTATCGGCGTCGAGCCTTTCGTCAACGGCATGGCCAAGATGATGATGGCGGTCCGGGAGCGGCCGCTTGCCAATCTGCTCGTCTATGACGACGACGCCACACGTCTGCTGGACTGGCTGCCGCAGGCTTCGCTTGACGGCATTGATCTTCTCTATCCGGATCCGTGGCCGAAGAAGAAGCACTGGAAGCGGCGCTTCGTCAGCCCGGTCAATCTCGACCGCTTCGCGCGCGTCCTGAAGCACGGCGGAAAGTTCCACTTTGCGTCCGATATCGATAGCTATGTGAACTGGACGCTCCTGCATTGCCGGGCGCACGACGCCTTCACGTGGCAGGCAAGCGAAGCAGCCGACTGGCACCGGCCCTATGATGGCTGGCCGGGGACGCGCTATGAGGCCAAGGCCATTCGCGAAGGCCGACGGCCCGCCTATCTCACCTTCGTGCGGAAATAAGCGGGAAAGTAGAGCTGAGCACAAGGCGAGCGGGCCGAAGGCTCTCGGCGCTCACTTGGCTCAGAAGCGACGGATCTTGTCGAAGGCTGCCGGCTCCATGCCGAGATTGCGCAGATCATGCGCACGCGGCTTGCGACCGCTTTCCACAGCCCGCGACGCGGCTACGGCGCTGCCGAACACGCTAAAGACATCGCCTATGGCTGAAAAAAATCCACGATTGTTCATGATGGTACCCTTTTGAGCGCAGTGAGCGCTCCAATTGTGCAATGCAACATAGATAGTCGTGTGTGGCCGGTGCTCAAAGGGGGATCACTGCATGGGCGCCATGCATTTGGCGCAGCGCTGCGGACTCGGAGCCTTGCCGTCATGCAGGACGGGCTTGAAACGAGGACCACGATCGTCTATATGAGCTTCAAATTCTTGGTCGCTATGACGAAGAGTGGGTCCACCCGGTCCCGCTCTTTTTTATTACCTGCCGACCAACAGAAATCGAGTGACAGGACCGAATGACAGTGACGGCAAGCGAAGGCGACGACCGCATCATCCGCGAAAGCGGCATCGATGCGCGCATCGCGCTGATCGTTCAGCCGGTACTGCGCGCCATTGGTTTCCGCTTGGTACGTGTGCACCTGTCGGGCCAGAACGGGCTGACGCTGCAGATCATGGCCGAGCGCGAAGACGGCACCATGACGGTCGAGGATTGTGAAGAGGTCAGCCGGGCGGTGTCGCCGGCGCTCGATGTCGATGATCCGATCGAGAAGGCTTATCATCTCGAAGTGTCGTCGCCGGGCATCGACCGGCCGCTGGTCCGCAAATCGGACTTTGCAGCCTGGACCGGCCATCTGGTGAAGATGGAAACATCGGTTCTCGTCGCCGACCGTAAGCGCTTCAAGGGCAAGATCGCCGAAAGCGACGCGGACGGTGTGCTGATCGAGCGTGACAAGGCCGCTTACGGCGAGGAGCCGACGGTACGTGTTCCCTACGATGCGATTGCCGAAGCGCGGCTGATTCTGACCGACGACCTTATCCGCGATGCGCTCTCGAAGGACAATCGGGCGCGCAAGGAAGCCAGGAAACGCCGCGGCGAACCCGAAGACGCACCAGAGGGTGCGGAAGACGAAACCGAACAGGAAATGTGATTGGGCTGCCGGCCGTAAAGGTCGGCAACAAGCTCGGGAGAAAGAAGATGGTTGTAAGCGCCAACAGGCTTGAACTGCTGCAGATCGCCGATGCGGTCGCGCGTGAAAAGTCGATCGACAAGTCGATCGTCATCGCCGCCATGGCCGATGCGATCCAGAAGGCCGCGCGCTCGCGCTACGGCCAGGAAACCAATATCCGCGCCGACATCAATGCCAACACCGGCGAGATGAAGCTGCAGCGGCTGATGGAAGTGGTCGAGAAGGTCGATGACTACGCGACGCAGATTGCCATTTCCTCGGCGCGCGAGCGCAATCCGGACGCCCAGCTCGGCGATTTCATTGCCGAACAGCTACCGCCGATGGATTTTGGCCGCATCGCCGCCCAGTCCGCCAAGCAGGTCATCGTGCAGAAGGTGCGCGAGGCCGAGCGCGACCGGCAATATGACGAATACAAGGACCGTATCGGCGAGATCGTCAACGGCACCGTCAAGCGCGTCGAATACGGCAACGTCATCGTCGATCTCGGCCGCGGCGAAGCGATCATCCGCCGCGACGAGCTGATTCCGCGCGAAAACTACAAGTATGGCGATCGCGTCCGTGCCTATGTCTATGACGTGCGCCGCGAACAGCGCGGCCCGCAGATCTTCCTGTCGCGCACCCATCCGCAGTTCATGGCGAAGCTGTTCACCATGGAAGTGCCGGAAATCTACGACGGCATCATCGAGATCAAGTCGGTCGCCCGCGATCCGGGTTCGCGCGCCAAGATCGCTGTCATCTCGCGCGACAGCTCCATCGATCCGGTCGGTGCCTGCGTCGGTATGCGCGGCAGCCGCGTCCAGGCGGTCGTCGGTGAATTGCAGGGCGAGAAGATCGACATCATTCCGTGGTCGCCTTCGGCGGCGTCCTTCATTGTCAATGCATTGCAGCCGGCGGAAGTCGCCAAGGTCGTGCTCGACGAGGATGCCGAGCGCATCGAGGTCGTCGTTCCCGACGATCAGCTGTCGCTGGCCATCGGCCGCCGCGGCCAGAACGTCCGTCTTGCCTCGCAGCTGACCGGCTGGGATATCGACATCCTGACCGAGCAGGAAGAGAGCGAACGCCGCCAGAAGGAATTCGTCGAACGGTCGTCGCTGTTCATGGAAGCCCTCGACGTCGACGAGATGGTCGGCCAGGTGCTCGCTTCCGAAGGCTTCACCAGCGTCGAGGAGGTCGCGTATGTCGACTCCGGCGAAATCGCGTCGATCGACGGCTTCGACGAGGACACGGCTTCGGAAATCCAGACTCGCGCCCGCGAATATCTGGAGAAGATCGAAGCCGAGCATGACGAGAAGCGCAAGGCGCTCGGCGTCAAGGACGAGCTGCGCGAGATTCCCGGCATCACCACCGCCATGATGGTGACGCTCGGCGAGGACGGCGTGAAGACGATTGAGGATTTCGCCGGCTACGCCGCCGACGACCTGACCGGTTGGAAGGAACGCAAGGACGGCGAGACGAAGGTATTCCCGGGTGTGCTCGCCAACCACGGCGTATCACGCGCCGATGCCGAGCAGATGGTCCTGGCCGCTCGCCTGAAGGCTGGCTGGATCACCGAAGACGAGCTTGCCGCCGAGGGCGTGCCGGCTGACGAAACCGTCGGTGCGTGAGGTGAAACCGCATCGCACCGAACCCGCCCTTGGACGAGATGAACGATCGCACCTGCATCGTCACCCGCAGGCAAGCCGAACCGGATGAACTGATCCGTTTCGTCGTCGGCCCGGATTCGGCCGTCGTTCCGGACATCAAGAGAAACCTGCCCGGCCGCGGTTGCTGGGTGACGGCCGACCGCCTACATATAGAAAAGGCAGCGGCCAAAAACCTGTTTGCCCGTGCTTTTAAGGCGCAGGTGAGCGTGCCGGCCGATCTTGGCGGCATGGTCGACGCGCTGCTTTCCAGGTCCGCTCTGGGCATGCTTGGCCTGGCCCGCAAGGCGGGCGCCACAGCGCTCGGAGCGACCAAGGTCGAGAGCGCCGTGCGCGGCGGACTTGCACTTTTCGTGCTCCACGCGACCGAGGCTTCCGACGATGGCGTCCGCAAGATAAGCCAGGCGCGACGGGCAACCGTCCACCTCGGCGGGCCTGCGATCCGCGCTTACAAACTTTTCTCCGAGGCCGAGTTGAGCTTGGCATTGGGGGGTACAAATGTGATACATGCTGCCGTCCTCGCGGGAGACGCGGGCAGGGCGGTCCAGAAGCGCATGGTTGCGCTCGACCGATATCGGGGCGGTTCCCCGGACGATCTGGCAATGCTTGCGGCCGTTGCTGACGAAGATGATGCCGCAGAGGATATGGAATGAGCGATACGAAATCGGGCGACGACAAGACGCTGAGTGTTACGCCGAAGAAGACCTTGACGCTGAAGCGCCCCGGTATGGAACAGGGCACGGTGCGCCAGAACTTCTCACACGGCCGCACCAAGTCGGTGGTCGTCGAGACCAAGAAGCGCAAGTTCTCGCTGCCCGGCGACAAGCCGGAGCCGGCGGCAGCGCCTGTGTCCGTCTTCACGCCGAAGCCGGTCGCGGCAGCGCCCGCCGTGCAGGAAGCTCCCAAGGCGCCTCCCCCTCCGCCGCCGGTCGAACGCGGCGGCATGGTGCTGAACGAGTTGTCGCGCCAGGAAATGGAAGCACGCCGCCGGGCTCTCGAGGGCTCGAAGGTCCGCGATGTCGAGGATCGCCAGCGCGCCATCGAGGAAGCCAAGCGCCGCAGCGAGGACGAAGAGCGCCGCCGCCGCGAGCGCGAGGAATCGGCTCGCCGTCAGGCCGAGGAAGAGGCACGGCTGCAAGCCGAGGCCGAATCCCGCCGCCGTGCCGAGGAAGAGGCGCGCCGCCGTGCGCCGCTCGCCGCCGAACTGGCAACAGTCGATGACGAGGAAGAGGTCAAACCGAAGCGGACCGGTGCCGGCGCACCAGTGCGCCGTCTGGTCACGCCGGAAGTGGCGCGTCCGGCCAAACCGACCAAGGGCGAGGAAGACCGCCGCCGCGGCAAGCTGACGCTGAATTCGGCGCTTTCCGACGAGGATGCGCGCGCCCGCTCGCTCTCGTCGATGCGCCGCCGTCAGGAGAAATTCAAGCGCGCGTTGCATAACGAGCCACGCGAGAAAGTCATGCGTGAAGTGATCCTGCCCGAAACCATCACCATCCAGGAGCTGGCGCAGCGCATGTCCGAGCGCGCTGTCGACGTGGTCAAGTTCTTCATGAAGCAGGGCCAGATCCTGAAGCCTGGTGACGTCATCGACGCCGACACGGCCGAACTCGTCGCCACCGAATTTGGCCACACGGTCCGCCGCGTCGCCGAGTCCGACATCGAAGAGGGCTTGTTCAACATCGCCGATCGTCCCGAGGACCTGCAGCCGCGTCCGCCGGTGGTAACGATCATGGGCCATGTCGATCACGGCAAGACCTCGTTGCTCGATGCCATCCGCAATGCCAACGTCGTCTCCGGCGAGGCCGGCGGCATTACCCAGCATATCGGCGCCTATCAGGTCGAGAAGAACGGTCACAAGGTTACCTTCATCGACACGCCCGGCCACGCCGCCTTCACGGCGATGCGTGCCCGCGGTGCCCAGGCGACCGATATCGCCATCCTCGTGGTGGCAGCTGACGACAGCGTCATGCCGCAGACGATCGAATCGATCAATCACGCCAAGGCGGCCGGCGTTCCGATCATTGTGGCGATCAACAAGATCGACAAGCATGACGCCGACCCGCAGAAGGTGCGTTCGGAACTGCTGCGCCACGAGGTGTTCGTCGAATCCATGGGCGGTGAGGTGCTGGATGTCGAGGTGTCGGCGACCAAGGGCATCAATCTCGACAAGTTGCTCGAAGCGATCCTGCTGCAGGCCGAAATCCTCGACCTGAAGGCCAATCCGGACCGCACCGCCGAAGGCGTGGTCATCGAAGCCCAGCTCGACAAGGGCCGCGGCCCAGTCGCTACCGTGCTGGTGCAGACCGGCACGTTGATGCCGGGCGACATTCTCGTCGCCGGCAACGAATGGGGCCGGGTACGCGCGCTCGTCAATGATCGCGGCGAGCAGGTCAAGGAAGCGCCGCCGGCAATGCCGGTGGAGGTGCTCGGCCTGCAAGGCACGCCGCAGGCCGGCGACCGCTTCGCCGTGGTCAACAACGAGGCCCGCGCCCGCGAGATCACCGAATATCGCCAGCGTCTGGCGCGTGAGAAGGCGGTGGCCAGGCATGCCGGCCAGCGCGGCTCGCTTGAACAGATGATGTCGCAGTTGCAGACCAGCGGATTGAAGGAATTCCCGCTGGTCATCAAGGGCGACGTGCAGGGCTCGATCGAGGCGATCAACGCCGCGCTCGACAATCTCGGCACCGACGAGGTGCGTGCGCGCATCGTCCATGCGGGGGCTGGCGGCATTACCGAAAGCGACGTGTCGCTGGCGGAAACTTCGGGGGCTGCGATCATCGGCTTCAACGTTCGCGCCAATGCGCAGGCCCGCGCAGCCGCGGCTGCGGCCGGCATCGAGATCCGCTACTATTCGATCATCTACAATCTGGTCGATGATGTGAAAGCGGCGCTCTCCGGCCTGCTCTCGCCGGAGCGTCGCGAGACCTTCATCGGCAATGCCGAGATCCTCGAGATCTTCGACATCACCAAGGTCGGCAAGATCGCCGGCTGCCGTGTCACCGAAGGCAAGGTCGAGCGTGGTGCGGGCGTGCGCCTGATCCGCGACAACGTCGTCATCCACGAAGGCACGCTGAAGACCCTGAAGCGCTTCAAGGACGAGGTTTCGGAAGTTCCGGGCGGCCAGGAATGCGGCATGGCCTTCCAGAACTACGAGGACATGCGCGTCGGTGACGTCATCGAGTGCTTCCGCGTCGAGATGGTGACCAGGACGCTATAAAGCGCTTGGCACCGATATGGGCCAGGACGTTCCAAATTTGGAAGGTATGTTCCCTCTATGGGAGTATACCTTCCAGACAAATGATACGCAGCTTAAACGTGCTGCGCGTTCGTTTTCCGATCTGAGGTATGGTCGATCCAGGCGTTGGATTCTTACAGGGCTTGCTTGGCTGATTTTGATAGCCGCAATTCTTTTGATTATCTGGACATCTGCGTTGGCCGTCGCTCTGCTGGAGTACCTTGCAAAGGGCGTGGTTTCCAGTGAGACAATTTACGTTCTGGCCCCAATTGCTATGGGGGCAATATATATAATAACAGCTCGTAGTTTTTTGGTTCCTTTAAAAAGGAAGGCAAATAATAAGAAGCTTGGCAATATCGCTGAATCGGTTAAGATTTTCGACGGGTATATTATCCAGTTTTTGGACGAGAGCTCGATAAAGAATCGAAAGATAGAACGGATGCATCTCAGCAACGATTATTTATTCTTCGTTATTGACGACGGCACCCGTTTCGTTTTTGTCCCGAGAGATGTCGTTACCGCCGATGCGCTTGCGAAAATAATAATCTGGGTAGCTGACGCTCGGTCATAGAATGAGGACCAATTAACGCAGGTTCCCAAGGGTAGCCAAGCCAGTTCAACAGCGCTAAGTGGGCGGCTTGAGGCGGTTCGAACCCGCGCGAAGGAAGAATTTTTATGCCTAGACCATCAACGGCTGGCCCATCCCAGCGCATGCTGCGTGTCGGCGAGCAGGTGCGCCATGCGCTGTCCGAGACCTTGCAGCGCGGCGAGATCCTCGATCCGCTGATCGAGAACACGGTGGTTTCGGTCTCGGAAGTGCGCATGTCGCCCGATCTCAAGATCGCCACCGCCTTCGTTTCGCCGCTCGGCGCCAAGGATGCCGGGGCGGTGATCGAGGCGCTCAACAAGCATGCGAAGTTCGTGCGCGGCCGCGTCTCCGGCGCGCTGCGCCAGATGAAGTACATGCCGGAATTCCGCTTCCGGCTCGACACCAGCTACGACAATTTCCAGAAGATAAACGAGTTGCTGCACTCGCCCGAAGTGGCGCGCGATCTCGACCCCGACGACAAAGACAAAGACGACAGGAAGGACAGCGAATAGTGGCGCGTCGCGGCAAGAAGAAGGGCCGGCCGATCTCGGGCTGGCTGGTGCTGGACAAGCCGGTCGGCATGGGCTCGACTGAAGCCGTCTCCAAGATCAAATGGCTGTTCCAGGCGGAAAAGGCCGGCCATGCCGGCACGCTCGACCCGCTGGCGTCCGGCATGCTGCCGATCGCGCTCGGCGAAGCGACCAAGACCGTGCCATACGTCCAGGACGGCGCCAAGGTCTACCGCTTCACGGTTGCCTGGGGCGAGGAGCGCTCGACCGACGACCTCGAAGGCCCGGCGACCAAAAGCTCGGACCGCCGTCCGGCGGAAGCCGACGTACGGGCGCTGCTTTCGAAATATACCGGCGTCATCATGCAGACGCCGCCGCAATTTTCGGCGATCAAGATCGCCGGCGAGCGCGCCTACGACCTTGCCCGCGATGGCGAGACGATCGACATTCCGGCACGCGAGGTCGAGATCGGCCGGCTCGATCTGGTCGAGCACATGGCCGATCGCACCATCTTCGAGGTCGAATGCGGCAAGGGCACCTATGTCCGCTCGCTGGCGCGCGACATGGGCCGCGACCTTGGCTGCTTTGGTCACATCGCCGAGCTGCGGCGGGTCGAGGTCGAGCCGTTCACGCAGGAAGATTTCGTTACCCTGGCCGAGCTGGAAGCCGCCCGCTTCGGCGAGCAGGGCGAGCCGCAAGCAGCAGACGCCCCGATCGACTTCGGTGCCATCGATGCACTTCTGGTCGACACCGCCGCCGCGCTCGAATGCCTGCCGCAGGTCGCGATCAGCGATGATGCGGCAACCAAAATCCGCCTCGGCAATCCGGTCATCATTCGCGGCCGTGACGCGCCGGTAGAAGCGGAGGAGGCCTGCGCCACCGCGCGCGGCAAGCTGGTCGCCATCGGCGCCATCGAGCAAGGCATGTTCAAGCCAAAGCGGGTCTTTATCGGGTAACAGCTGTCTCGCGGCGCATGATCTCCAACCGGATTCTATTTTGGGAAAGGATCATGCGCTAAATCAACAGGGCGACGGCGTCGTTTGCCGTCCGAAGGGATGCGCGGCACCGACGCTGCATTCGAGGGGGCACATGGCAAAGGCTGAGACGGGCAGGAAGCGGGCGGTGCTCAACACACGGCGGCCGCCCGTCGGGGCTTCGCCCGGCACGCTGATCGCCGACCCGGCGGCACGCCGTTCCGAGCTCAGGCTGACATTGATCTCGCCCGAAAAGTTCAAGACCATCGACAATGCCAGCATCGACGACGTCAACACCCATTGCCACAATTGGCCGGTTATCTGGCTCGATTGCACAGGCCTCGCCAACATCCAGCTGATCGAGGAGATCGGCCGGATCTTCAACCTGCATCCGTTGGCGCTGGAAGATGTCGTCAACACCGGCCAGCGGCCGAAGGTGGATTTCTTCGAGGACCATGCCTTTGTCGTCGTCAGGATGATCGACGATGTCACCGCGCATCGCTACGAACAGATCGCCGTCTTCTTCGGCAGGAACTTCGTCGTCACCTTTCAGGAGCGCGAAGGCGACCCGTTCGATCCCGTGCGCAAGCGGATCGCAAGCTCGGTGCCCAACCGCTTGCGCTCGCGCGGCGCCGACTATCTCGCCTATGCTTTGATCGACGCCATCGTCGACAGCTATTTCCCGCCGATCGAGGCTGCCGGCGAATTGGTCGACAGCATTGAGGACCAGATGCTGAACCAGGCGCACAAGCATCAGATGCGGCAGCTTCACGAATTGCGGCGCGATGCCAATGTGCTGAAGGGCGTGCTTTGGCCGATGCGCGACGCGCTGGCGACCATGATCCGCAACGACGTCTCTTATGTGAAGGCCGAAACCAAGATATTTCTGAACGACACGCTCGATCATTCGCTGCGATTGATCGAACTGGTCGAAACCCAGCGCGACATGCTGACCGGCCTGATCGAGATGCACTTGTCGCTCAGCCAGGCGCGCACCAACGACGTCATCAGCTATCTGACGATCGTCTCGGTGATCTTCATGCCGCTTACCTTTCTCGTCGGCGTATGGGGCATGAATTTCGACCCCGACACCTCGCCCTGGAACATGCCGGAGCTGAAAGCCTATTACGGCTATCCCCTGTCGCTCGTCTTCATGGCGCTTGTTGCGGTCGGGCTCTTTGCGTACTTCAAATGGAAGAAATGGCTCTGACTAGGCGGAAGTGCCCGTTTATGCAGCAAAAAGCCGGCTTGTGAATTAGGCTGGCCTTTTTGTCGGAATTGCACTATATGCGCCGCAGCCTCGCGCTTTGACGCGTTGCTTGCACCGGCCCCTGCTGGACGACATCCCGGCTGAGGGCGTCCCGTTTCCTCAAACAGACAAGGAAAAACACGATGTCGATTACTGCCGAACGCAAGAAGGAATTGATGGGCGAATTCGCAACCGCCAAGGGCGATACCGGGTCTCCGGAAGTCCAGGTGGCCATCCTTTCCGAGCGCATCAAGAACCTGACCGACCATTTCAAGGACCACAAGAAGGATAACCATTCCCGCCGTGGTCTGCTCGCTCTCGTTTCCCAGCGCCGCAGCCTGCTTGATTATCTCAAGCGCAAGGACGACGCGCGCTATCAGACGCTGATCGAGAAGCTCGGTCTGCGCCGTTGACGAATTGACCGGCGGGTTCTTTCGAGAGCCCGCCGGTCGCGCATTGGAGCATCGGGTCATCCAAGGCTCCATGAAGGAAGTAGGAAGGAAGTAGAGCGCCGCGCATCGGTTTGGATGCGCAAAGGACGCTCTGAAGTTTAGATTTGCGCAGGATATTTTCCGAAAACCTGGTTTTCGGGTTCACGCGCAAGGCCACTCGGATCGATTGGCCAACCCGGTTTCGAAACAGCAGAGGGCCGCTCGAAACCGCCCATGGACGGTCATGGGGCAGGATTGCAGGACGCTCGTGCGGCACCGCGCCGAATAAGCCGAGCCTCCCGTTGTCTTGCCCGTGGCTGCCCGAGAAAGGAAGCCAAGGGAAAGGGGCATCCGCGCACGCTGAAACGGCGCGGCCCTTTCCGCATACGAAGGACAAGACATGTTCAATTACCACAAAGTGGAAATCGAATGGGGCGGCCGCCCGCTCATTCTCGAAACCGGCAAGATCGCGCGTCAGGCTGATGGCGCGGTGCTGGCCACCTACGGCGAAACCAAGGTTCTCGCCACCGTCGTCTCGATGAAAGAGCCGAAACCCGGCCTCGATTTCTTCCCGCTGACGGTCAACTACCAGGAAAAGACTTACGCCGCCGGCAAGATCCCGGGTGGTTATTTCAAGCGTGAAGGCCGTCCGAGCGAGAAGGAAACGCTGGTTTCCCGCCTGATCGACCGCCCGATCCGCCCGCTCTTCGCCGAAGGCTACAAGAACGACACCCAGATCGTCGTCACCGTCGTCCAGCACGATCTCGAAAATGACCCGGACATCCTGTCGATCGTCGCCACCTCCGCCGCCCTGACCTTGTCCGGCGTGCCGTTCATGGGCCCGGTTGGCGGCGCCCGCGTCGGCTACATCAACGGCGAATATGTGCTCAACCCGCATGTCGACGAGATGCAGGAATCGAAGCTCGACCTGGTCGTCGCCGGCACCGCCGACGCCGTGTTGATGGTCGAGTCCGAAGCCAAGGAACTCGGCGAGGACCTTATGCTTGGCGCCGTCATGTTCGGCCACAGGGGCTTCCAGCCGGTGATCGACGCGATCATCAAGCTGGCTGAAGTCGCGGCCAAGGACCCGCGCGACTTCACCGCGCCGGACTATTCCGCACTTGAAGCCGAGATGCTCAAGATCGTCGAAGGCGAGCTTCGCGACGCCTACAAGATCACCGACAAGCAGAAGCGCTATGCCGCCGTCGACGCCGTCAAGGCGAAGGTCAAGGCCGCGTTCGCGCCGGCAGAAGGCGAAGAGGCCAAATACACGTCCGAACAGATCGGCACCGTGTTCAAGGAGCTCCAGGCCAAGGTCGTGCGCTGGAACATTCTCGACACCGGCTCGCGCATCGACGGCCGCGACCTGAAGACGGTCCGCAAGATCGTCTCGGAAGTCGGCGTCCTGCCGCGCACGCACGGCTCGGCGCTGTTCACTCGCGGCGAGACCCAGGCACTGGTTGTCGCCACGCTCGGCACCGGCGAGGACGAGCAGTATGTCGATTCGTTGACCGGCATGTACAAGGAGAAGTTCCTCCTGCACTACAACTTCCCTCCCTATTCGGTCGGTGAAACCGGCCGCATGGGTTCGCCGGGCCGCCGCGAAATCGGCCATGGCAAGCTCGCCTGGCGCGCCATCCGGCCGATGCTTCCGACCGCCGACCAGTTCCCCTATACGTTGCGCGTCGTTTCGGAGATCACCGAGTCCAACGGCTCGTCGTCAATGGCTACCGTCTGCGGCACCTCGCTGGCTCTGATGGATGCCGGCGTGCCGCTTGCCAAGCCGGTCGCCGGCATTGCGATGGGCCTGATCAAGGAAGGCGAGCGCTTCGCCGTGCTCTCCGACATCCTTGGCGACGAGGACCACCTCGGCGACATGGACTTCAAGGTTGCCGGCACCGCCTACGGCATCACCTCGCTGCAGATGGACATCAAGATCGAGGGCATCACCGAGGAGATCATGAAGATCGCCCTCGACCAGGCCAAGGATGGCCGTCAGCACATTCTCGGCGAAATGGCCCACGCGCTGTCCGGCGCACGTGCCGAGCTCGGCGAGTTCGCGCCGCGCATCGAGGTCATGCACATCCCGACCGACAAGATCCGCGACGTGATCGGCTCGGGCGGCAAGGTCATCCGCGAGATCGTCGAAAAGACCGGCGCCAAGATCAACATCGAGGACGACGGCACCGTCAAGATCGCCTCGGCCAATGCCAAGGAGATCGAGGCGGCGAAGAAGTGGATACACACCATCGTCGCCGAGCCGGAAGTCGGTGAAATCTACGAAGGCACGGTCGTCAAGACCGCCGACTTCGGCGCTTTCGTCAATTTCTTCGGTCCGCGTGACGGCCTCGTCCACATCTCGCAACTCGCCAATGATCGTGTCGCCAAGACCTCCGATGTGGTCAAGGAAGGCGACAAGGTCTGGGTCAAGCTGATGGGCTTCGACGAGCGCGGCAAGGTCCGCCTGTCGATGAAGGTCGTCGACCAGGCCACCGGCAAGGAAATCGTGCGCGACAAGAAGAGCGAAGGCGAAGAAAACGCCGCCTAAGCTGATCTAACTATGCAATCGAAGCGGGCGCGCCGGAAGGTCGCGCCCGTTTGCGTTTCAACAACAGCCTTGCAGTTCAAGAGTGGTGAATGTCCGCCGAGCCGCTGAAAACGCTTTTCCATTCGTTCGAGGCCGGTGCTGTTTCCCTGCCACGAAAGGATGAACGCATACTCTTTCTCGGTGCCGAGCCCGGCTTTCGCTTGCCGGAAGGGTTTGATGCCAAGCTTCATCTTGTCCAAGGCTTCAGGCCGCACTTTCGCGCCTTGCAGGCGTCCGGCTTCGCGGTCACGCCGCAGGTCGAAGGCGAGGCTTTCGACGCGGCATTTGTGCTCGCTGGCCGCCATCGCGGCCAAAACGAGTTGCGCGTTGCCGAAGCGGTCGAACGCGCAGCACCAGGCGGGTTGATCGTCGTCGCCGGCAGCAAGGACGATGGAATCGCCAGCCTGCGCAAGCATGTCGGCGCCCTTGTGCCGCTCGAAGGCCACCTGCCGAAGCATCACGGCATTGCCTTCTGGTTTCGCCGGCCGGCCGATACCGTTGCCGCGGCAACGCTTCGCGCTGCCAATCCGGATTTGGTGGTCGAGGGCTGCTTCCGCACGGCGCCAGGCATGTTTTCCTTCGACAAGATCGATGCCGGATCGAAACTGCTGATCGAAAATCTGCCCAACGATCTGCGTGGCAGCGTTGCGGATTTCTGTGCCGGTTGGGGCTATGTCGCCGCCGAGGTCGGCGCCCGCTCACCTGGCATATCGGCGCTTGACCTTTACGAAGCGGATTTCGAGGCGCTGGAGGCGGCGAAGGCCAATCTCGGCAACACAGGCGTGGAGCCAGGTTTCTTCTGGATCGATCTTTTGAGCGAGCCGGTCGAGCGCCGCTATGACGTCGTCGTCATGAACCCGCCCTTTCATCGCAGTCGGGCGACTGAGCCGGAAATCGGTGCCGGCATGATCCGCGCGGCAGGCAAGGCGCTGAAGCCGGGCGGCCGGCTGTTCATGGTGGCGAACCGTCAACTTCCCTACGAACCGGTGCTGGCGGCCGCCTTCTCCAGCCATGCGGAGCTCGCCCGCGACGGCATGTTCAAGGTCTTATCGGCGCGACGCTGAAATCCTGCGGGGCAAGCCGGCGATACGTCGCTCGCGCTATTCCCGCCCGCCGTCGGTCTGCTTCAATTCGTCAAGCGTCGGCATGGAAACGATGTGATAGCCGGAATCGACATAGTGGATTTCGCCGGTGACGCCGGAGGACAGGTCGGACAGCAAATAGAGCGCGGAGCCGCCGACTTCGTCGATCGTCACTGTACGGCGTAGCGGCGAGTTGCGCTGCTGGTAGGAGAACATGTGGCGTGCGTCGGAAATCCCGGCGCCCGCAAGCGTCCGTACCGGTCCCGCCGATATGCCGTTCACCCTGATGCCGCGCGGGCCGTAGTCGTTGGCGAGATAGCGGACGCTGGCCTCCAGCCCCGCCTTGGCGACACCCATAACGTTGTAGTTCGGCATGACACGGACCGAACCGGCATAGGTCAGCGTGATCATCGAACCGCTATCCTTCATCAATGTGGCGGCGTGACGGGCGATCTCGGTGAAGGAGTAGCAGGAGATCACCATTGTGCGGATGAAGTTGTCGCGGCTCGTGTCGGCGTAGAGGCCTTTCAGCTCGTTCTTGTCGGAAAAGCCGATTGCATGGACGACGAAATCCAGCCCGCCCCACGCCTTCCCCAAAGTCTCGAAAGTCGCGGCGACCGACACGCTGTCCTCGACGTCGCAAGGCACCACCAGGGATGCGCCCAATTTCTCGGCGAGCGGCTTGACCCGGCGCCCGAAGGCCTCGCCCTGATAGGTGAAGGCGAGGTCCGCGCCATGTTCGGACAGTTTGCGGGCGATACCCCAGGCGATCGAATGATCGTTGGCAACACCCATGACAAGCCCGCGCTTGCCCTTCATCAATCCGTCCATGGTCGGCAAATCCTTATGCGGAATAGCGCTGGAAAATCAGCGTTGCGTTGGTGCCACCGAAACCGAACGAATTGGACAAAACGGTGTCGATCCTTGCATCGTCGATGCGCTTGCGCACGATCGGCATGCCCTCGAATTCCGGATCGAGGTTCTCAATGTGGGCGCTCTCGCCGATGAAGCCGCCTTGCATCATCAGGATCGAGTAGATCGATTCCTGCACGCCGGCGGCGCCCAGAGAATGGCCGGTTAGCGATTTGGTCGACGTGATGAAAGGCATCTTCTCGCCGAACACCTCGCGGATGGCGCCCATTTCCTTGGAGTCGCCGACCGGCGTCGAGGTGCCGTGCGTATTGATGTAGTCGACCGGCGAGGACACCGTTGCGAGCGCCTGCTTCATGCAGCGCGCCGCGCCTTCGCCCGACGGCGCCACCATGTCGTAGCCGTCCGATGTCGCGCCATAGCCGACGATCTCGGCATAGATCTTGGCGCCGCGTGCCTTGGCATGCCCGAGCTCTTCAAGAATCAGCACGCCGGCGCCGCCGGCAATGACGAAACCGTCGCGATCGACGTCGTAGGCGCGTGAGGCGACCGATGCCCTGTCGTTGAACTTGGACGACATGGCGCCCATGGCATCGAAGAGATCCGACATCGTCCAGTCGAGATCCTCATGGCCGCCGGCGAAGACGATGTCCTGCTTGCCCCACTGGATCAGCTCGTAGCCATTGCCGATGCAATGCGCAGACGTCGAGCAGGCCGATGAGATCGAATAGTTGACGCCGTGGATCTTGAACCAGGTGGCAAGCGTCGCCGACGCGGTCGACGACATCGCTTTTGGCACCGCGAACGGCCCGATCCGCTTGGGGCTGCCGTTTTTGATCGTGGTCTCGGCCGCCTCGACGATTGCACGGGTCGACGGTCCGCCGGAGCCCATCACGATACCGGTGCGCTCGTTGGTGATGTCGGCCCCGTCGAGGCCGGCGTCTGCGATCGCCTGGTCCATTGCGACATGGTTCCAGGCAGCACCCTGCGACAGGAAGCGCATGGCGCGACGGTCGATCATGCCCGATGGGTCCAGCGTCGGCGCACCCCACACCCGGCAACGGAAGCCATGCTCGGCGAAAGAGTCGGAGAAGCTGATGCCGGATCTGGCATCGTGCAGCGAGGTCTGCACCTCGTTGGCATTGTTGCCTATCGACGACACGATGCCGAGACCTGTGACTACGACCCGTCTCATTCGCAACTCCTTCCAGCGCGGACCCCGAACCTGAAATCAATTTCCGGAATGGAACCATGCGCAAAATTAAAGTGCTACAGCGTTCATCAGACGTCCAAGACGTCGTACTGTAGGGTCTTCGTTCAGACGGCGGCCGATTGCTTGGACAGACCGACCTTCAGATCCGTTGCCGCGTATATGGGCTCGCCATCTGCCTTCAGCCAGCCATCGGCGATGCCAAGCACAAGCCGACCGCGCATCACTCGCTTGAAGTCGACGCCATACTCCACCTTCTTGACCGAAGGCGTGACCATGCCTTTGAACCTCACCTCACCGGTCGACAGCGCCATCCCCTTGCCGGGTTCACCGAGCCATCCGAGATAGAACCCCGTCAACTGCCACATGGCGTCCAGGCCTAGGCATCCTGGCATGATCGGATTACCGATGAAATGGCAGGCGAAAAACCACAAATCCGGCTTGATATCGAATTCCGCGCGGATGAAACCCTTGTCGAACGCACCGCCGGTCTCGCTGATCTCGGTGATGCGGTCGAACATCAGCATCGGCGGATAGGGCAGCTGCGCATTTCCCGGTCCGAACAGCTCGCCGCGGGCGCAGGCAAGCAATTCCTCGTAACCGTAGCTGGATTTCGAACCCGCCATCAATCTCGTCCCCGTGATCGTCCCGGGCGATAGGCGCCCTTGTCGGTGGTTTCCTAACACAATCTGTTTCAGGCCGGAAACCGGCGCTTGCGCTTAACCTGCCCGTCTGCCCGGGTCAATGCGCGCTATTGATCGCATTCGGTCGACAGAATATATGTCAGGACACGTCCGGTTTCGGCAGATGCTCAATTTCTGCCATTTTGGACCTGTCTGAGGCGGAACTGTGAGCGCGACGGATACATGGATCTGGGTTGCCGGAAGGATAATGTCGCTGTGGACAAGCGCGTTCGCGAGGCCGGTCTGAGGCCGACACGCCAGCGCATCGCGCTGGCCGATCTGCTTTTCGCCAAGGGCGACCGCCATCTTTCGGCCGAGGAACTGCACGAGGAGGCGCTTGCCGCCGGCGTGCCGGTGTCTCTGGCCACCGTCTACAATGCTCTGCACCAGTTTACCCAGGCCGGTCTTCTCCGCATCCTTGCCGTCGAGGGATCGAAGACTTATTTCGACACCAACACCTCCGATCACCATCATTTCTATATCGAGGGCGAAAACAGGATCTTCGATATCGACAGCGGCCCGGTGACGGTTTCCAACCTGCCGGAACCGCCGGAGGGCATGGAGATCGCCAATGTCGATATCGTGGTGAGACTGCGTCCGAAACGCTGCGACTGACCGGCGCCTTATGAAATTCCTGGATTTGACGCTCCGGCTCGAATGGGTCGCCGTCGCGGTGGCGGCTCTTGTCTTCTATGCAATCGCCGGTGTTTCCTGGTGGCTGTTTGCCGTGCTCATTCTGGCGCCCGACCTGTCGATGCTGGGTTACATGGCCGGGCCGCGCGTCGGGGCCGTCGCCTACAACGCCTTGCACATACTGATCTTGCCCGTTCTGCTGGCGCTTGTCGGCAGCGTCTTTGACAATGCAATGGCGATAGCTGTCGCGCTGATCTGGATCGCCCACATCGCCATCGACCGCGCTCTGGGCTATGGTTTGAAGCTGTCGAGCAGTTTCCAGGATACCCATCTCGGCCGCATCGGCCGCTAAACCATCCCCGAACCGAAGATCAGCGAAACAAATGCCGGATCCGGTGCTTGCAGCGCTGGCCTGACCTCCGGTTCGGAAAGGTCAGTTCTTGACCTTTTCGCCGGGATAGGCACCCCAGACGAGCGACTGTGCGAGCCAGCCGGTATGGCCGTCGAAGGTCATTTCGCACCATTGGCCATCGCAGGACTTGATTGTGCCCATCACCCCCGGTTCGAGGATCGCAATGACGCCTGCATCTTTTGCCGGGTCGTCAAGGAGGTTGACGCGAGCGTCCTTGCCGCGCTGCCAGGGGGCGACGATCGCCGTGCGACGGCCCGAAAGCAGCGACTGATTGATCCAGCCTTCCGAGCCGTCGGCATCACGCACACGGCGCCACGTATCGAACTCCTGGATGATCTCCATCGGCAGGCCTGGCTTCATATACATCCAGTCGACGGAATAATTGACGCCCGGCCCAACGCGCGAGTTGACGCGGCCGGATTTCAGGCTGACGAAGCGCGGCAGCGGCAAGCCGCTTGGTCCGAGCGTGACGCGCTGGGCGGGTGCGGCGGCACTTTGCGCCATCACCAGTGGGCTATGGATGAGAGCGCCGAGGAATGCTGCACTGAGGGTCAGGCGGAGCGACGCGAAACCAGACACTTTCGTTCCTTTCGGCGCCCGCCCATCGGCCTTCGCGCCCATTTTTCTTTGTCTTCGGCGGAACCGCTTGTTACATGGATGACCGGTACCGCGATCGGCTCTCAGTTTCGCCGTTCTTGGTTAAAGAGGTCTCAACGAGATCGGGTTCGAGGAAACAATGGCAGGCAAAAAGAAGCCCCTCGTCGTCATCACGCGCAAGTTGCCCGACCTAGTCGAGACCCGCATGCGCGAGTTGTTCGACGCCCGCTTGAATGTGGAGGACAGGCCGATGACGCAGCCGGAACTGGTGGCGGCGGTCAAGGAGGCCGACGTGCTGGTGCCGACTGTGACCGACAATATCGACGCGGCGCTGATTGCCCAGGCCGGCGACAACCTCAAGCTGATCGCCAACTTCGGCAATGGCGTCGACAAGATCGACGTTGCGGCAGCGGCCAAGAAAGGCATCACCGTCACCAACACGCCGAACGTGTTGACCGAAGATACGGCCGACATGACCATGGCGCTGATGTTGGCCGTACCGCGGCGGCTGGCCGAAGGCGCCAACGTGCTGACCGGCGATAAGAAATGGGCGGGCTGGTCGCCGACCTGGATGCTCGGCCGGCGCATTTGGGGCAAACGGCTCGGCATTGTCGGCATGGGTCGCATCGGCACCGCTGTCGCCAGGCGCGCCAAGGCGTTTGGCCTCTCGATCCACTACCACAACCGCCACCGCGTACTGCCGGCAATCGAGGACGAGTTGGAAGCGACGTATTGGGAAAGCCTTGACCAGATGCTCGCCCGCATGGACATTATCTCGGTCAATTGTCCATCGACACCGGCAACCTTCCACCTGCTTTCGGCACGGCGGCTAGCGCTTCTGCAACCGTCAGCTTACATAGTCAACACCGCGCGCGGCGATATCATCGATGAGGAATCGCTGGTCAAGCTCATCCATGACGGCAAGATCGCTGGCGCCGGCCTCGACGTCTACGAGCACGAGCCGGCGCTGAACAGCAAGCTGCTGAAGCTTGCCCACAAAGGCAAGGTCGTGCTGTTGCCGCATATGGGTTCGGCGACGCTCGAAGGCCGTATCGACATGGGCGAGAAGGTGATCATCAATATCCGCGCCTTCTTCGATGGTCATCGCCCGCCCGACCGCGTGCTGCCGTTGAGGGCGTGACCTGCCGTCACGCCGGCACGGTCTTGCCGCGGCAACCGCGCGTTCGTCGTTGGATAGCTTTGGCTTACGAAAACGCCTTGCGCATGGTGATTGAGGTCGGCCGGTCGTAGCCCTTGTGCGCTGTCCGTTCGGTTTCACGAAAACCGAGGCGGGCAAAGGCTGCGTGATTTCCGGTCAGCTCGATCCGGGTCTGGAGCTCGATGGCGGTCCTGTTGTGGCTGCGGGCAAGATCTTCGACGGCCTGCATCAGCTGTTTTCCAATGCCTTGTCCCTGAAGAACCGGCTCGACCGCGAGCTTTCCAACATAGAGCTCGTCTGCGCGCTTCAGGATGAAGACGCAACCGACGATCTCGTTTTCCTTCAGCGCCAGGAATGCTGTCTCCTCCAGCGCTCTAGCCCTGAGATTTTCAACGGTGAGCCGATGCGCCGAGGACGGCGGGTCAATAACCCCGTCCATAAAGGCGAAGGCCCGCATGACCAGCGCCAGCACCTCGTCCCAACAGTCGAAATCGGCCGCAAGCTGCACGATGGAAACGTCGGCAGGCAGGCTCACGGGCTGGTTCGCTTGTAGCGGATCGTGTCGAAGCGTGCCGCCAGCGCATCGTAGAGCAGCAGTCGTCCGACCAGCGGCTCGCCAATCCCGGTGATCAGCTTGATCGCTTCCATGGCTTGCAGCGTGCCGATGACCCCGGTCAGCGCACCGACAATGCCGGCCACCGCGCAGGATGGCACCAGTCCCGGCGGCGGCGCCTCGGGAAAGAGATCGCGGTAGCTTGGGTTCAACTTGCCGTCCGGGCCGGTTTCGAATGGCTTCAGTACGGTGACCGAGCCGTCGAAGCGGCCAACGGCGGCATGCACGAGCGGCCGGCTTTCCGCGGCGCAGGCGTCGGCCACCGCGTAGCGTGTCTCGAAATTGTCGGAGCCGTCAACGACGATGTCATAACGGGCAATGAGGGTAGGGGCGTTGTCCACGGTCAGCCTGAAATTGTGCTCTTCCACGACGACGTTTGGATTGATGCGGATGATCGCCGCTCTGGCGCTGTCGGTTTTCGCCACCCCGACATCGTCCGTGGCGTGGATCACTTGTCGTTGCAGGTTGGAAAGCGAAACGATGTCGTCGTCGACGATACCGAGAGTGCCAATCCCTGCGGCGGCGAGATATTCGAGCACCGGCGCTCCCAATCCGCCGGCGCCAATGACGAGCACCCGCGCCCGCTTCAGCCGCTGCTGGCCGGCGCCGCCGATCTCGGGCAGCACGATGTGGCGGGCGTAGCGTTCGAGCTCTTCATCGGTGAGGGCGGCTGTGATCATCGCCGGACCATATAGCGGAGGAAAAAGCTTGTCAGGTATCAATGCATGCCGCTCAGAAGTGCGCCATGAACCAAGTTCAAATGGTCGGCCTGACCGTGCCGTGATCGACGGTCAGGAATTGCGCGCGTCCCTTGAGGCTGTCAAACAACGCGGCATCGGTCCCGGTCATGAAGGCCTGGCAGTTTAGTTCCTCCAGGATCGAGAACAAGGCCGCCCGTCGACCGCCGTCGAGATGGGCGGCGATCTCGTCGAGCAGCAGGATCGGTGTCATGCCCGACATCTCGCCGGTTAGCCGCGCATGCGACAAGACAATGCCGACCAGCAGCGCCTTCTGCTCGCCGGTCGAACAGAGCTCGGCCGGCATCGCCTTGGGCCGGTGGCGCACCACGAGGTCGGAACGGTGCGGGCCGTCGAGCGTGCGTCCGGCGGTGCGGTCGCGGTCGCGCCCCTGGGCAAGCGCACGACGGAACCGTTCCTCTACGTCGACGGCCGGCAAAATACCGAGTTCGCCTTCCAGTTCGCCAGAGATGCCGATGTCGGCTTGCGGAAACGGTCCGTCGCCGGGCAGCCGGTCGATCATGGCGGCGAGCAGGCGCACCAGTTCGGCACGCGCCGCGGCAATCGCCACGCCGGTCTCGGCCATTTGCATCTCGATCGCATCGAACCAGGCACCGTCGCGTGAACCGTCGGCGAGCAGTCTGTTGCGGCCGCGCATTGCCTTTTCGTAGTCAAGCGCGCGCTGGCCGTGGCCAGGATCGATCGCCAGCACCAGCCGGTCTAGGAAGCGCCGGCGGTCGGCAGCCGGCCCGGGGAACAGGCCGTCCATGGCCGGTGTCAGCCAGACCACGCGCAGCCATTCCAGCATGTCTTCGGCTGAGCGTGCCGTCGCGCCGTTGATCCGCACCCGCCGGCCGGCTTCGCCGTCGCTGCCCGATATTCCGGTACCGATCTCGACCTGGCCTTCCGGCCCGTCAAGCCGGGCATGCAGCGCAAAGCCACCGTCGCCGCCTTCGCGCGCCACCTCGGAATAGGGTGCGCGGCGCAGGCCGCGGCCCGGCGTGAGCAGCGAGATCGCTTCAAGCAGATTGGTCTTGCCGGCGCCATTGTCGCCGGAGAAAACCACAGCACCGGGATCAAGGTCGATTGCCAACGCCGCATAGTTGCGGAAATTCGTAAGTGTGAGCTTACTTATGTACGTCTGCTGCGGTTTTGCAGATCTGGTCACGACAGCAAGATGGCCCCGTTCGGGCCCTACACCCGCATCGGCATCAGCACGTAGAGCGCGGTCTCGTCGGCCATGTCGTGGATCAGCGTCGGGGAACCGGCATCCGCCAGCATGAACTTCGCCTCCGTGCCGGTCAGTTGCGCGGCAACGTCGAGCAGGTATTTGGCGTTGAAGCCGATTTCGATCGGATCGGACGAATAGTCGGCCGCCAGTTCCTCGGTGGCACTGCCCGAATCCGGGTTGTTGACCGCAAGCGTGACCTGCCCTTCGGCGATCGAAAGCTTCACCGCCCGGCCGCGTTCGGACGAAATGGTCGAAACGCGATCGACGGCAGCGGCGAAACTCTGGCGATCGATAATCAGCTTCTTGTCGTTGCCGGTCGGAATGACGCGCTGGTAGTCCGGGAAAGTGCCGTCGATCAGCTTGGAGGTCAAGATAACGCTGCCGATGGTGAAACGGATCTTGGTGTCGGACAACTCGGTGGTGACTGCAACATCGGGATCGTCGACCAGCTTTTGCAGCTCGCTGACCGTCTTTCGCGGGATTATGACGCCAGGCATGCCCTCAGAGCCTGCCGGCGCATCGATCTCGGCGCGCGCCAGCCGGTGGCCGTCGGTCGCGACAGAGCGCAGCTTCAGCTTGCCGCCGGCCTCGTGCGTGTGCAGATAAATGCCGTTCAGATAATAGCGCGTCTCCTCGGTCGAGATGGCGAACTGGGTCTTTTCAATGAGGCCCTTTAGTCCGACGGAATCGAGCCGGAAAATATGCGAGAACGACCCGGCTGAAAGCTCGGGAAAGTCGGACTGCGGCAGGCATTGCAGGCGGAAGCTCGAGCGCCCCGACGTCACCGTCATGGCGTTGCCGTCTTCGTCGGTCTTCAGCGCCACCTCCGCGCCGTCGGCAAGCTTGCGCACGATGTCGTAGAGCAGATGTGCCGGGACCGTCGTCGCCCCGCCACGTTCGACCTTTGCCGGCGTTGCTTCGGTCACCTCCAGGTCGAGGTCGGTCGCCTTCATTTCAAGGCTGGCCCCCTCGGCGCTGAGCAGCACGTTCGACAGGATCGGAATGGTATTGCGCCGCTCGACCACGCGGTGAACATGGTTGAGCGACTTCAGGAGATTTGACCGTTCCAGGATAACACGCATGACGAAACAGGCTCGCTTGAATGAATGAACGGGTCTCCGGCAAGCGGCGCCCCGCGAAAGGTCTGAACAGGCTCAGAATCTGCGTAAACTGACAGGAAAAACCCGGCAAACGCAAGCCCGCGCCACCGGTTCGGACCGGCTGCACGGGCTTTCTGGGGATAAAAAGGCCGGAGTCCGCGAGCCGGCGTTTTTCGGGCCGTCAGGCCTGGTCGTTGATCAGCCTTCTCAGCAATTCGAGTTCCTGCGCCAGTGTGTTGTCGGCACCGGAAAGATCCTCGATCTTGCGCACCGCATGCAGCACGGTCGTATGGTCACGACCGCCGAACCGCCGCCCGATCTCCGGCAGCGAGCGCGGCGTCATCACCTTCGACAGATACATGGCGACCTGCCGTGGCTTGACGATGGTGCGTGTGCGCCGGTTGGACAGAAGTTCGGTCTTCGACACGTTGTAGTGGCGCGCGACGATGCGCTGGATGTCCTCGATACGCACCCGCTTGGGTTCGCCCGAACGATAGATGTGGCCAAGGATCTCGTCGATGCGGTCGATGGTGATCTGCGGTTCGAAGGATTGACGAAACAAAAGCTGGTTGAAGGCACCTTCGAGCTCGCGTCCGCTGCCGGTCACCGTGCGGGCGACGTGGTTGAGGATCTCTTCGGAAATATCGAGCGACGCATCGTCGAGCTTGGCGGTGGCAAGCCTGAGCTTGAGCATACCGATACGCATGGCGAAATCCGGGGCTGACATTTCCAGCGCGACGCCGCCGTTGAGGCGCGAGCGGACGCGTGGCTCCAGCGACTCCAATTCCGACGGCGGCCGGTCGGCAGCGACCACCACTTGCTTGGCGCTGTCGAGCAGCATGTTGATCAAATGGCAGAATTCGTGCTGGATCGACTTGCCCTGCAGGAACTGCATGTCGTCGATGATGAGGAGGTCGATGTCGCGCAGCTGTTCTTTCAGCGTCAGTGCGTTGTTGTCGCGGATCGCGGTGGCGAACCGCCACATGAAATACTCAGCCGTCAGATAGACGACCCGCGATTTCGGATTCTGCTTCAGCGATTCTGCGGCGATCGCCTGCAACAGGTGCGTTTTGCCCAGCCCGACCGTCGCGTGAAGAAAGAGCGGATTGAAACGCACCGCGCTCGACTGCGATTCCGCGACCGCCTTGGCGGCGGCAAAAGCCACTCGGTTCGATTGTCCTTCGATGAAGGAGGTGAAAGTATAGCGTGGATCGAGTGGCGAACCGAGAACATTGTGCCGGAACTCGGTTTCTGCCGGCATCCCCGGGCGGGGTACCGGGACCCGTTCGACCCTGCTGGGGCTCGCCGTGCCCGCAGAGAGCGCGGTTTGCGTCTGCCTGGTCATCTTGCGCGCCGGGGCCACTTCTGGCTCGACGCTGTTGCGGCCCTGCCGTGTGGCGGTGCGAACCACTATCTCGATCTTGAGGATCTCCGGATCCTCGTGCTTCCACAACTCGGTGATGAGATCGAGATAGTGGCCGTTGATCCATGAACGCAGGAATGCGGTTGGCACTGAGATGCGGACAATGCCCTTAGAGGATTCAGCGACCTTCATGCGCCCGAACCAGCTCGAATAGACCTCGGTTCCCAGACGCGCCTTCAACTGGGCCTTGACCCGATCGAACTTCTGTTCAGCTTCATTGGAAGCCGCCATGTCGTTCCTTCCGATTAACGTTCCAGGAAATGGGAGGTCGCCTGTAAGCTCCCTTTCGATGCCGCCGCTCTGCATGATCGAGTTCCTTGTCTCTTGTACCTGTTTTCCGCCGGGGATGCGCCTCCTGCATCCATGTTTCCGGCGACCGTGTCTTCGCTGCGACACCATCGCCGCCGCCGGCTGATGAATCGCCTCGTTGTCGGTCCGGCGCCGAAGAGCCGATCCGCTTTGGTCATGTCAGGGCAACAAAATGCCGTCCGGCGAAAAACCGCCGGCGCACCGTCGACCTGCCATGTACAATTACGCCAGTCCCCTACCGTATCGAAAAGACAAACCAACCCCGTCCGCGGAGTTGAATCCGCGGTGTAAACTCTGCCAATTTGAGCTGGCCGGTTTCAGGCTGGTCAAGGGCCAAGGGCCCGTCCCTTCGATGGACAGACATTACCGAAATCGCTGTGGATAGGGCAAGGCCACCCCTACCGGATTTTTAAGGAATCTGACTAGCAAGGGACGTTTCGAACGCCATGCTGCAACAGTTGATTTTGACAAAGCCATTGTGATTCAAACCCTTTTCCGGCGAATATGAAAAAGGCCACACAACGCGAAATTTTCTGAAATAATTCACTTGACAGCCAATTGCCGCCTATCGGCCACAGCCGATGTGAACAAGCTGTGGATCACCATCGGTAAGCCTCTGAAAAAAAACAGTAATCTGTGACGTTCGGAAATTTTCGCATTGGCGGTTTCGAAGGCTGCGAATATCAGCAGGCATGTATATGCCGGCAAAGCATTTCGAACTTTGAAATGCCCGCGGAGCGCCATTTTGCGGGCTTTCTTTTAAGTACTTGCCGGCAAACGAAAAAAACCCGGCGCGATTGGCCGGGTTTGAAGAAGCGCAGTTCAGGAAAAGGTATATTAGGCCGACAGCACCTTGACCCGTTGGGCCAGCCGCGACACCTTGCGCGATGCCGTGTTCTTGTGCACCACGCCCTTGGTCGCGGCGCGCATCAATTCCGGCTCGGCCACCTTGAAGGCAGCCTGTGCGGCCGCCTTGTCGCCAGCTGCGAGCGCCTCTTCGACCTGGCGGATGTAGGTCCGGACGCGGGAGCGGCGGTTCTTGTTGATCGCTGCGCGACGGGCGATCTTGCGCGTTGCCTTTTTGGCCGAGGAGGTATTGGCCATGGTGCCTCTCTTCTGATCTGGTGGGCGCTTGCGGGATACCGCAGGGCGCAAAAAACAAACGGGCAGCCACAGGGCCGCCTCGATTGGTGCGGCTTATAGTTCAGCTTTTCCGGCGCGTCAACGCTGCAGCGCTTTCTTTTTGACCGGCGCCTTCGTCATCTCATCGGTTCGTGAAATTCGGCTTCCGCTTGCCGGTGAAGGCCGCCATGCCTTCCTTCTGGTCATCCAGCGCAAACAGCGAATGAAACAGCCGGCGCTCGAACCGCAGACCCTCGGTGAGCGTCGTCTCATAGGCGCGGTTGACGGCCTCCTTTGCCATCATCACCGACGGCAAGGAAAAACCAGCGATCTTGGACGCTGCCTTAAGCGCTTCCTCGATCAACTCGCCGGCTGGCACCACGCGCGAGACAAGGCCGGAACGCTCGGCCTCGGCTGCGTCCATCATTCGACCCGTCAGGCACATATCCATCGCCTTTGACTTGCCGACAAAGCGGGTCAGGCGCTGCGATCCGCCCATGCCGGGCATGACGCCCAGCGTGATCTCGGGTTGGCCAAACTTGGCGGTGTCGGCGGCGATGATGAAGTCGCACATCATCGCCAGTTCGCAGCCGCCCCCCAGCGCATAGCCCGCCACCGCCGCGATGATCGGCTTTCGTGCCCGCGTAAATTCTTCCCAGCCGACGAAGAAATCCTGCAGATAGGCATCCACATAGGAGATGGACTGCATTTCCTTGATATCGGCACCTGCCGCGAAAGCCTTTTCCGAACCAGTGATGACCATGGCGCCGATGTCGGCATTGGCGCCCATGCTATTCACCGACGCGACCAGTTCCGCCAGCACTTGTGAATTCAGCGCGTTGAGCGCCTGCGGCCGGTTCAGCGTAATCAGCCCGACCTTGCCGCGGGTTTCGACGATGATGGTTTCATAGCCCATGCTTTGCTCCTCCTCGCTTCTGGTTCAAGCCTGACAGGCCCGGCAGTGGAAAGTCGAACGACCGCTTTGCACGATACGCTCGATGTGGCCGCCACAACCAGGCTTGGAGCAGGCTTCCCCCTCGCGATCGTAAACCGCGAAGGAATGCTGGAAGTAGCCCAGCGATCCATCGGTCTGCATATAATCGCGCAACGACGAGCCGCCGGCGGCGATCGCATCGGCGACGACCGAGCGGATTGCTTCGGCCAGGCGTTCGCTCTGCTCTTTGGCTTTCTTGCCGGCTCTCGCGAGGGTGCCCGCTTCGCGCAGCGGCGACAGGCCGGCCCGCCAAAGCGCTTCCGAGACGTAGATATTGCCTAGCCCGGCAATCAGCCTCTGGTCCAGAAGTGCCGCTTTCAGCGGTGACTTGCGACCTTTCAGCAACGAAGCGAGCAGCGCGCCGTCCAGTGCGTTGCCTGTAGGCTCGACGCCTAATCCCGCCAGCATCGGATGCATGTCGGGCTCGCCTTCCGAAAACAGCATGAACCCGAAGCGGCGCGGGTCGTTGAAGATCACGCGAGAGCGGACGCCGGCAGGGGATGCGATGTCGAAGACGACGTGATCGTGAGCAGTGTTTTTCGAACGTTCGTGGTGGAACGCGCCGGGCGTTGCGCTCTCGTCGGCCGTTTCGATGCGAAACGAACCCGACATGCCGAGATGGCAGATCAGAACCGGGCCGTTGTCCATGTGCATTGTCAGATATTTGGCACGGCGGCCGAGCGCCGCAATCGTCTTGCCGGTCAGCCGCTCCGAAAATCTCTCGGGGAACGGAAACCGCAAATCCGGCCGGCGTGCCTCGACACCGACAATGCGGGCACCTTCAAGGGCCGGCTGCAGACCGCGCCTGACTGTCTCTACCTCCGGCAGCTCAGGCATGGCCACCTATCGTGGCATGGAAGGAGGTGCCGTGACGGCCGCGCGCCAGCCCGAGATGTTCGGCCACGGTTTCGCCGATGTCGGCAAATGTTGTCCTCAGTCCGATCTCTGCGCCTTTGAAACCCGGCCGTGTCCCGATAATCGGAATACGCTCGCGCGTGTGGTCGGTGCCGCGCCACGTCGGATCGTTGCCGTGATCGGCGGTCAAAATGAGCAGATCGCCTGGCCTCAGCCGTGCGAATGCCTCGGGCAGGCGCCGGTCGAAAGCTTCGAGTGCGGCGGCATATCCCGCAACGTCGCGCCGATGCCCGAACTCGGTGTCGAAGTCGACAAAGTTCGCGAAGACGAGGTCGCCGTCGCGGGCGTCTTCCATGGCACCAAGCGTTTTGTCGAACATCGCCATGTTGCCGGCAGCCTTGCGGACTTCCGAGATCCCCCGATGGGCGAAAATGTCGCCGATCTTGCCGATCGCGATAACCCGGCTGCCGCGCGCCGTCAGCCGATCGAGCAGCGTCGGTTCCGGCGGCGGTACGGCATAGTCGCGACGATTATGCGTTCGCTCGAACGTGGCGGCGGTTTCACCGATAAACGGCCTCGCGATGACGCGGCCGATATTCAGCGGATCGACGAGCCTGCGCACCACTTTGCAGAACTCGTAAAGCCGTTCCAGGCCGAAATGAACCTCATGCGCGGCGATCTGCAGGACGGAGTCGATCGAGGTGTAGCAGATCGGCTTGCCGGTGCGGATATGGCCTTCGCCGAACCGTTCGATAATCTCGGTGCCCGGAGCATGGCAATTGCCGAGGATGCCAGGCACCTTCCCTTCACGCACCATTGCGTCGGTCAACTCGGCCGGAAAGGCGGGAATCTTGTCTGGGAAGTAACCCCAGTCGAAACGGACCGGCAGGCCGGCTATTTCCCAATGGCCCGATGGCGTGTCCTTGCCGCTCGAAACCTCTTGGGCCGCGCCGTGAAAGGCGGCGGCAAGCGGCGCACTGCCGGCATTCTCGAACCTGAAACCCGTCGCCGTTGCCGCGGCCTGGCCGAGGCCGAGCGCGAGCATGTTTGGTACAAGAAGGGGTCCGGCACGCAGGCTTTCGCGATCGG
Source organism: Mesorhizobium sp. M0816 (assembly GCF_040320005.1). Lineage (NCBI taxonomy): Bacteria > Pseudomonadati > Pseudomonadota > Alphaproteobacteria > Hyphomicrobiales > Phyllobacteriaceae > Mesorhizobium > Mesorhizobium sp. M0816. The sequence goes on along the minus strand of NZ_JAMYOT010000002.1, from coordinate 127,667 downwards.
CGCGGCCTTCTGCGCAGGCCCGCGCGATGTGTGCGAACGTATTAGAGCCGGTGTCGCCATAACGTTCGGCATCGGCCGCGCCGCCGATGCCGAAGGAGTCGAGGACAAAAAGGAAGGCGCGTGCCATCGAAAGGTTCATCATTGCCTGTGTGTTGGCTCAGACATAGGGTTCCGCGCCGCCATTGGCAATTCGGAAACCCAACGGCACGGCTTGGCGTGCTGGTCCCGGAGAGACGAATCGCGGCATGGTCGATCTGCGGATGGAAATGCGCGGCGCGGAGCTCGCATGAGGCTTGCCCTGACGGCATTCGCCGCCGTACTGGCTTTGCTGCTGGATGCGTCTTGCACAAACCTGGCGCGAGCCGATTGGCGCGATGTTATCGGAACGTTCCGTATCGGTATCGTCGCCGAACCGTTGCCGGTCCGAGGGACTATGTGCTGGCTGCAGCCATCGTGCGTCTAGTCTCGGCCCGCGGTCGCAAGCAATAGCAACAGACCGGTTAGCGGGCTTCAGGCGTCAGCAATCGCTGCACGGAATGGTCGGGCTCCTGCGCGGCCGCAGATAATAAGTTTCCGCCATCGATATCGAATTGAAGACCGAGCTCAACCCGAACCGGCTTTGGCCGTCCGCCGACCAGGTGATGATTGGCTTGTAGGCGAGATCGCTTTCGACCCGAATGAGGAACGTGCCTTTGATCTTGAGCGCGCTCGGGACCGTTGTGGTGGAATCCTTGACAGCGTCGACGCTAGAGACGCCATCGACCAGTTTGCGCGACCACACGACCAGGACTTTCGGCGTCGTCTCGTTCGTCACCTGTATCGCCGTGATAATGATCTTCGGTTTCGAGCGGTTGTAGGGCTGGAGCGTGGAACTGCCGATCGCCATGATGGCATCGACATCGGCCGCCTTGACGGTCTGCTGCTGCGTGACGAGGTCCGCTACCATGCTGCCGATGCGGCTGACCTTCTTGCTGGTCTCGATGGCTTGCGAGGCCTCCATTGTCATAAAGTACATGATCAACAGGACAGGCACGATGAGGGCAAACTCGACAGCCGCAATACCGCGGCGGTCCGAGCAAAGCCGGACTGCTCTTGTACAAATCCCTGCGATGCCCAGCTGTGCCCCCGCACGAATCATGGCTTTGCCCTTTTCAAGCGACTACGTGGTTCAGTTGTCGAACGGCTCGTTCTGCCAAGTGATCGAAGCAAAATGCAGCGTTTTGCCGTCCTTCAGGTTGGCCATCGATTTGGCCATGAAGTCGGTCATCACCGGCCATTTGTAAAAAACACGCAGCATGTTTCTCGACTCCGCCAGGCCAGGTGCGACGGTGAAGGTCTGTGTGCTCGTGCCCTTGGTCAGCACGACATCGCCATCCTGAATCTTGAAACCGGCCAGCGCCGCATCGGCGAAGGTCGGATATTCCCGCAAGTCCACCAGCAATCCGGGACAGGTCTTGGCGACCATGATCTCCAATTTGGTGCAGATCATATCCCGCAGCTTGGTCCCGGACACATCGGCCGGTCTTAGTTGGCCGGTACGCAGCTGGCGCGCGATGTCGTCGGTGGCGTTTGCCATCACTTCCTGTGCGGCAAAAGAAATGCAGCTCTCCAGGATGGCGAAGACAAGAAGCGCGAAAGGAATTGCAAGCATGGCGAATTCGATCGCCGTGCTTCCGCGGCGGTCGCCCAAAAACCGTCTTGGAGAACCTGCTCGTCCTGCCTTGTTCATGTCCTCTGCCCGCCGATGCCGCTTCTGTATCGGTCCCACCCTTAGTCGGAACCGATTGAAGTCCGGTTGGAATGACCGTTAAATTCAACGGGAAGGCCTTAACCCGGCGATAACCGAAGCACGTTCCCGCCAAAGGCGGACACGTCGGCTAGCTAATGCCCGGCGCTCATTTCGGCTTCAGAGGCCTTCTCGGCATCGCTCTTATACGAGCTTTCGCAATATGGCGCGCAGGACATGGTCTGTACTTCGGAACGCCGATAGATGCGCACCGACGACGCTGCCTGGCGCACGACGGTTATTTGCTCATCGACGATCGGGTTACCCTCCTGGTCGAGGACGACGAGATTGGTGACGCCAAATCCCTTGCCGGTCAGTACGATCGTCGATGCGTCCTGCACGGAGGCGTCGGCGATCGCCGGATTGCCGACGACAATCGTATCGGCGGCGCGCGACAATTTGATGATCTTTGCCTGGTTCATCGTCACCTCGATGCCGGCGCCGGCCTTGGCTGGAAAGGCGAAAGCCGCTGCGGCAAAAAGCACGGCAACTGGAAATGATGATCTCGGCCCGGCCATTGAGGCGCCCCCTGGCAAACTGTTCAACGGAACATGAACGAGATTGGTGAACCAACCGTTAAGCGGCTGGAGTTCAGGATCAAGCCGGAACCGGCATTGGGCCTAGCCGGCACGGCTGGAACGTCTTTGCCGAATTGCGCCTTTTGCGCCTTTTGTCAGCCCGGGCGCCTAGCGGCGGGTATTTTAGTTCTGGGTTAACCACGCAATCTCGTCGAAGCGGGAAAGGAATCGGTAAGCCTGTTTATTAAGCCGATTGAAACAGCTTCTCCTTAGATTCGCAGTATCCGATCAGCCACCAAGAGAAGTTGACGGAAGTGCTGTAACAATTGGAGTAGGAGCTCGAATGTCTAACCTCATCGCACGTTTTGTGAAGGACGAATCCGGCGCGACCGCTATCGAATACGGTCTGATCGCCGCTCTTATCGCACTCGCCATCATGGTCGGCGCCGGCCAGCTCGGCAACTCGCTGAACGCCAAGTTCACCGCCATCTCCACTAAGGTGAACGGTAGCTGACCGTAACGGGTTCGGTTGTTCTGAAATAAGGGCCGCCGCACTGGCGGCCCTTATTTAGTCCTGGTATGATTTGAAATTTAGGCCTCATCAGTCGTTAATCGAATAGGATTAGGCTGGGGCCAGATGCAATTGGGTCATAGGCGCGCCGATGCTTGAAGCCGTGATCTTCGTCGTGTTTCCGTTCTGCATGCTTTTTGCCGCGATCTCCGACATGCTTTCGATGACGATCGCCAATCGCGTGCCGGTGTTGCTTGTGGTTGTCTTCGCCTTGGTTGCGCCTTTGACCGGCATGGACTGGGCCACCTATGGCTGGCATTTCGCCGCCGCCGGCCTGGTTCTCGCGGTGACGTTCGGCCTGTTCGCGCTGGGCGGCATGGGCGGCGGCGACGCCAAGCTTCTGGCTGCCACTGCCATGTGGATGGGACTGAACATCCATCTCATCGAATACCTCGTCGCCTCGACATTCATCGGCGGCCTGCTGACGCTAGCCATCCTCGCCTATCGAAAATCGCCGCTTGCCGCCGTCACAAGCCACAATCCGTTCCTGCGCCATTTCGCCGATGAGGCGACCGGCGTTCCGTACGGCATTGCGCTTGGCATTGGCGGTCTGCTCACCTATTCCGACTCGCCGTTGATGGCCTGGGCACTTACCAGGCTGGCGGGCTGAATTTCGCTTTACGCCATTGGCGCCGAGCAGGCGAGTTGGCCACGTTTTCCTTCGGGCCGGGCTTGTCGGTCCAATTTATGTAAACGTTAAATTAATCACGATCGTAAGTATAACATTAACCTTGTTTTGACGATTGCCGCTGCAAAGTCCCGCTTGGCTACGTGGTTTGCCAAGGCGAGGTTCGGACAGATGCCAGCATCCCGATTGATTATTCTGAGCGTGGCGATAGCCGCGGCCGGTGGTGCAGGCTATGTCGCGAAGAACATGGTCGTGGCTCCGCCGCCTCCGGTTGTCGATTCCGGTCCTCAGGCGCCGGCGATCGCGCTGCAGGATGTGCTTGTTCTTTCCGGCGACGTTCCGATGGGCAGTCCGCTTGAAAACAACATTTCCTGGGAGTCATGGCCGTCCGCAGGCATCAACGCAAATTTCATCACCCGCGCCGCCGAGCCTGAAGCGCTGGACAAGCTGAAGGGCGCCGTCGCTCGCGTGGCGCTCTACGCCGGCGAGCCGCTGCGGCGCTCGAAGCTGATCGGTGAAGGGCAAAGCTTCATGTCGTCGATCCTGCCCTCCGGCATGCGGGCCGTTGCCACAAGCATCTCGGCCGACACCTCGGCCGGTGGCTTTATTCTTCCCAACGATTTCGTCGACGTCATCATGACCCGCAGAGCCGATCCCGCCAATGGCGGTGGTCCGGGCTTCACGACCGAAACTATCCTGAAGAACATTCGCGTCCTGGCGATCGACCAGACCATTCAGGAGGACGAGGAAGGTAAGAAGACCAGGGTTGGCCAGACCGCCACCCTGGAACTGACGCCGCAGCAGTCCGAGATCATCACCGTCGCACAGCAGATGGCGGATCGCCTGACATTGGCGCTGCGCTCGATCAAGGACAGTCAGGACAAGAATGTGGGCGAAGCCGATTACCTGGTTTCCGGCAATGGCCGGCGCGGAACCGTGCGGTTGATCAAGTCGGGCGAAGTTTCCGAAGTGGGGGCGAGGAAATGAGGCTAAAAACCAAATTGCCGGTCACGCTGGCTGCGGCGATCGGCCTGCTTTTCCTTGGAACGAATGCATATGGCGTTCTCTGTGCCAGCGCAGCAGGCGACAACGCCAGGGTCACGGCTTCGACCGCCACCCAGCGGGTCAAGCTCGGACTGAACAAATCGGTGGTCATCGACCTGCCGAGCGATGCCTACGATATTCTCGTCGCCAACCCAGCTGTAGCCGACGCGGTGACCCGCACTGCCAGGCGCATCTATCTGTTCGGAAAGGCGGTCGGCGAGACCAACATCTTCGTCTTTGGCCCGAATGGCGAGCAGATCGTCAGCCTTGATCTGGCGGTCGAACGCGATGTTGCCGGGCTGGAGGACTATATCAGGCGCTTCATCCCGTCATCGACCGTCAAAGTCGAACTCCTGAACGACAATGTCGTTCTGACCGGAACCGTGGACACGCCCCTGGATGCCAAGCGGGCGGAACAGCTGGCCACCATCTTCGTGTCGGGCGGTGAAGCGACCACGGGACAATATTCGCAGACTGCCGCCGGCGGTTCGGCCGAGGCTGGCGTCGCCATTGACAACCCGGATGCCGAGCGTCGCGTCAGCCAGATCGTCAACCTGCTGCAGATCATCGGCGACGACCAGGTCACGCTGAAGGTGACGGTTGCGGAAGTCAGCCGCTCGGTGATGAAGCAGCTCGGCGTCAATATGATGGGCAGCGGCAGCAGCAACGGCATCAGCTGGGGTGCGGTAAGCGACAATTTCACCGGTTTGGGCAAGTCGCTGTCGAACTCGGGCCTCGCCATCGGCAGCTCGACGCTGCAGGCCTACATCAACGCCATGGAACAGTCAGGCGTCATGAAAACCCTGGCCGAGCCAACACTGACAGCGGTATCCGGCGAGAAGGCGACCTTCAAGGTCGGCGGTGAATACAATATGGTGACCAGCGTTTCCCAAGCCGTATCCAACGATAACCAGACAGGTCTGAAGACCTATTCAATCGAGAAGATCGAATATGGCATTGGCCTGGAATTCCAGCCGGTGGTGCTGTCTCCCGGCCGCATCAGCCTGAAGGTCAGGACCTCGGTCTCCGAGCCGACAACGGAGGGATCAGTATCTTTGTCCGAAGGCGTAACAAGCCCCGGCATGAACGCCCTGTCGCTCCGCAAGCGCTTGGCCGACACAACAGTGGAACTGCCTTCGGGCGGCTCGATGATGATTGCCGGCCTTGTCCGCGATGATCTCAGGCAAGCCGTCAACGGCTTGCCCGGTCTGACAAAGATTCCAGTGCTTGGCGCGCTGTTCCGCAGCAGGGATTTCGTTCGCAACGAGACCGAGCTCGTCATCATCATTACGCCGTATCTGGTGAAGCCGGTGGCGCGCAACGATCTTGCCAAGCCGGATGACAATTTCAACGCCGCCAGCGATGGTGCCGGCATTTTCCTTGGCCGCGTCAACCGTGTCTACGGCACCATGCAGACCGACAAGCCCAACGGCCGTTACCACGGCGTTGTCGGCTTCATCTACAAGTAAGCGGGGAAGCGGTCATGTCTAAGGCAGCATCGAAGGCACGGGCGATCACCGCGACGCGGTCGGTCCATTCGCGAATCTGGCGGCCGGCCGTTCCCATTATGGCGATCGCGGTGGCGGCATTGCTGGCCGGCTGCGCCAATCGCGACAGCGTCACGGTGGGTGCCATACCGGACGATTATCGCACCACCCATCCGATCGTCATAGCCGAGAAGATACAGAAGATCGACCTTCCGGTCGGCGCCGGCGACCGTGGCATGACCAGATCCCAGCGCGACACGCTCCTGGGCTTCCTGGACGGATACGACAGGAGCGCGGCTCCGGTGCTGACGATCGAGATTCCGAGCGGTTCGGCCAACGAAATCGCGGCGGCCGCCGCCGGCCGCGATTTCGCCAGGCTTGCCATGGCCAGCGGCATCAGCCGGAAGCGGATCGCCATGCGGTCCTATCAATCCGGTTCGGTCGAAGCGTCCGCCCCGGTCCGTGTCGCCTACGTCTCGGTGAAGGCTCAGACGGATAAATGCGGGCGCTGGCCCGAAGACCTGCTGGAGACTTCGGAAAACAAGCACTATGCCGATTTCGGCTGTTCGTACCAAAACAACCTTGCCGCCCAGATGGCCAATCCGGTCGATCTGATCGGACCGCGCAAACAGACACCCATCGACGCGGCAAATCGGAGCGCGGTGATCGACGTCTATCGTGACAGAGGTATTTCGGACGAATTCCTCGGCAATTCGGAAGTCGAATATTAACGAGTGTTGAGGCTCAACAAACCCTAAGCCGCGCAAGTCACGGAAAGTGATGACAATGAGCAATCTTGCCTACGACACAGAGGTACCGGGCGGCGAAACCTCGGAGCAGGATATTGCCGCGATGCAGGCGTTGCGGCCGATCCCGCGCATTTCGATCCAGGCATTTTGCGAGACCGAAGGCGTAGCCAATCCGGTCGAGCGCGCCGGCGAGGATCGCCGCATGGCCAAGGCCCATCTGAAAGTGCATATGGGGGGCATCCCTACCGCTATCGAATTCTATCAGTCGGCGCCGACACCGAACCTGATCCTGCTTGAATCGCGCAGCGAGCCGAAGCTGTTGCTGGAACAACTCGCCCAGCTCTCCGAGCATTGTGACCCGACCTCCAAGGTGGTGGTTGTCGGCCACTACAACGATGTCGGCTTGTACCGCGAACTCATCCGTTCGGGCATTTCCGAGTATGTCATCGCGCCCGTATCGATGGCCGACATCGTCAGCGTGGTGTCTTCGATCTTCGTTGATCCGGAAGCTGAGCCGATCGGCCGCTCGATTGCCTTCATCGGCGCCAAAGGCGGCGTCGGCTCCTCGACCATAGCCCATAATGTGGCCTGGGCCATGTCGTCCCTTTTCAAATCCGAAGTGGTTGTCGCCGATCTCGACCTCGCCTTCGGAACGGCCAATATCAATTTCGACCAGGATCCGGCGCAAGGCATTGCCGAGGCAGTCTTCTCGCCGGAACGCGTCGACGAGGTCTATCTCGACCGGCTGCTCGCCCAATGCGCCGAGCACCTGTCGCTGCTTGCGGCCCCTTCGACGCTGGAGCGGGTCTACGATTTCGATCCCGACGCCTTCACCCAGCTTATCGACATAGCCCAGCGTAGCGCGCCGCTCCTCGTGCTCGATGTTCCCCACGTGTGGGCCGGCTGGACCAAGAACACGCTGGTCAAGGCCGACGAGATCGTCATCACGGCGACGCCCGAACTGGCCAATCTGCGCAACACGAAGAACCTGGTCGACATGCTGAAGCGGCTTCGTCCGAACGATCCCGCGCCAAAGCTTGTGATCAACCAGGCCGGTGTGCCGAAACGTCCTGAGATTACGCCGTCCGACTTCTCCGAATCGCTCGGCCTTTCGCCGATGTCGGTCATCCCGTTCGAGCCGCTTTTGTTCGGAAATGCTGCCAACAACGGACGTATGCTCGGTGAGATGGATGCCAAGAGTCCGGTTGTCGCCACGATCAACGAGATCGCCCATGTGCTGACAGGGCGCAGCGAAATCAAAGTGAAGAAAAAGGCTGGCCTCGGCAATCTGATCGGCAAGCTTTCGCGCAACAAGAAGTGATGCCTCAGCGGTGGAATTGGTAAGCGATCATGTTTGGTAAAAGAGGCAGCGACGACGGCAACCGGACCATTCCGGAATTCCGTCAGCCAGCACCCGCACCTGCTGCGCCGGCGGCCGCGAACCCTGTGGAAGCGGCTGTAACTGCCAGGTCGGCGGCGCTGCCGCCATCCGGCGCGCCTGCCGCGCCGGCGGTTCGCCGTGCGGTCGAGCCGCCGCCATTGGCCCCGGAGCCGAAAAGTATCCAGCGCCAAAAGAGCGAAACCTACTACGACACCAAAAGCCAGGTCTTCGCCGCACTCATCGATACGATAGATCTGTCGCAGCTCGCCAAACTCGATCCCGAAAGCGCGCGCGAGGAAATCCGCGACATTGTCAACGACATCATCGCGATCAAGAATTTCGCGATGTCCATCGCCGAGCAGGAAGAGCTTCTCGAGGATATCTGCAACGACGTTTTGGGCTACGGGCCGCTGGAGCCACTGCTTGCCCGCGACGATATTGCCGACATCATGGTCAATGGCTCCAAGAACGTCTACATCGAAGTCAACGGCAAGGTCGAGCAGACCGGCATCCGTTTCCGCGACAACCAGCAGCTCCTCAACATCTGCCAGCGTATCGTCAGCCAGGTTGGCCGCCGCGTCGATGAATCAAGCCCGATCTGCGATGCGCGTCTTCCTGATGGCTCCCGTGTCAACGTCATCGCACCGCCCCTGGCTATCGACGGCACCGCACTTACCATCCGCAAGTTCAAGAAGGACAAGCTGACGCTCGACCAGCTGGTCAAGTTCGGCTCGATTTCTCCGCAAGGGGCCGAGATTCTCAAGATCATCGGGCGTGTCCGCTGCAACATTGTCATCTCGGGCGGTACCGGCTCAGGCAAGACGACGCTGCTCAATTGCCTGACCAACTATATCGACCGCGAAGAACGCGTCATCACCTGCGAGGACTCAGCTGAGCTGCAATTGCAGCAGCCGCATGTGGTGCGTCTCGAAACCCGTCCGCCCAACCTCGAAGGCGAGGGCGAAGTGACCATGCGCGACCTGGTCAAGAACTGTCTGCGCATGCGCCCCGAACGTATTATCGTCGGCGAAGTGCGCGGACCCGAAGTGTTCGACCTGCTGCAGGCGATGAACACCGGCCATGACGGCTCGATGGGAACGATCCACTCGAACAGCCCGCGCGAATGCCTCAACCGTATAGAGTCGATGATCGCCATGGGCGGCTATACGCTGCCGCAAAAAACCGTGCGCGAAATCGTCGTCGGCTCCGTCGACGTGATCATACAGGCTGCACGCCTGCGCGACGGATCGCGGCGTATCACCCACATCACCGAGGTGATCGGCATGGAAGGTGACGTCATCATCACCCAGGACATCGTTCTCTATAACATCAAGGGCGAGGACGCGAACGGCAGGCTGCTGGGCGAGCACGTGTCGACTGGGATCGGCCGTCCGCATTTCTGGGAGCGCGCCCGCTACTACGGTGAGGAGCAGCGCCTCGCGGTTGCGCTCGAGGCGATGGAGAAACGCGCTGATTGATCCGTCTGGAAGCGTGGGGGCCAGGGTCGATGTTCGGAATTGACGGCACCGTATTGGCATTCGTTGTGCTCGCCGGCTTCAGCGCCGGCGCTGTGGCCTATGCTTTCCTGTTCAACCGGATCAGCACCGAGAAGCAGGTCGGCAAGCGGCTTGAATCGATCAAGACCGCCGAGACGGATCGATCCGTCGTCAAGGCGTCGCGCGATCGCGTGGCGGAAGCGGCCAAGCGTCGCAAGTCCGTCCAGGATTCGCTGAAGGATCTCGATCAAAAGCAAAAGTCCAATCAGAGCCTGGTCAAGAAACCACCGCTGAAGATCCAAATCCGTCAGGCCGGCATGAAGATCTCGCTCGAGCGCTTCTATGTCTACTCGGCGGTCTGCGGCGTCGTCTTGACGGCTCTTGTTTATTTCATCGGCGCACCGCTGCTGGTCTTGCCGGCTGCGCTGCTGGTCGGCGTCTTGGGTCTGCCCCGCTGGTTCGTCTCGTTTCGCCGCGCGCACCGCGTCAAGGCGTTCCTCAACGAATTTCCGAACGCGCTCGATATCATCGTGCGTGCGGTAAAATCCGGCCTGCCGCTGAACGACGCCGTGCGCCTGATCGCCAACGAATCCCCCGAGCCGGTCAAGACCGAGTTCCGCCGCATAGTCGATTCGCAGCAAATGGGTTTGTCGATCCCCGACGCGGCCATGCGCATGCCAGAAACGATGCCGTGCACCGAGGCGAGCTTCTTCGGCATCGTCATCCAGATCCAGTCTCAGGCCGGCGGCAATCTTTCCGAAGCGCTGGGCAATCTTTCGCGCGTGCTTCGCGACCGCAAGAAAATGAAAGCCAAGGTCCAGGCATTGTCCATGGAAGCCAAGGCATCCGCCGTGATCATCGGCGCGTTGCCTTTCGTCGTCGCCTTTCTCGTCTATTTGACGAGCCCGAACTACATCATGCCCCTCTTCATCACCAGCACCGGCCATCTGATCCTCGGTTGTTCCGGCATCTGGATGTCGATGGGCGTCCTGGTAATGCGCAAGATGATGAATTTCGAAGTCTAGGACTCGCGTATGACCGATCACGTCATCAGAACTCTCACCGACCCGTCCCTGCTGATCGCACTGCTGGTCGGCATCGCGGTGTTTGCGACCGTCTTCACGCTGCTGCCCGCTTTTGGCGGGAACCAGCTCAAGGCGCGCATGAAATCCGTAGCGCTGGAGCGCGATGAGCTGCGCGCCAAGCAGCGCGCGCGGCTGGCAGTCGAAGCCGACCGCCGCCGCAAGGGCCTGCGCGAAGAACAGTCGGTCGGCATGCGCAATATTGTCGATCGCCTGGATCTCAGGCGTGCGCTGGCGGATGAAGGTACCTTGCAGAAATTGAAAGTGGCAGGTTTTCGCGGGCAAAATCCGCTGACGCGCTTCCTTTTCTTCCGTCTCGTCCTGCCCTTCATCGGCTTTGCATTGGCGGCGATGTATCTGTTCGTGCTCGGCGGATTGCCCGAGCAGCCGCTTTTCGTGAAGCTGTTCGTGTGCATCGTGGTAGCCTATGCGGGATTCTACGCGCCGGTGCTCTACGTCAACAACCGCGCTACCAAGCGCAAGCAATCGATTCAGATGGCGTGGCCGGACGCGCTCGACCTGTTGCTGATATGCGTCGAGTCCGGCATGTCGGTGGAAGCGGCGCTTCGCAAGGTCGCCGATGAGATCGGCGCGCAATCGGTGGCATTGGCGGAAGAATTCATCCTGACAAACGCCGAGCTTTCCTATCTGCAGGAGCGCAAGCAGGCCTATGAGAACCTTGCAAGCCGAACTGGCCTGGAATCCGTCAGGTCGGTGTCCCAGGCGTTGGTTCAGGCCGAGCGCTACGGCACGCCCGTGGCGCATGCGTTGCGGGTGCTTGCCAGTGAGAGCCGCGACATGCGCATGAATGCCGCCGAGAAGAAGGCGGCCGCGCTGCCGCCGAAGCTCACCGTGCCGATGATCCTGTTCTTCCTGCCGGTGCTGTTCGCCATCATTCTGGGTCCCGCCGGCATCCAGGTGAGCCAGCGCGGCATCTTTGGCGACCAGCCGAAATCCAGCAGCGAGTAGCGCCAGCGGCGTTGCCAGAAACGCTGATACGATTCAGAGCCACGCTGCCGGTGCAGCGCGGCTCTTTGCGTTAGACATGTTGCGGAATTCGCGCGCCGGTTCGGCGCTCGAAGCGGTCAGTTGGTGGCGGGCTTTGCCTTGTCCTGGTCCTTGAGCTGGCTCCAGGCATTCTGCTGCGCCAGCATCTGGCGAAGGTAAGCGACGTTAGCCTGCGCCTGATCCTGCGACAGCTCTTGCGAGGCGATCTTCTCAGCCTCGTCGAAACGGCCTTGCAGACCGACGACCAGCGCAAGGTTCTGGCGGACGCGGCTATCTGCATTCGGCTGCTGGGCGGCTGAGCGCATATAGGTTTCGGCCGTGCGCAAATCACCTTCCAGCACGTACGACATGCCGAGATTGGAAAGGATCGACGGTTCGTTCGGCCTGAGGTCAAGCGCCTTGCGATAGCCTTGGCGCGCCTCGTCCTTCTGGCCGAGCTGGTCGAGAATAGCAGCTTCCGCCGATACCAGTTTCCAGTCAGGATATTCGGGCGTCTGGGCGCGGCGCACGGCATCGAGAGCCGGTTCGAACTGTCCGTTGGCGGCAAGCGCCTTGCCATAGGCGGCGAGCACGTCGCGGTCCTTCGGCAGGGCGATCGCCAGCTTGCGCATCACCGCAAGCGATTGGTCTGCGTCGCCGTCCATCTGCAGCGCCGCGGCATAATTTGTCGCGATCCGCTTGTCGCTGGGGTTTTTCGAATAGGACTGGCCGAGCGCCATCGTAGCGTTGTGCAGTTCGCCCGCCGACATTGTTTCCAGCGGCTTGCCGCTTGGACGAGAAATCGAGCCAGTCGTCAATTTGCTGGTTCCGCAGCCGGCGACGCCTGCGGCAAGCGCCATCATCAACGCCGTGCTGATCAGCCTATTTGCGCTGGCGTTCATCCTGCGGTTGGTCGGCATCGGCACCAGGGCTCCGTTCATGCGCGTGACCATTTGCGAGGTCATCTTTCCTCCCGCAGAAATATTCTGTTAACCCTAACGGAGAGTTAAGAAACGTCGACTCGGAAGCCGGAGGCCAGCGAATGCCTGTCGAACTCGTCGAGAAAGAATTGAGCAATGCGCTGCCGGTCCATCTGGTGGCGAAGGATGCTCTGGCGGCGTCGGGCCTTGCGCCATCCTCGGTCGCCTGGGCCAAGGCCAACGGCTTTTCCGGCGAGGCCGGCAGGACGCTCATCGTGCCTGGCGACAACGGCGCGATTGCCGGAGCCCTGTTCGGCACCGGTGATGGCGAGGGCGCACTGGCCATCGGCGCACTAGCGAGAGCCTTGCCCGAAGGCGAGTGGCATTTTGCGTCCGCACCGGCCAAGCCGGAGCTTACGGCACTCGCCGTGGCGCTCGGCGGCTATGTCTTCACCCGCTACGGCAAGAAGCCAGGCAAGACGCTTCGCCTCGCGCTGCCGGCAGGCACCGACGCCGCCCGCATCCGCCGCCTCGCCGATGGCATTTTCCTGGCGCGCGATCTGGTTAACACGCCGACCAGCGATATGGGCCCCGGGCAGTTGGAGAAGGCCGCCCGGACCTTGGCCGCGACGCACAAGGCCGAAATATCGGTGACCAAAGGCGACGATCTTCTTACCGCCAACTTTCCGATGATCCACGCCGTCGGTCGGGCTTCTGCCGACGCGCCACGCCTGATCGACATGATTTGGGGGCCGAACAATGCCCCCAAGATAACGCTGGTCGGCAAGGGCGTCTGCTTCGATACAGGCGGTCTCGACATCAAGCCGTCCTCGGGCATGCTTTTGATGAAGAAGGACATGGGTGGCGCTGCCAACGTGCTGGGTCTCGCTTCCATGATCATGGCCACCGGGTTGAAGGTTCGGCTGCGCGTGCTCATCCCGGCTGTCGAGAATTCGATAGCCGGCAATGCCTTCCGGCCAGGCGACGTGCTGGTGAGCCGCAAGGGCATCACCGTCGAAATCGGCAACACCGACGCCGAAGGGCGGCTGGTGCTCGCCGATGCCCTGGCCTTGGCCGATGACGAAGAGCCGCAGATGCTGGTCGATATGGCGACGCTGACAGGCGCTGCCCGTGTTGCGCTCGGTCCCGACCTGCCGCCGTTCTACACCGGTGACGAGGCGCTTGCATCCGAGCTGGCGGACGCCTCCGTTGCGGTCGAGGATCCGCTATGGCGCATGCCGTTGTGGAAGCCCTATGACGCCAAGCTGGCGTCGAAGGTGGCCAACATCAACAACGTCACGTCGGACGGTTTCGCCGGCTCGATCACCGCGGCGCTTTTCCTGAAGCGCTTCGTCGAAAAGACCGCCGGCTGGGCGCATGTCGACATCTTCGCCTGGAACCCGTTCGACCGCCCGCACGGCCTTGCGGGTGGCGAAGCGCAAGGCATCCGGGCGCTGGAGCAGGTCATTTCGAACCGCTACGGCTGATTCTAGGACATAGCCGACGAAGGTATTGACTGAAACGGAACCGAAACAATTTTCCGACATGCTGGACGGATGTCGATTATCATGCGTCCAAGCCAAGCGTTGCGACTATGGCAACAGGTGGTGCTGTCGGAGGTGCGCGACGACGCGCCCGATCTCACCATGCGCCAGACGGCGATCCTGTTCACCATCTATCTCGATCCGCCGCCACACACGGTGCGGGGGTTAGCCGCCCGCCTCAACGTCACCAAGCCGGTGATCACCCGTGCGCTCGATACGATGGGGGCACTGAAACTGGTGTCGCGCCATCGCGACGAGCTCGACAAGCGCAACGTGCTGGTCAGGCGTACAGTCGAAGGCGCGCTCTTTGTCGAGCGCTTTGGCGATGTTATCATTGCCAGAGCCCAAGAGTTGCCCATTTGAACGAGTTGCCGATTTGACCGCCAGGGATGCCCGCCTCCATGCCTTCCGCTCCGATCTCGCCGACGCCAGGCTGACAGGCGAGGTCGCCGCCGACCGTTTCGTCGCCGGCCGGCCGGCTCGCATATCAGCCTCCGCGGCCGATGTCCGCAAGGCTCCGCGCCCGGATGCCGGCGTCGATACCCAGCTTCTGTTCGGCGAAGACGTCCTCGTCTTCGAGGACGTTGAGGGCTGGGCCTGGATACAGGCCGAGCGCGACGGCTATGTCGGCTATGTCGCCGACACTGTGCTGGGCGGTCGGGACCATGCACCCACGCATGTTGTCTCGGTGCCGCGCACTTTCCTCTATCCGGGACCGGATTTGCGGTTCCCGGTGAGCGGGGAGCTCTCGATGGGGTCAGCGGTAACAGTGAAAGGCGCGGCTGAAACACGCCGCACGTACTATGCTCTGCTGCCATCCGGCGAGGCGGTCATATCTGACCATCTCAGGCCTGTCGCCGAGGTTGCCCCCGACTACGTCGCGGTCGCCGAGGCGTTTCTCGGCACGCCCTATCTATGGGGCGGCGTTTCCGGCTTCGGCATCGATTGTTCCGGTCTCGTGCAACTTGCAATGCACATGGCTGGCAGGCAAGTGCTGCGCGACACCGACATGCAGGCGGCGACCGTCGGTGAACCGCTCGACCTCGGGCCGGATTTTGCCGGGTTGCGGCGCGGCGACCTGGTCTTCTGGAAAGGCCACGTCGCGATCATGACGGATCCGGAGACCATGATCCACGCCAACGGCCACACCATGCTGGTGTCGCGTGAAGGACTGAGGGAGGCGGTCGCCCGTATCGGCTATCTCTATGGCGGACCGACCGGGTTTCGCCGGCCATAACGCGAATCGATCACCTTTTGTTCTGATTCTGCTTGGCGATTGCGCGTCGCCGCGCTACCTCTGGCGCGTGACAGAGCAGCCGCGCCTTGCCCAACAGAATGCCGCCGTCGTCCTGCCCCAGCCATTCGTCAAATGGTTTGCGGAAAAGGGCTGGTCGCCGCGCGCCCACCAGATCGATTTGCTGGCCAAAGCCCAGGGTGGGCAGTCGGTATTGCTGATCGCCCCGACCGGCGCCGGCAAGACGCTGGCCGGGTTCTTGCCATCGCTGACCGAACTGGCCGGCCGACCGAGGAGAAGGCCGGGGCAGGCGCATCGAGGCATCCACACACTTTACATCTCGCCGCTGAAGGCGCTGGCCGTCGACATCGAGCGCAATCTCGGCAAACCCGTCGCAGAAATCGGGCTGCCGGTCACCGTCGAGACGCGCACCGGTGACACGCCCGCACACAAGCGCCAGCGGCAGAAGCTGGCGCCGCCCGACATTCTCCTGACCACGCCCGAGCAATTGGCGCTGCTGATTGCCGCGCCCGATGCCAAGCGCTTCTTCGAGGACCTGCGCTATGTCGTGCTCGACGAATTGCATTCGCTGGTGACCTCGAAGCGCGGGCATCTCCTGTCGCTCGGGCTGGCCCGGCTGCGCTCGTTTGTGCCCGCCCTGCAGACGATAGGCCTGTCGGCGACGGTCGCCGAGCCTGACGAATTGCGGCGCTGGCTGGTCAGCCAGAATCCACCGGGGCCGATGGCCGAACTGATCGTCGCCACTGGCGGCGCCAAGCCCGACATCTCCATTCTCGATTCGGAGGAGCGCGTGCCGTGGGCGGGACATTCGGCCCGCTACGCAACGCCGGAAATCTACAACGAGATCAAGGGCCACAAGACAACCCTGCTGTTTGTCAACACGCGCAGCCAGGCGGAGTTGCTGTTCCAGGAGTTGTGGCGGGTCAACGAGGAGACCTTGCCGATCGCGCTGCATCACGGCTCGCTCGACGTCGCGCAGCGCCGGCGTGTCGAAAAGGCAATGGGCGAGAACACCCTGCGCGCCATCGTCGCCACGTCGACGCTCGACCTCGGCATCGACTGGGGCGATGTCGACCTGGTCGTCCATGTCGGTGCGCCGAAAGGTGCCAGCCGGCTGGCGCAGCGCATCGGCCGCGCCAACCACCGTATGGACGAGCCGTCCAAGGCGATCCTGATACCGGCCAACCGCTTCGAGGTGCTGGAATGCAGGGCGGCGCTCGACGCCAATTATCTCGGTGCCCAGGATACGCCGCCGCTGGTCGATGGCGGGCTCGACGTCCTGGCGCAGCACGTGCTGGGCTGTGCCTGCGGTGCGCCGTTCCATGCCGATGCGCTGTTCGAGGAGGTGCGGACGGCAGCACCCTATGCCGATCTCGATCGCCCGACATTCGATCGCGTCATCGATTTCGTCGCCACTGGCGGCTATGCGCTAAGGAACTACGAGCGCTATGCCCGCATCCGGTTGAACAAGGACGGACTGTGGCGGGTCTCAAATCCTCGCGTCGCCCAGCAATACCGGCTCAACGTCGGCACCATCATCGAAGTGCCGGCGCTCAACGTCCGCTACGTCCAGGCCGGCAGCAGAGGCGCGGCTTCGCGTGGCGGCCGGGTTCTGGGCAAGATCGAGGAGGCGTTCCTCGAAACGCTGACGCATGGCGACACCTTCATGTTCGCCGGCAAGGTGCTGCGCTTCGAAGGTATCCGCGAGAATGAGTGCTTTGTCTCGAATGCACCCGGCAGCGACGCCAAGGTGCCGTATTACGGTGGTGGCAAATTCCCGCTTTCGACGTACCTGGCCGAACAGGTCCGCGCCATGCTGGACGATCCGCAGCGCTGGAAGAAGCTGCCGGAGCAGGTCGCCGACTGGCTACGCTTCCAGGCCGACAAGTCGGTGCTGCCGAAACGCGACGATCTGCTGATCGAGACCTTTCCGCGCGGCAACCGCTACTATCTGGTGGCCTATCCGTTCGAGGGCAGGCTGGCGCACCAGACGCTCGGCATGCTGCTCACCCGCCGCCTCGACAGGGCGGGAGCCAAGCCGCTCGGCTTCGTCGCCACCGACTATGCGCTTGCCATATGGTCGCTGGCCGATATGGGCCATATGTTCAGGGCGAAGAAACCGTCGCTGGCTGCGCTATTCGATCAGGACATGCTGGGCGACGACCTCGAAGCCTGGCTCGCCGGCAGTTGGTTGTTGAAGCGCACCTTTCGCAATTGCGCGCTGATCTCGGGATTGATCGAGAAACGCCACCCGGGGCAGGAGAAGAGCGGCCGCCAGGTAACCGTGTCGACGGATCTCATCTACGACGTGCTGCGCAGCCACGAGCCCGACCATATCCTTTTGCAGGCGACGCGTGCCGATGCCGCGACCGGTCTCTTGGATGTCAGCAGACTTGCCGAGATGCTCTCGCGCGTCCAAGGTCGAATCATGCATAAGAACCTCGAGCAGATATCGCCGCTCGCCGTGCCGATCATGCTCGAGATCGGCAAAATGCCGGTGCATGGCGAGGCCGATGACACGCTGCTGATGGATGCAGCCACGCTGGTCGAGGAGGCCATGGGGACGAAATGACTGTCGCGCTCGCCATGGCTGCGCCTCTGGCGGATGCGGGCGCTGTCCGTATCGCCGGCGAACGCGCGATCTGCGACCGTCGCGGCGTGCTCTATTTTCCCGAATTCCGGCTTCTGACCGTATCCGACCTGCATCTGGAAAAAGGCTCATCACTGGCCAGGCGCGGCACGCTGGTCCCACCTTACGACACCGGTGCGACGTTGCTCCGGCTGCAGGCGGTGATGGCCGATTATCAGCCTGCGATCGTTATCAGCCTGGGCGACAGTTTTCACGATGGCGGCGGCGCCGCACGTATGCACGCGAGCTTTCGCCAAAGGCTGGAAGGGTTGATGGTCGGGCGCGACTGGTTCTGGGTCGCCGGCAATCATGATCCTGAAGCGCCGGCCGACTTGCCAGGCGAGACCGTACGCGAGCTGGCCATAGGCTCGCTACTCTTCCGGCACGAGCCTTCGGCGGTGAGAGTGGAAGGCGAGATATCAGGCCACCTGCATCCTTGCGCCCGCATCGTGCAGCAAGGCCGTTCGGTGCGGCGTCGTTGCTTTGCCGGCGATGGCGGCCGCATGATCATGCCGGCTTTCGGCGCCTATACCGGCTCGCTCAACGTGCTCGATCGCGCCTATGCCGGGCTGTTCCGCCGCGAAACGCTGATGGCCTATATGCTTGGCACAGAGCGCATTTTCGCGATTTCCCACGCGATGCTCAGACCGGGCTGAACCTACCTGCCGTAGTACAAAGTGACCGTGTGCTTGGCCTCGGCGAAGAACAGCCAGCGCTCGACCAGCATTCCGGCGAGTTGGGCGATTGCGGCGAGTATCGACAGTGCTGCCGCATAGGGCCACGGCAAGGCGAACGCCGCGACCAGCAGCAACGCGGGCAAAGCAAAGGCCAGCACCTGCGTGATCTGGCGGAGTTTAGCGCTGTGCTTGCGCGCAATGCGAAAACCCATCTCCTTGAGCAGATAGTTTTCCTCGGTATGCGGCCATTCCAGCGACCGCACCGTGCCGCCGGAAAGCCCGGTTGCGGTGTTGGCATTGGTCGGGATCTCCAGCCTGTCATTGTATCGCCAGGTCGCCAGCTTCAAACCCCAGCCGAGCGCGGTCAGCAACAGGGCACCCGCCAGAAGCATATTCGAGCCTGCGGCAAATCCCTGCAGCAGGGCGTTGAGCAGTACGCTGCCGGTCATCGCCGAAAAGACCAGGTAGGCGGGCAGGGTGAAGCGGCTGTGCCACTGGGCAATCGGCTTCAACGACGCGTAGATCATGCCGGTGGTGCAGACGGTTGCGACCGCGCCGATGGCAGCGAGCAGCCCGGCGACAGCCGCCCAGCCGCTCGTACGGCCGAGGACCACCCAGCCAATACCGAACAACCCCGCCGGCACGAAGGTGGCGACCGAGGCAACACCTTCGCGCGACAGCCATGAGCTACGCCATTGCGAGAAGGCACGCCAGGCGCGTTCGGGCCGGCCGAGATGGCCGGCCGACGACAGCAGGCCTGTCGAGATCAGGCTAAGCGCCAGCCCCATGCCGGTGAGGCCAAGCCAGAAATCGGGCGGGATAAAGCCCTGTCCGGCGAGCACGCCAAGCAGCGCGAGCAGGCCGTAACCGGCGCCCGTGGCCGTGGTGAAAAAGACGACGGAGAAGGCTGGATGCATGAAGGCACGGGTCAGTTCGAAAGCATGCGGTCGACCCAGCCGAGGAAGCCGCCTTCGGCCCGCACCGCTTCAAGCGCTGGCGCCGGCACCGATGCGGCGCGGGTGGTGTGGGCACGTGGCGGCAGATATTTGTTGGTCGGCTTATAGCCCATTTCCGGCATCAGATCGACACCGCCGCGCTCGGCCACCAGTTGCGAGATAGCGGATGCCGGATCGCCCAGATCGCCAAAATGCCGCGCGCTGGTCGGGCAAGCAGCGACGCAGGCCGGCACGCGATCTTCTTCCGCCAGATTGTCGTTGTAGATGCGGTCGACGCACAACGTGCATTTCTTCATCACGCCGACATTGGTGTCGAATTCGCGCGCTCCGTAGGGACAGGCCCAGCTGCACAGTTTGCAGCCGATGCATTTGTCCTCGTCGACCAGCACGATGCCATCCGACGCCCGCTTGTAGGAGGCGCCGGTCGGGCAGACCGTGACGCACGCCGGCGTCTCGCAGTGCAGGCAGGAGCGTGGGAAATTGACCGTGCGCCCACCCATCTCGGTCATGTGCTCATAACTGTGCACGCGGTTGAACCAGACGCCGTCGACATTGCCGCCATAGGGGTCGATGTCGGTTAGCGGCGCCATATGGCCGCCGGTGTTCCATTCTTTGCAGGCGGTAACGCAGGCCTGGCAGCCGACGCAGGTGTCGAGATCGATGACAAGGCCGAGCTTCTTGTCGGTATGGGTGGGAAGGCAAGTCATTTGGCAGCTTCTCTTTCCCGACGGAATTCGGCGCCGAAACTAAGCTTATCGGGCGGGGGCTCAAAATGCGGGGGCTGTCGGAACCGCTCGAACTGCGGTTCGGTGAAGCCTGCTTCCTCGTCTGCGCATTTGACGATGCGCACGCGCAGGTCGAACCATGCCGCCTGGCCGGTGACAGGATCGGAATTCGAATAGTGTTTGCCATTCGCATCGGCAGAGGTCTGGTCGCCGATGATGTGGTTGAGTAGAAAGCCGCGATTGGATTCGGCCGCATCATCCTTCAGCCCCCAGCTGCCGCGACGCTTGCCGATCGCATTCCACGTCCACACCGTATTGGCGTTGACGCCGTCGACCAGCTTGATCTGTCCTTTGACCTTGCCGTTGATGCTCTCGATCCACACCCAGTCGTCGTCGACAAGGCTGAGGCCGGCTGCCGTCCGGTAGTGCACGAACAGTCGGTTCTGGCTGGTGATCTGCCTTAGCCAGGCATTCTGCCCGCCCCAGGAATGATACATGTGCATCGGCCGCTGCGTCAGCGCGTGCAGCGGATAGGCTTGGCTGTCGACCGCAGCCTCTTCGAAGGGCGCATACCAGAATGGCAGCGGATCCATATAGGTCTCGATGCGGCTGCGCTCCGCCTCCGGCGGCAGCACCCCGCCATGGCCGCGCGCCGCAAGGCGAAAGCGCTGCATCGGCTCCGAATAGAGTTGGAAGACGATCGGCTCGGCCTTCGGCATGAAGCCCATGCCCTCAGCCAATTCGAGATACGAGCGGTTGGCCATCTTGTAGTAGCGCTGATCGGCGGCGAAATCCTGGTGCCAGAAGCCGCCATTATCGATGTAGCGCTGCAACTGGTCGGGATTGACCTCGCCCTTGCCGACCGAGGCCCCGTCCTTGCCGCGCCAGCCGGCGAGCGGACCGACACCTGGCGTGCGCTCGTGATTGACGATGTAGTCGGCATAGTCGCGGTATTTGGCGGAGCCGTCGTCGTCAACGAAGCCGGGCAGGCTGAGCCGCGCGCCGAGTTCGATCAGCACCGTCTGGAACGGCCTGACGTCGCGGTCCGGCTCGACGACGGGATGGCGGATGGCGTCGCCCGGCCCGTCGGCGTGGCTGATCGGCCGGTCGAGCAGACTGATACAGTCATGACGCTCGAGATAGGTCGTGTCCGGCAGCACCAGATCGGCAAAAGGCACGGTCTCGGAATAATAAGCGTCGGAATAGATGATGAACGGGATCTTGTATTCGCCCGATATGTCCGCGTCGGTCAGCATCGCCATCGTCTCGACGGTGTTCATCGACGAGTTCCAGGCCATGTTGGACATGTACATGAACAGCGTGTCGATCGTGTAGGGATCGCCGGCCCAGGCGTTACGAATGACCGTGTGCATGAGTCCGTGTGCGGCCAGCGGCGCATCCCAGGAGTAGGCCTTGTCGATACGGATCGGTTTGCCGCCTCCGTCGATCAGCAGGTCTTCCGGCCCGCAGACGAAGCCGAGCGGCATGCCTTCGAGTGGTGTCATCGGCTTCACATTCTTGCCGGCGGGCTTTGGACCCGGCGGCGCGGACCGCGGATAAGGCGGTTTGAAGCGGAAGCCGCCCGGCACGTCCACCGTGCCGAGAAGCACCTGAAGCAGATGAATGGCGCGGCAAGTGTGAAATCCGTTCGAATGGGCCGAGATGCCGCGCATCGCATGCATCGACACCGGCCGACCCTTGATGGTCTCGTGCCGGCGGCCGGCCCAGTCCGTCCAGGCCACCGGCAGTTCGATTTGCTGTTCGAAGGCGACATGAGCGAGTTCTGCAGCAATGCGTCGGATGGTGTCGGCGGAGATGCCGCACCGGTCAGCGACGGCGTCGGGCGAATAGCACTCGTCCAGATAGCGGTCGGCGACGAGTTGGAAGACCGGCACGCATCGGCGGCCGTCGACGAGAACGCTGCCGGTCAGTGCGGGCTTTGCGTCGGTGTCGCCGGCGTCGACAGGCGTCTTCGCCACCCTGTCCCAAGCCAGCGGATTGCCGTCGCCGTCGCGCATGAACAGCCCGTCATCGGCAGCTCCAGGCTCCTGAACGACCAGGATGTGGGTGTTGGTGTAGCGCAAGAGGTAGTCGAGATCGACGCGCCCTGCCTTCAGCAATTCGTGGATGAGGGCGAACACGAACAGGCCGTCGGTGCCGGGCCGGATGCCGATCCAGTCGTCGGCAATCGCGTTGTAGCCGGTGCGGCAGGGATTGATTGAAACCACCTTGGCACCGCGCGCCTTGAGCTTGCCGAGGCCGATCTTGATCGGATTGGAATCATGGTCTTCGGCAACCCCGAACAGCATGAAATATTTGGTGTTGTCCCAGTCGGGCTCGCCGAACTCCCAGAACGAACCGCCAATCGTGTAGAGGCCGCCGGCCGCCATATTGACCGAGCAGAAGCCGCCATGGGCGGCAAAATTCGGCGTGCCGAACTGGCTCGCCCACCAGCCGGTCAGCGATTGCGACTGGTCGCGCCCGGTGAAGAAGGCAAGTTTCTTCGGATCGGTTCGGCGGATGTTCGAAAGCCGTTCTGTCGCGATCGACAAGGCTTCCTCCCACTCGATTTCGCGGAACTCACCCGAGCCGCGCGGGCCGGTGCGCAGTAGCGGCTTCTTCAGCCGGGCCGGGCTGTAATGCTGCATGATGCCGGCGCTGCCCTTGCCGCACAGCACACCGCGGTTGACCGGGTGATCCTTGTTGCCGTTGATGTAGCGGACCTTGCCGTCCTTGATGTGGACGTCGATGCCGCAGCGGCAGGCGCACATATAGCAAGTCGTCTTGGCGACGCTGTCGGAGACATCGGGCGACGTATCGACGCCGTCGCCTTCAGCGGGCGAGCGGGTATCGGCGAGCGGCCGTTGGGATGGTGCTGAGTTGGCGCCGCGCAGCGGTCTGTTGGTCATGATCCGGCGATGTTTTTGCGTTCGGCGGCCTTGGCTCTCGTCTTCGGACCTGGGCCGCGCATGTAATGTTGTTCCGGACGATAGCGTTCACCGACGAGCCGCCACCGCAGGCTGCGGGACCAATGCGTGAACACCGATTTGAACAGCCTCACCAAATCTCTACCCTCGACTGTTCTGGCGCGACTTTTTTCCAATTTCGAGCCAAAATTTAGAACAAAGCAATCAATCTGTCTAACAACTTGCTCTTGTAATTCCAATCGGACTTGCTTCTTAATTGCTGGCATGACTCTGGACCAATTGCGGATCTTCGTCGCCGTCGCGGAACGGGCGCACATGACCAAAGCGGCCGAGTTGCTGGGCATCTCACAGTCGGCCGCGTCGGCCGCCATCCGCTCGCTCGAACAGCAGCACGGCGTCCAGTTGTTCAACCGAGTGGGCCGCAATATCGAGCTCGCGGAGACCGGACGCCGATTCTTGCCCGAGGCCAAGGCGGTCCTCGAGCGGACTGCGGCCGCCCACAATGTGCTGGAGCATGTCTCGCAAACGATATCAGGCAGTCTCTCGATCGCTGCCAGCCAGACCATCGCCAGCTATTGGCTGCCGCGCCGGCTCGCCTCTTTCCACGAAGCCTATCCTGCCGTCAGGCTGAGCGTGAGCATTGGCAACACCAGGCAGGTCGAGACCAATGTACTTGATGGCGCAGCCGATTTTGGCTTGGTCGAGGGGCGCACCGAATCCGACATTTTGCGGCGTGCCAAGGTCGATATCGATCGCATGATGCTGGTCGTGGCGCGCTCGCACCCTGAGATCGCGGAAGTTTCGCCTGGACATCCCGACCTTGGCGGGCTTCGCTGGATCATTCGCGAAGGCGGGTCGGGCACGCGCGAGGCGCTGGAGGACCTTGCCCGACGCGACGGGATTTCGTTCGCGGACCTGCAGATATTCCTGGTATTGCCGAGCAATGAGGCTATTCGCCAGGCGGTCGAGGCCGGCGCCGGCGCCAGCATCATTTCGGAACTCGTCGTCGCGCGCGCGGTCGCCGAAGGCAGTCTGCGTTCCGTGCCGATCGATCTGCCGAAGCGCGAATTTGCCATGATCACGCATCGCGACCGGCAGCCAAGCCTGGCCCAGATGGCGCTCAAGGCGCATCTTGGCGGCAAAGCCGAGAGATCCGCGCCGCTTTAAGCCGATCAGCCGAACTTCCGCTGCGCGTCGAGCGCCAGCCCAAGCCCGACCGAGCCGAACACATCGCCTTCGATTACCGACGCCTGCGGCACCAGCGCCAGGATCTGCTGCCTGGCCAGCGGGATCGCGGTCGATCCGCCGGTCAAGAACACCGCGGTGATATCCGAGGCCTTCACCTGTGCGTCGCGGACGGTCTGCTCGACCGTAGCCGCAACACGCTCAATGTCCCTGGCTATGGTGGCTTCGAGACTCTTGCGCGTGATTTCTGCCGTGAACCTCACCTCCGGCAGCGCGACCTCGACATCGGCCGACGATCGGTCCGTCAGCTCGATCTTGGCCTTTTCGACCAGCGCCGCCAGCGCGTGGCCGTAACGATGCTCGACGATGTGGATGAAGCGGTCGACCAGGTCTGCGCGCTCCGCCTCATAGCGGATCTGGCGCAGATGCGTCATCGCCCTTGCGGTATAGACCAGGTTGATGCGCTGCCACGTCGCCAGGTCGATGAAGTAGCTCGCCGGCAGATTACGTTTGCCATCCTTGGTCGGTGAGAGATGGCCGAGCTGCGGCATCACATGGGCGATGCTCAACAGCCGGTCGAAGTCGGTGCCGCCGATGTGGATGCCGCGGCTGGCCAGGATGTCGTCCTTGCGGTCAAGCGAGCGGGCGCGCTCGGGCGAGACCCGCACGATTGAGAAGTCGGACGTGCCGCCGCCCATGTCGACGATCAGCGCCAGTTCCTCGCGCGTCACCTTTTGTTCGTAGTCGAGTGCCGCGGCAATCGGTTCGAACTGGAAGGCGATGTGCTTGAAGCCGTGGGCACGAGCGGCATTTTCGAGTTCGTGCTCCGCCTTGGCGTCGGCCTCGGCATCGTCGTCGACGAACTGCACGGGCCGTCCCAGCACGACGCTGTCGACCGCGTCATGGGCTTCTTCTTCCAGCTTCTTTTTCAGATGGCCGACGAACAGGCCGACAATCTCCATGAAGCCGATCGAGCGCGCCTTGATGCGCGTCTTTTCGTGGGCGAGCGAGCTGCCGAGCACACTCTTCAACGAGCGCATCAGGCGGCCTTCGATACTGTCCGTATAGTTGGCAAGGGCGCGTCGCCCGAAATAGGTGCGGTTGTCCTCGAAATTGAAGAATACCGCACTGGGCAGCGTGACCTGGCCGTCTTCCAACGCCACCAGCCGCGGCTGCCCGTTCCTGACCACGCTCACGGTGGAATTCGAAGTGCCGAAGTCGATACCGGCAAATGCTGGTCGCATCGTGCGTTCCTGTAGTTCTGATTTGGGGAGCAGCAGCTCGTATCCGGTCGGGCCGGGGGTCGCGGTCTAACCCATACCCTCGGAAAGGGAAACCACTTTTACGAGAGTTCAGTCTTTCCTGAACACCAGTCTTCCGAGCCAGCCGGTCAGCATGGCCAGCGATACGGCAAAGACACCGTAGAGGAAGGAATAGTCGTGCGCGACGCGGAAGATCGACTGTTCGAAACCGGACTTGCGGATTTCGAGCTGGGCGGAGCTTTCCTTGATGAACAGGCCGCTCTTGAACAGGAACGCGCGGGCCTTATGGGTGCCGACCGGAACGTTTGGGGCGAGCCTGACGGTGGCGCGGAACAGGTTCTGCGACAGGAACTGCACACCGCCGACATTCTCGCTGTAGAGGCCGGTCGCCGCCTTGCGTTCGCGCAGCGCGGCGGTGAACTCCTCGATTGTCGCCGGGCTGTCCTCCGCGTCGGCCGGCTGCAAATAGAGGTTGGAGGCGCCAAGCGATAGCTGCTTGTAGCTGTTCGGATCGGTGACGTCCTGCAGCGGCCGCGTCGTCGCCACCGAATAGGAGACAGGTACGTTTTTGAAGGTCTCCGACTCCAGATTGACCCAGACGCCGAGCACCCGGTCCTTGCGGCGCACGACGACCGGCCGAGCCGGGCCTTCCAGCACGACGATCACGTCGTAGCGCCCTTGCCGCGCGACAAGCGGATCGGCATTTTCCAGTGAGCCGAAAATGGTCAGGTCGGCGCCGGAAAAGCCGGCGGTAATCGAGACATTGTCGGTGGAAAGGCCGATCTGGATGTTTTCGGTTAGTGGCGCCTGCGCCTTCGCCGGTGGCGCAGCAGCCAGCAGCGACAGCAAGACGGCGGCCGCGAGCGTCCTTAGGCCGGCCATCAGCTCAGGCCCACGCCGGACAGAGAATAGAGATTGGGCGGCGTGACGAAAAGATCGATGGCAAGCCGGATGGCTACCGCCAGCACGAGCAGCGCCAGCAGCGCCCTGAGTTGCTCGCCCCGCAGCCTCTGACCAGCCTTGGCGCCATATTGCGCGCCGGCAACGCCGCCTGCCATCAACAGGAAGGCGAGCATGACGTCGACCGTCTGGTTGGTGGTGGCGTGGACCAGCGTGGTGTAAGCCGAGGTGAAGATGATCTGGAACAGCGAGGTGCCGATGACGACGTTGGTCGGCACTTTCAAAAGGTAGATCAGGGCCGGCACCATGATGAAGCCGCCGCCGACGCCCATGATCGAGGACAGGAAGCCAATCGCCGCGCCCAGCCCAAGCACCGGAATGACGCTGACGAAGAGCTTCGAGGCCCTGAACCGCATCTTCAGCGGCAGGCGGTGGATCCAATTATGCTGGCCGGATTTCTTCAACACCGGTGCGGCGCCGCTGCGAGTGGCGCGCAGCGCATTGACGCTCTCGACCAGCATCAGTCCGCCGACGGTGCCGAGCAGCACGACGTAGAGCAGCGAGATGAACAGGTCGAGCTGGCCGAGCCGGCGCAGGAGCGCAAAGACATAGATACCACCGGTCGAGCCGACGATGCCGCCGGCTAAAAGCACGCCGCCGAGCTTGAAGTCGAGCGTGCCGCGCTTCATGTGCGACAGGGCGCCGGAGAAGGAGGAAGCGATGACCTGGTTGGCGCCGGTGGCGACCGCGATTGCCGGCGGTATGTTGTAGAAAATCAGCAGCGGCGTAATGAGAAAGCCGCCGCCCACGCCGAACATGCCCGACAGGAAACCCACCGCCGCACCCATGGCCAGCAGCACGAAGATGTTGACGGAAATTTCCGCGATCGGGAGATAGATGCCCACCCGTCAGTCTCGATCAGTTTGCCTCCTGGCGAATGCAACCGTTGCGGGCATTTTGCGTCAGAAGGCTATCTCGTTCTTGCGCCGGCCGGGCCGTGAAGTCAAACTTCGCCGCACCGCCGAAACAAAAAACAACTCAATCAGTTAACAGGCAAATCTGTGGCAAGGGCGTCGCGGAAACGACGCATCCGCCGTTATTTACGCGCAAGCAGCGCCTTGACCAGCTTTTCGTCGATCGCGCCGGTTGCCTTCATATCGTTGTCGGCCTGGAAGGCCATGATCGCGTTCTTGGTTTTCTGGCCCATCATGCCGTCGGGATTGCCGGCCTCGTAGCCGTTCTTGTTGAGAATGCGCTGGATGTTCTGGACCGCTTTCTTCATGTCGATGCCGGCGGTCGTCTGCGGTGTGCCGTCCTGCCACGATTCAGGAACGTCGGCCGAATTGGCGGCTGGATCGAGCGGCTTGGCCTTCCACAGTTCAGCCGCGGCCCGCGCGCGCTCCAGCTGCTCGGGCCTCAGCGCCTTGGCGATCTCGTCGCGCTTGGCCGCCGCATCCTTGTCGCCGGTCTTGGCGACGAGTGCGAACCATATGTAGCTCTCCTCGAGGTTCTGCTTCATGCCGACGCCCTTCGCCGCGAGGATGCCGAGATTGAACTGGCTATCCTTGACGCCGAGATCCGCCGCCGCCTGGAACCAGCGCGCTGCCGATTCATTGTCGGTCACGCCATCCGCCGCCATCGCAAACAGCACGGCAAGATTGTGCATCGCGCTGGCATTGCCCTGCGCTGCGGCAAGCTCGTACCAGGTTTTCGCTTTCTTGATGTCGCGTGCGACGCCGATGCCCTTCTCGTAGAAATTGCCGATGCGGTATTCTGCCGGTGCGAAACCGAGTTCGGCAGCTTTCTCATACCATTTGGCCGCCGCCGCCATGTCTTCTTTGACGCCGCGAGACTCGGCGTAGCGCGAGCCGATCTCGAACAGCGCCTTGGCGTCGCCGCCGGCCGCTGCATCGCGCAGGGCGGCCGGACCGGCATCGGCCGGAACGTCGATCTTGGCAACGCCTGCCGCGGCAGCATCCGCCGGCGGCACCGTGCCGGTCGTGTCCTGCGTCGCAGCGGTGGCTATAGCAGGCGCGGCAGCCATTGGCTCGGCGTCGCTGGCCGTCGCCGCTGCCGGCGCGGGCACCGCGGCCGCGGTGTCTTGCGCCGCCAGGTCAGCGGGCGCCGCAGAAGCCGAGGGCGCCGTCGATGTCTCGGCTGCCGGTGTAGCGGGGCCGGTTTGCGCCGCCGTGTCGTCCTTGGTCATCGATGCGGATGGCTCTGCCTGCCTGACCGTGGGCGACGGCGCGCTCTCCTGTGTTGTCGTCTGCGCGTCCGCCTTCGGCTCGCTGGCAATGCTGGCCAAAGCGGTTTCCACCGGCTGTACGGCCACGGCCGGTGCCGCCTCATTGTTGGTGACTTCGACCGGGTCGGAGAAGAAGGCTTTGCCCAGTTGCAGGCCGGCAAGCGCCAGCATGATGGCGATTGCCCCCATCAGGATCGGCTTGCGTCGCGCCTTGAGCAGGTCGCCGATCCTGAGTGCCTTGACCGGGCCTTTCATCGTCGACTGGCGCTTGAGGGCGTCCGCCTCGGCGGCCGCCGCTTGCGCAGCCCGTCTGGCTGCCGCGATGAAGTCCGATTTCGCCGCCTCAGCGCCGCCTTCCCGGGTCGGCTGCCCGCGCTCGTCGCGCACGCGCTTCATGATGGCGCTGAGGTCGGGTGCGCCGGAGCCGGGTTCCAGTGGCCGGTTGGCGAGCTTGGGGTCGAGGGGCTCGTCGAGATCGACGCTCGGTATCTCGGCGCTCTGCGCCGAGCCTGCAAGCGGCGGCATCTCGGCGTCCTTCTTGCCCTTCAAGGCGCGCGCCAGCCCGCCTAACATCGATTTCCTGCCGCCGCCTTGCTCGGTTTTTTCACGCGTCGTGTCTGAACCGAGAGCCGCCAGGGCTGCTGCGGCGGCGGCCTCGGCTGGCGTACGCGGACCTGGCTCGTCGCGCACGAGCGCCGCGGCGCGGCCGTCGAGATCGGCCATGCTGCCCGTCAACGGCAGCGGCTGGTCGAGGTCCATCGACGGTGCGTCCTGCACCGAGATCTTGGATGGCCGGCCGAAACGCTTGCTCAACTCCGCGCTTGCCGGTTCGCCCGTCTCCAATGAACCAAGCCTGTCAACGATCTTGAGCAGCGTATCGTGGATAGCCTCGAACGTTCTCGAATTGCGCTCGTCCGAACGGCGCGTCAGTGCCTCGAGCGTCTTCAGGTCCTGGGCGAGGCCGGTAACGGCCGCCGTGTTGGCGCTTGATCCGGCCAGTGAGCGGACGGCGCTCTCAGCCGCCTCGCGCGCCGCGCCGAGGATGGAATCGCGGGTTCCGGCCAGCGACTTCTCGATTTCGTTGAGACGCGGGCTGATGTCGTCGAATTCCGGCAGCGGCGTGCCGGGCTTGGAAAGATGCGCCGTCAGGCCGGCGACCTGCGCTTCAAGGCTGCGGATCAACGCCGGGTCGATGCTGGCGACCTGCGCCGCGGACGAATCCAGCCGGCTTGAGATGTCTTCGAGCCGGCTCTCCAGGCCACGGATCGCCGCCTCGTTGGCGGGATCTGGAACGCGCGTCTCAATCCGCTTGGCCAGTGCGGTGAAGCGGGCGTCGATGGCATCCATAATGCCGGCGCTATCGACCTGCGGCATGCGCTGGTCCAGCCTGTCGGCGACCTCGTCCAACCGGCGCTCAAGGTCGCGAAACAGCATGTTGCCTTGTTCGATTGCGTCGCCCTGACGACGTTCCATCATGCTGGACAGCACGTCGAAGCGCTGCTCGAGCCCCTGGAAGATGTAGTCGGCGTCGGGCATGGCAGGTGCGTGGTCGATCTTGTCGGCAATAAGCGCGACTTGCCTGGCAAGGCGCTCCATCGCCTGTTCCGGCAGATTGGCTCGGCCGGCCAGTTCATCCACGCGGCTCGACAATGTGTTGAGACGGTCAATGACCTCCCGACCCGGACGATCCTGCGACACTTCTTCGATTTGCTGGGCCAGTGAATCGATCCGCTTCTCGATGCGTTCGAAGGGCTCGGGGTCGAACGAATTGGCTTGCGCGGCAACCGTCGAGGCGACGATCGCGCGGGAAATCTCGTCGAGCCGCTCGTCGATCTGACTGAATGTGTCGCCGCCGCGATTGTCCTGCTGGCGGGCGAAATGGTCGACCGCTCCGGCAAGCGTGCGGACCTTTTCCTCGAGCGAGCGCAGCGACAGCGATTCCGGCAGATTGCTGACGGCATTGCTGATCTGTTCGAGCCGCTCCGTCAGCGCCGACAGGCCGGGTGCATCGGAACGCTTGCGCTGATCGGCCTCGACGCGATCCTCGAAAGCGTTCCAGCGGCGGTCGAAATCGTCCCAGCGGCGTCCGACCGCCTGCACGCTCTCCTCGCGCGCCAGCGTATCGAGCGCGGCTTTGACCTGCTCAAGCTCGAGCCGCAGCATATTGACGCTTCTGTCGTCGCTTTTTTCGGCCAGTGTCTGGATGGCGCCGGAAAGCCGCTCGAATTCGACGCTGAGTTCGGCGCTGCCTTTGCCGCCGCCATTTGACTGGAAGGCTCGCCCAATATTCTTGCGCAGTACCTCGAACTCGCGTTGCAGGCCGGAGGTCATCTGCTGGCGCAAGTCTTCGCGCAGGCCGCGCAATTCCCCGGCGATCTTGCCGGCTAGGGCGACGCTGTCCTCCTGGCCGCGCACCCGGTCGATATCGCGGGCGATCGCCTGGTAATTCTGGTCGAAAGCCGCTGCTGGACCTTTCGGCCGCTGCGCGCGTGGATCCTCATACCGGCGCTGCTGGCCATAGGGTTGGGCGCTGGGATAGCGTGGTTCTGCCGCTGGTCGGCGCGGATCGGGGTGGCTTGCCGTCTCCTCGCGCGTCCGCTCCAGCCGCTGCTCCAGAGTTTCCAGGGAGCGGTTGAGCTCTTCAAGCGTCGTGTGCGGCCGGCGTTGCCTGCCGGCGTTGAGTGTATCGAGGTAGGACCGCTTGCTGTTCATCAATGCGCCCGTTTCAGAATTGCTGGCTTTCACCAGGTTCCCAAAGTCCTGCCGGGACGAAGGCGACTGCTTGGCTTGTTGCAGTGGAAGACGAGCTTCCCGGGTCTCATCCGCGCTCCGAAAAACCGTGAAAAATTCAGTACAGGATAGACACGGGTAACCGACATGCGCACATTTCGCCCCAACGTGGTAAACAACGCGTTAACCAAGCTTAAGAAGTTGCAACTTTGTCGGCTGGCTGCCGACGGCGCCGGGTGTTTTTTTTTGGACGCGCAAAAGACGTTGTAGAATTTTGATCAGCCGCATGATCGCTCCCGAAATCGGGAACGACCTTTTAGGTTGTCCGCTGGTGCTGCGGCATAAAGTTGCAAGACCAGAACGCTCTTGCGTGGTGAGGCGGCTATCGATATAGAATTGACGTAAACGTAAATGAGCGGATTACGCCGTTTGCGATTTGTTTGTTGAAACCACGAGTGGAAGCACGCCCCCGCTTTCACTCAGGCGACGCAAGGTCCGCGACCGCGACGCCACCAGACGGGGAAAGCCAGTGACCATGAAACTTATTTCGCCCGGCCAAGCCGCGGCCAACACCAACGATATGTCGAGCGAAGCCGGTGAAGAGCTTGTCCGCATCGGCGAAATGGCCAAGAAATACGGAGTGACGCTGCGTACGCTGCGTTTCTATGAGGACAAGGGTCTGCTCAACCCGCAGCGCGACGGCTCGACCCGTCTCTATACACGCCGCGACAGGGCCCGGCTGAAGCTGATCCTGCTTGGCCGCAAGGTCGGGTTCTCGCTGCGCGACGTCAAGCAGATGATGGACCTCTATGATCCGAACGGCTCCAACACCAAGCAATTGCGGCTGGCGCTCGACAAGTCGGAGAAGCAGCTTGCCCGTCTGCAGAAGCAGCGGGCGCTGATCGACGACGCCATCAGCGAACTGAGTGCTTCGATGTCGACCGTCCGGCAAATGCTGATCGAGCGCTCGACGCCGCAGGCCAGCGTAGCGAGCTAAACTAAGCTTTCGATTTGTGACGAATAAGAGCCGCGTGGCTTTCGCTGCGCGGTTCTTCGTCGTTTGCCGTGCTTTGTCGTTTGTCGTCCTGGCGCGCGGGAGAAAATTTGACGCACCGCCGAATTGACGTTTACGCAAACGTCAATATTTGTTATCTCGACCACAACGTTGGTCCGTCTGCCATCCTCATATGCTGGGGCTGATTTCGGGGCCAAGACCGCATGGTGGAGGAAACGCATGCCGATCTACAGAGCGCCGGTCCGGGACACGCTGTTCGTGCTGAACGAAGTGCTGGGATATCAGCGTTATTCCAATCTTCCCGGATTTTCCGACGCGACGCCGGATGTGCTCGAGGCCATCCTTGCCGAGGGCGCGAAGCTCGCCGAAAACGTGATGCAGCCGCTGAACCGCGTTGGCGACGTGGAAGGCTGCATGCGCCATGACGACGGTTCGGTAACGACGCCGAAAGGCTTCAAGGAAGCTTTCGACCAGTATCGCGAAGGCGGCTGGATGGGGCTCGCGGCACCTGTCGAGTTTGGCGGGCAAGGCTTGCCCTACGCGGTGCACACTGCGGTTGCCGAATACATGGTGTCGGCCAATATGTCGCTGATGATGTATGCCGGCCTGACGCAAGGCGCGATCGCTGCGATCATCACCCATGGCACCAAAGAGCAGAAGGCAACATGGTTGCCGAAGCTGGTCGAGGGTGCCTGGACCGGCACCATGAACCTGACCGAGCCACACTGCGGAACCGATCTTGGCTTGCTGCGCACCAAGGCCGTCCCAAATGGCGACGGCACCTACAGGATCTCCGGTCAGAAGATCTTCATCTCGGCCGGCGAGCATGACATGTCGGACAATATCGTCCACCTGGTGCTGGCCCGTATCGAGGGCGCGCCGGATGGCGTGAAGGGCATCTCGCTGTTCATCGTGCCGAAGCTCAAGCTCGATGCCTCAGGCAATCCGGGCGAGAAGAACACCGTCTCCTGTGGCTCGATCGAGGAGAAGATGGGTATCCATGGCAACTCGACCTGCGTCATGAATTACGACGACGCTGAAGGCACGCTGCTCGGCGAGGCCAATGGCGGGCTGAAAGCAATGTTCACCATGATGAATGAGGCGCGGCTTGGCGTCGCCCTGCAGGGACTTTCGCTATCTGAGGTTGCCTACCAGAATGCGGTTTCCTACGCCAAGGATCGTCTGCAGGGCCGCTCGCTGTCAGGGCCGAAGGCGCCGGACAGGAAGGCCGATCCGATCATCGTCCATCCGGACATCCGCCGCAGCCTGATGACCATGAAGGCTTTCAACGAGGCCGGCCGCGCGCTGGCGCTGTGGACGGCGATCAAGTCCGACATCGCTCACCGCTCCGGTGACGACAAAGATCGCCAGGTCGCAGACGACTACACCGGCCTGATGACGCCGGTGGTCAAAGGCGTGCTCACCGACAAGGGGTTCGATCATGCGGTAATGGCGCAGCAGGTCTTCGGCGGCCACGGCTATATAGAAGAGCACGGCATGAGCCAGTTCGTCCGCGATGCGCGCATCGCCATGATCTATGAGGGTGCCAACGGCATCCAGGCGCTCGACCTCGTCGGCCGCAAGCTGGCCTTGAATGGCGGCCGCGCGGTCCAGGCTTTCTTTAAGGAAGTCGGAGAGTTCTGCGAGGAAAACCGCACCGACGAGACGATGGCGACCTTCACCAAGGCGCTGAAGAAGGGCCTCAACGATCTGCAGACGGCGACGATGTGGCTGGTGCAGAACGGCATGGCCAAGCCCGATAACGCCGGTGCCGCCTCGACCGACTACATGCATCTCTTCGGCCTGGTGGCGCTGGGCTATATGTGGGCGCAGATGGCCAGGGTGGCCGCAGCGAAATTGGCGAATGGCGCCGACGGCGCTTCGTCTTTCTACGACCACAAGCTGGTGACGGCGCGCTTCTTCATAGAGCGGATCATGCCGGAGACGTCGGCGCATCTTGCCCGCATCTCCAGCGGTGCCGACACATTGATGGCACTGCCGGCGGAAGCGTTCTAGCTTCGGCGTTCCCCTCCCCCTCGAGGGGAGGGTGGCCCGAAGGGCCGGGAGGGGTCCTGGGTGCAGTGCGCCGACCTCCATTCTGGTGCATGCCTTGGAGGAAAATGATCGCAATGCCGTGGCATATGGCGCAGGTTGTAAAAGACAAGGTCGAGCACGTCATCGGCGACCCCACCCGGCCGCTTCTCGGCTACCCTCCCCTCGAGGGGGAGGGGAACGTTGGCGCGAGGGAGAAACCATGACCCACCCCGCCGAAATCCTTGGCCTTCCCAAGCCCGCCTGGGCGGCGGACGAGGTCGGCATGCTTTACGACATGGCGCACCGCTTCATGTCGGAAGAGATCGCGCCGCGTTACGACGAATTCGAGAAGAACGAAATGGTCGACCGCGAGAGCTGGCTGAAGGCGGGTGCTGCCGGCCTGCTCTGCGCCTCGATGCCGGAGGAATATGGCGGATCGGGCGGCACCTTCGCGCATGAGAGCGCCATCATCGAGGCGATCGGCCATGTCGGCGTCGACGGGTTCGGCATTGGCCTGCACAATTCGATCGTTGCCCCCTATATCCTCCACTACGGCTCGGAGGAGCAGAAGAAGAAGTGGCTGCCGAGGCTGGCGACCGGCGAGCTGATCGGCGCCATCGCCATGACCGAGCCGGGTGCGGGCTCCGACCTTCAAGGCGTCAAGACGCGCGCCGAAAAGGACGGCAACCGGTACAAGCTCAACGGCTCGAAGACCTTTATCACCAACGGCCAGCTCGCCAATTTCATCATCGTCGTTGCCAAGACCGATCCTGAGAAGGGCGCCAAGGGCATCTCGCTGATCGTCGTCGAGACCGACGAGGTGGAGGGTTTCGAGCGCGGCCGCAACCTCGACAAGATCGGCCTCAAGGCCAACGACACGTCGGAACTGTTCTTCAACGACGTACGTGTGCCGACCTCGAACCTGCTCGGCAACGACGAAGGCCAGGGCTTCGTCCAGTTGATGCAGCAATTGCCGCAGGAGCGGCTGCAGATCGGCACCACTGCTATCGCCATGGTCGAGCGGGCCCTGGCGCTTACCATCGACTACGTCAAGGAGCGCAAGGCCTTCGGCAAGCCCATCATCGAATTCCAGAACACCCAGTTCAAGCTTGCCGAATTGAAGACCGAGGCGACCATCGGCCGCGTCTTCTATAATGACTGCGTTGCCCGTCACATTAACGGCGGCCTCGACCCGGTGACCGCGTCTATGGCCAAATACTGGCTGTCGGACCTGCAAGGAAAAGTCGTCGACGAATGCCTTCAATTGCATGGCGGCTATGGCTACATGAATGAATATCCGATTGCGCGCATGTTCCGCGACGCCCGCGTCCAGCGCATCTACGGCGGCACCAACGAGATCATGAAATTGCTGATCGGGCGCTCGCTCTGAGCGAGTTTCAGCAAACCCAAGGAGCAGGAAAATGGCCGAAGCTTATGTCTATGATGCCGTGCGCACGCCGCGCGGCAGGGGCAAGAAGGATGGCTCGCTGCACGAAGTGCCGGCGGTGCGGCTCGGCGCCAAGGTGCTCGAGGCCATCCGCGACCGCAACGGGCTGGACACCGGCACCGTCGACGACATCATCTTCGGTTGTGTCGATCCGGTTGGCGAGGCGGGTGCGGTCATTCCACGTGCCGCCGCTTTCGAGGCCGGCTACGACACCAAGGCGCCTGGCATGCAGATATCGCGCTTCTGCGCCTCGGGCCTCGACGCCATCAATTTCGGCGCCGCCAAGATCGCGCAGGGCGCCGACGAGATCGTCATTGCCGGTGGCGTCGAATCGATGTCGCGCGTCGGCATGGGCGCCTCCGGCGGCGCCTGGTTCATGGACCCATCGGTCGGCCTGCCCGGCTGGTTCGTGCCGCAAGGAATCTCGGCCGACCTGATCGCCACCAAATACGGCTTTTCGCGCGACGACGTCGATGCCTACGCAGTCGAAAGCCAGAAGCGTGCCGCCAAGGCGTGGGGCGAGGGCCGCTTCAAGAATTCGGTGATCTCGGTCAAGGACCAGAACGGCCTGACCATTCTCGACCATGACGAACATATGCGGCCCTCGACCGACATGCAGTCGCTGGCCGCGCTCAACCCGTCCTTCGTCATGCCCGGCGAAATGGGCGGCTTCGACGCCGTCGCCGTGCAGAAGCATCCCGAGGTGGAACAGGTCAACCACGTCCACCATGCCGGCAATTCCTCCGGCATCGTCGATGGCGCGGCGGCCGTGCTGCTCGGCTCGAAAAAGGCGGGAAAGACGCTCGGCCTCAAGCCGCGCGCACGCATCCGTGCGTTCGCCAATATCGGCTCCGAACCGGTGCTGATGCTGACCGGCCCCGTCGACGTCACCGAGAAGCTGTTGAAGCGGGCGAAGATGAGGCTGTCGGACATCGACCTGTTCGAGCTCAACGAGGCCTTCGCTTCGGTGGTGCTGCGCTACATGCAGGCTTTCGACATTCCGCATGACCGGATCAACGTCAATGGTGGGGCCATCGCCATGGGCCATCCGCTCGGCGCCACCGGTGCGATGATCTTCGGTACGGTGCTGGACGAATTGGAACGCCGCGACCTCAACACCGCGCTGGTGACGCTTTGCATCGGCGCCGGCATGGGCACTGCAACGATCATCGAACGCGTCTGACGGAGAGAGATGATGAGCTACACCAATTTCACCCTCGACATCGACGCCGACGGCATTGCGCTGGTCACCTGGGACATGCCGGACCGTTCGATGAACGTCTTCACCGAGGAGGTGATGCTCGAACTGAATACCATCGTCGACAAAGTGGCGAGCGATGCAGCGATAAAGGGCGCGGTGATCACCTCCGGCAAGGATACGTTCTCGGGCGGCGCCGACATCACCATGCTGCAGAAGATGCTGGCGACCTTCGCCGCCGACAAGGCGAAGGACCCGGAGAAGGCGACCAAGGCGCTGTTCGACAATGCGGGCACCAT
The DNA here is from genome assembly GCF_040320005.1 of Mesorhizobium sp. M0816. Classification (NCBI taxonomy): domain Bacteria; kingdom Pseudomonadati; phylum Pseudomonadota; class Alphaproteobacteria; order Hyphomicrobiales; family Phyllobacteriaceae; genus Mesorhizobium; species Mesorhizobium sp. M0816. The sequence goes on along the minus strand of NZ_JAMYOT010000002.1, from coordinate 89,990 downwards.
GAACGGCCTGTTCCGTAAGCTGGAAACTTCGGGAAAGCCATGGGTTTCGGCGATCAACGGCACATGCATGGGTGGCGCGTTCGAATTGTCGCTCGCCTGCCATGGCCGTGTCGCGGCCGATTCAGACAAAGTGAGGATGGCGCTTCCCGAAGTGAAGATCGGCATTTTTCCGGGGGCCGGCGGCACCCAGCGCGTGCCACGGCTGACCGACCAGCAGCAGGCGCTGCAAATGCTGACGTCCGGCCAGACGCTGTCGCCTCAGAAGGCCAAGTCGATGGGCCTGATCCATGAGATTGCCGAGCCGGACAAGCTGGTCGAAACCGCCAAGGCGATGATCAGGAACGGCTTGAAACCGGTGGCGCCATGGGATGAAAAGGGCTTCAAGCTGCCCGGCGCCCCGATCTATTCGGTGGCCGGTGCCAATCTGTGGCCGCCGGCCATCGCCATTCTGCGCCGAGAAACCTATGGCAATTATCCCGCCGCTGCCGCCATCCTGAAATGCGTCTATGAGGGCCTGTTGGTGCCGTTCGACACCGCCTTGCGGATCGAGCAACGCTATTTCACCGAGATCATGCAGACCAGGGAAGCGGCAGCGATGATCCGTTCGCTGTTCGTGTCGCTGCAGGAACTGAACAAGGGCGCGCGCCGCCCGGCCGGTGTGCCGGAAACGAAGTTCAAGAAGATCGGCGTACTCGGCGCCGGCTTCATGGGCGCCGGTATAGCCTATGTGACGGCCAAGGCCGGCATTCCGGTGGTGCTGCTCGACCGCGACATGGAGTCCGCCGCCAAGGGCAAGGCGCATTCCGACAACCTGATCTCGGATCAGGTAAAGAAGGGCCGTGCCAAGCCGCAGGACAAGTATCAGTTGCTGTCGCTAATCACGCCGACGGCCGACTATGCGGATCTCGCCGGCTGCGATCTTGTGGTCGAGGCGGTATTCGAGGATTCGGCCGTAAAGAAGGGTGCCACCGAACAGGCCGAGGCTGTGCTCAAGCCGTCGGCGATCTTCGCCTCGAATACGTCGACCATACCGATTACATCGCTGGCCAGGAATTCGGCGCGGCCGAAGAATTTCATCGGCATCCATTTCTTCTCGCCGGTCGACAAGATGATGCTGATCGAGATCATCCTCGGCAAGAAGACCGGCGACAAGGCGTTGGCAACCGCGATCGACTTTGTCCGTGCCATCAAGAAAACGCCGATTGTCGTCAACGATACGCGCGGCTTCTATGTTAATCGCTGCGTGCTGCGCTACATGTCGGAGGCCTACAAGATGCTGATCGAAGGTGTTCCGGCGCCAATGATCGAGAACGCGGCCAAGGCCGCCGGCATGCCGGTCGGTCCTTTGGCGTTGACCGACGAGACGGCGATCGACCTTGCCCAGAAGATCATGAAGCAGACCATGCGCGACCTCGGCGACAAGGCGGTCGATCCGAAGCAGATGGCGCTGATCAACACGATGGTCGACACGCATAGTCGCTTGGGCCGCAAGAACGGCAAGGGCTTCTATGACTATCCGGCAAAACCGGCCAAGAAGAAGCTGTGGCCAGGCCTCAGGGATCTCTACCCGCAGCTGGCGCCGGAGCAGGTCGATTATGAGGAACTGAAGCAGCGGCTGTTGGTCACCATCGCGCTTGAGGCGGTACGGGTGATGGAAGAGGGCATCGTTACCGACCCACGCGAGGCCGATGTCGGCTCGATCCTGGCCTTCGGCTTCGCGCCCTATACAGGCGGTGCACTGTCCTACATCGACGGCATCGGCGCGAAGAAATTCGTCAAACTCGCCAAGCGCCTGCAGAAGAAATACGGCACCGAGTTCAAGGCGCCGAAGCTGCTGCTTGATATGGCCGAGAAGGGCGAGACCTTCTACGAGCGCTTCGATCCCTATACCAGAGACGAGGCCAAGGAGGCAGCCTGACCCCGTCTTCGGCGGTGGACAAGATGGCGGCCAAGGGATAGAACAGGGAAGGTATTTTTTCCTGTTTCGAAGGAAGAGCAAGGTGCTCTCGCACGACCGCGTTTGGGCCGCCATCGACGCTCTTGCCGAGCGTTATTCGCTTTCGGCCTCTGGACTGGCCAGGCGCGCTGGCCTCGACTCGACCGCCTTCAACAAATCGAAGCGGCTGTCCTCAGATGGACGGCCGCGCTGGCCGTCGACCGAATCGCTGGCCAAGATCATCGAGGCAACCGGCGCCTCGCTGGATGAATTTGCGGGGCTGGTCGAGGGTCGGAGTCATTCCGGCGCACTACCCGTGCAGAGATCGTCGGTGCCGCTGCTCGGCTTCGCCCAGGCGGGCGCCGGTGGCTTCTTCGACGACGCCGGGTTTCCAGCGGGGCAGGGATGGGACCTGATCGAGCTTCCGGCACGGGCAACCGAAACCTCCTATGCCTTGAAGGTCCAGGGCGATTCCATGCTGCCGCTCTATCGCAATGGCGATGTCCTGATCGTCGAGCCAGGGGCTACCATACGAAAGGGTGATCGCGTCGTCGTCAAGACCAATGCCGGCGAGGTGATGGCCAAGGTGCTCGACGGCCAGACACCGAGGTCAATCGCGCTGGTCTCCCTCAATCCCGATCACCCGGACCGCGACATCCCCATGCGCGATGTCGAATGGGTGGCGCGGATTGTCTGGGCAAGCCAGTAGGCGCGGGGCCGGTGCGTCTGCCTCACCTTGCCTTGGCTGTTCTGGCGATCCCGGCGATGGCCACGGCAATTGTCGCCGCCGGCCGCGCCGTCCAGAGCGAAAGCGGCGGCCCCTGGGAGCAAATCCAGGTCGGCGCTGAACCGCAGCCCGCCGCGCCGGCTACGTCGGCCATCCCGAAGCCAGTGCCGGCCAAGCAGGCGGCGCATTCGAGGGCAATCGATCCAGAAATCGTGGTGCCGCCGCAGCTCGGTTCCAACGAGCTTGAACGGATAGAGCCGCGCGCCCCGTTGAGCGATCTGGCATTGGCCGGACCGCCCAAGCCGCCAAAAACGAAAATGCCCGACGACTGGAAAGGCACGAAACTATTCCAGCCAGTCGCGTCGGCCGCCGGGGTCATCGAAGTAAAGGGCTATTCGATTGCGGTTTCCGGTATCGACATCGTCAAGCAGGAGGAGACTTGCACCGACGGCGGCGAGTCCTGGAATTGCGGCATTCGGGCGCGAACGGCCTTCCGCGCCTTTCTCCGCAGTCGTGCGGTGGTCTGTGCCGTGCCGCCCGAAGGCGGTCGTGATCTGATCGCCGCCGAGTGCCGGATCGGCAATCAGGATATCGGCCAATGGCTGGTCGAAAATGGCTGGGCGCGCGCCGCCAAGGGCGGCCCTTACGCAGAAGCCGGCGAGAAGGCGCGTGCAGCAAAAAAAGGCGTCTTCGGGCCGCCGCCGAGCGTTTCAGGCCTGCCGCCGCTCCCGGCTGCTGCGTCGCGATCCGCGCCTGTAGCGCCTAGCTCGATCCTGGAGGAGCAAGACGGCGTCCTCATGCCGCCAGCTGACCAGCCAGCGCCCGCTGAATGAGCTCGCGCGTTTCGGCGATGCCGTAGAGCGCGGCGAAGGAGCCGAAGCGCGGCCCGCGTTCCTGACCTATCAGCACCTGATAGATCATCTGGAAGAAGGCGACGGAGACACCGGGTCCGCCCTCCGGGCTCTGCTTGGAATGATCCTGGTAGCGCTCGATCTTGCGCGCAACATTGAGGGCAGCGTTCTGGATTGCCTCGCTGTCGGCATCAGCCGGCAGCGCGGCGAGCGCTTCCGAAAGCTTGGTCAGCGCCTCGCGCTCGACCGCGTCGGCAGCACGGTACACTTTCGCCGGCTTCACGAAATCGTCGAAATAGCGGATGGCATATTCGGCCAGCCGGTCGAGCTCGGGATGGGTTGTCGGCGTCACACCCGGCGCGTGGCGCGAAATGAAACCCCACAGCACGTCCCTGTTCTGCGCATTCGAGGCGCTGACCAGGTTGAGCAGCAGCGAGAACGGAACCGGCAGGTCGACTGCCGGGGGATTGCCGTCATGCATGTGCCAGACCGGATTGCCCAGCCGCTCCTTCCAGTCCTGCCTCTGATAGGCAGAGAGGAACGTGTAATATTCGTCTACCGCCCTCGGGATGACGTCGAAATAAAGCTTCTTCGCGGTTCGCGGGCGCTGGAACATATAAAGGCTAAGGCTCTCGGTCGGCGCGTAAGTCAGCCACTCGTCGATGGTCAGCCCATTGCCCTTCGACTTCGAGATCTTCTGGCCGTTCTCATCGAGGAACAGCTCATAATTGAAGCCCTCCGGTGCCGGAGCATCGAGCGCGCGGCAAATCTGCCCGGCGAGCTTGACGGAATCGATCAGATCCTTGCCGGACATCTCGTAATCGACGCCGAGTGCTGCCCAGCGCATCGCCCAATCTGGCTTCCATTGCAGCTTGGCATGACCGCCGGTCACCGGCGTCTCGAAGCGCTCGCCGGTGTCCGGGTCGCGCCACACGATGGTGCCGGCGTCGAGCTTGCGCTCGTCGATCGCGACTTGCATGACGATGCCGGTCTTGGGATGGATCGGCAGGAAGGGCGAATAGCTCAGCGCCCGCTCCTCGCGCAGCGACGGCAGCATAATTGCCATCACCTTATCGAAGCGCTCGAGCATCTTGAGCAGCGTCGCGTCGAAGCGGCCGGAAGTATAATAGTCGGTTGAGGAAGCGAATTCGTAATCGAAGCCGAAACGGTCGAGGAAAGCGCGCAGCCGTGCGTTATTGGCGGCGCCGAAGGACGGATACTCATTGGAGAACGGGTCCGGTATCCTGGTCAGCGGCTTGCCGAGATAGGCGCGCAGCATGTCCTTGTTAGGCACATTGTCCGGCACCTTGCGCAATCCGTCCATGTCGTCGGAGAAGCACAGCAGCCGCGTCTTGACCTTGTCTTCAGTCAGCACGCGGAAGGCGTGGCGCACCATAGATGTGCGCGCCACCTCGCCGAACGTGCCGATGTGCGGCAGGCCGGACGGGCCGTAGCCGGTCTCGAACAGCACCGTTTCCGGGTAGCCGCTGCTCGCGTAGCGGGCGACGATCTTTTTCGCTTCCTCGAATGGCCACGCCTTGCTTTCGGCGGCGGCGGCGAGGACTTCCGGGCTGAGATCGATCGGCTGTTGTTCGGCCATGATGCTATTCCTGCAACTTTGCCAGCATCCATGCCGGCAGCCGCATGCTCTAGACCATGATCCCGAAAAGTGGAACCCGGTTTTCGGGCAGCACCGTGATCAGGCAAGAAGATTAAGAGCCCCCGTCCCGATAGTCAGGATGGATCAAGTTCCAAGGCGTGATCGGAGCGCCAACGATCGCGGCTGTTTTTCCTTGCGGCGCCGGTCCCTCGTTCCTAACTTCGGGACCGTCTCAAGGAGTTGTAAATGCCATTGTCGCCACACGAAGCCATGATCTACCTGATGGTCATCACCTCGGCGTCAGACCGCGACATGACCGACGTCGAACTGGCGCGGATCGGCGACGTCGTTCGATCCTGGCCGGTGTTTGAGGATTTCAACCAGGAGCGGCTGGTCGAGGTCGCCCAGGCCTGCCAGAAAATGCTGCATGAAAAGGATGGGCTGGAGGGCGTCCTGGCGCGCGTCGCCGAGGCGCTGCCCGAACGCCTGCGTGACACCGCCTATGCCGCCGCCTTCGAGGTCGCAGCTGTCGATCTCGAAATGCGCCTGGAGGAGGTGCGCGTCCTGCAGCTCGTCCGCCGGGAACTCGACCTCGATGCGCTGACGGTCGCCGCCATTGCGCGAGCCGCCAAGGCCCGCCTTCGCACGCTGACCTGAGCCGGCGGCCAAGCTCAGAAAAAACTGACGGGAAAATAGCGCAGATAGAACTCGGCGAACGTGCCTTTCACCGAGATTTCCTGCAGCGCGTAGTCGAAAGCGGCGGCCAGTGCCGGATCGTCGGCCCTGGTGGCGATTGCCATGCCTGAGCCGAGATATTCGGGCGCCAGATAGGGGCCGCCGGCAAAGCGGCAGCAGCCCGCTGCATCCGAACCGCCGAGCCAGAAGGCGAAACGCATGCCGTCGCCGAAGGCGGCGTCGATCTTGCCGGCTTTCAGCTCGCCATAAAGCTCCTCCGGCTTTGCGAACGGGACGATTTGGACGTCGCCGAAATAATCGCGCAGCATCCGCTCGTGCGCGGAGCCGGCGATCACGCCGACACGCTTGCTGCGCAGCTTGTCGAACATTGGTTCGGTCAGCGCCTGTGTCTTCAGCATGATGAAGCGTGCCGGAAATTGCAGGTAGGAGCGTGAAAATGCGTATTTCGACCGCGACTCCGGCGTCGCGGCGATGCCGGCAATGATCGCTTCGCCCTCGCCTTTCCCGAGCGCACCTTCGAGCTCGGCCCAGGGCAGCGCCTGGATCTGGCATTTTTCGGCAATGCCGAGCTCGGCGCAGATGGCGCGCGCCAGGTCGACATGGAAGCCCGACAGCCGGCCTGCCCCATCGAGGAAATTGAACGGCGGGAAATCCGTGGTGGTCAGGAATCGCAGCCGCGGCAGCATCGAAAGGTCCGGCTTTGGCAGCCGCTCCTTGGCGTCCCAGAACACCGGCACCTGCGGCTCCGCGGCGAGCGCAGCAGCCGCAAGCGATTGCGCTCCGATCAATATCAAGATCAATGAAATGGATATGCGCCGAAACGCCACGCGACGACTCCGTCCGGTCTTGCCCCGCCTTTCGTACGAAATAACACAGGTTTTTGTACGAAAAAAACACAGGTACGACGGTTTTTGGTTTCATCATTGCAATTTAGGGATATTGTTTAGTGAGTTTGCAAGTGACTGCGTGATGCCGGCTGAAGAGGAGCAGTAGGACGCACAGGGGAGGCAGCTTTGCAGTCCGGGGTTGATGGCGTGGTGCGGGTTGATCACTGCCATTGGCCTCAAGAGCGGAAGGCAACATGGGGTAGATGTTGCGATGGGTCATTTCGATCGTACGCTGGAGTTGATAGATCAGTTGCAGCACGCCGGCACAGCCGCCGCCGTCTGCGAAAAGCTGCTGGGGGTAACAAGCGGGTTCGGGCTGACGGCGCTGATGGCCGGGACGGTTCCGCAACCTGGCACGCCGAGAAACCAGCAAAAGGACCATGTGCTGCTCTGCGACTGGCCGGCTGAATGGCTTGAGCGCTACGTCGCGCGCAACTACGTCGATCACGACCCCGTCGTCAGCCACATGAAGCAGCTTCAAGCGCCATTCCAGTGGCGGGAAGCATCTCAGGGCATCCGCATCGGCAAGAGCGGCGGCGAGGTGATGGGCGATGCCGGCGAATTCAAGCTGCGCGACGGGTTGGCCTTCCCGCTAATCACGCTCGATGGCCAGATCGTCATGGTGTCGCTAGGCGGCGAGGCTGTTGAATTGTCGAGTGCCGAGTTCGGGTTGGTGTCGCTGGTCTCGACTTATGCGATTGGCCGCGCAATGCAGCTCCACACCATGGCGGGCAAAACCATCGATCATGTCGAATTAACGCCGCGTGAGCGCGAATGCCTGCAATGGGCTGCTGTTGGCAAGTCCGAATGGGAGATTTCACAAATTCTCGGCATTTCGGAACACACGTCAGAGAAACACCTTCTTAACGCCAAAAGCAAACTCGGTGCCGTCAACCGGGTCCAGGCCGTCGCGGAAGCGATAAGGCGCGGCTATATTAACTAGGTCGGCCGCGCCGGCCTAGAAATTCTTGCTTGCGTGATCGCGTAATTTTTTTGGGAAAGCACGGCCGTATCTTCCTATTGAAACTAGGAGACGGCAAATGCTTTTTTCCCTCACGACCCAGGAATTGATGGAACGGCCCGACCTCTGGGAGGCAGTTCATCGTTTGCGTTACAGAGTTTTCGTCGAAGAGATGGGATGGACCGATCTGCAGCGCCCTGATGGCCTCGAGATCGATCAATTCGACCACGACGAGGCAGTGCACCAGATCGTCATCCGCAATGGCGAGCTCGCCGGTTATCAGCGGATGTTGCCGACGACCCGGGCACATCTTCTAACCGATGTGCTGGCGGACCTTTATGAGGGAACCCCACCGTCGGGCCCGAATGTCTATGAACTGACCCGCTATGCGGTTGCGCCGGGATTCCGCGACGGTCGGCGCGGCGTGTCGACGGTCGGCACCGAGCTGATCGCCGGCTTCGTCGAGTGGGGTCTGAAGCGCAACGTCAATCAGGTGATCATCGAATTCGAGCCGATGTGGGTGCTTCGCGCGCTGCAGCTGCATTTCCTGGCAACGCCGCTCGGTTACCAGCGTACCTATGGCAACCAGCAGGTGGTTGCCACACTGCTCACCTTCAACGAGCACACGCTCGACGTGGTGCGTTCGCGCCGCAACCATTTTGCGCCGGTGCTGGCCAGAGGGTACCCGGACATGCTCGGACAGAGACGCGCCTCGTGAGATTGGAGAGAGGCCATGAACGTTCACGCAAAAGCAGAATTCCGCAATCACACGCTGATCGTCACGGTATCGTCGGGTGACGGCCGCCCGGTGCTGGACAGGCGGGCCTATGAAAGCCTGGCCAGGACATTCCACGAAGCCGCTGTCGACGACGACGTCCGCGTCGTGGTCCTGCGCGGCTTGGCCGGGTGCTTCTGCCTCGGTGCCGATTTCTCCGAATTTCTCGACGCCACCAAACATCGGCGACTGATCGCCGCCGTCACCGATATGTTCCGCACGCTGGCGACGTTCCCGAAACCGGTCCTTGCCTGTGTCGACGGCGACGCCGTCGGCGTCGGTTGCACCATCCTGTTCCACTGCGACATGGTGATCGCCTCGAGCAAGAGCACGTTTCGGGTGCCGTTCGTCGATTTCGGCCTGGTGCCGGACGCGGCGACCAGCATTCTGGCGCCGCAGAAGCTCGGCTATGCCGGGGCGTTCCGCTTCTTCTGCCTGGGCGACACGCTCGCCGCCGAAGATGCCAGGGCACTGGGCCTTGTCGGCGAGATCGTGACGGACGGCAGCGTCGAGGAAGCCACGTTGGCAAGAGCCAGGCAACTCGCCAAGAAGCCTGTCGCGGCGCTGCTACAGACGCGCGACCTGCTTAGGGGCGACACCGGCGCGCTCTGCGACCGCATCGACCAGGAGATCTCGCTTTTCCAGCAGGCGCTGCAGGACGACACCACGCTGAAGCGACTGCAGCGGATTGCCCGGCTGGCGGCATGAGAGCCGCGTATCGATGAGGTGAGCTTATTTTTCGAGGAAAGTCGGCCCTTCGCCGATGATCTTCTTGTCCTCCTTGCCGATGACGTCGAGGTCGCGGCCGTCATAGGGAAGCGAAAGGAGAATGCGCTGCATCACGGCCAGCCGCGCGCGCCGTTTGTCGTTCGCCCGCACAATGATCCAGGGCGCGAACTCCTTGTGCGTGCGCTCGACCATCAGGTCGCGCGCTTTGGTGTATTCGTCCCATTTGGTGATGCCGGCGATGTCGATTGGCGAAAACTTCCAGCTCTTCAGCGGGCTCCAGCGGCGGTCGTGGAATCGCTCGAGCTGCGTTTCCCGGCCGATGTTCAGCCAGAATTTGAAGAAATGTATGCCCTCGTTGCGGATCATCCGCTCGAAATGCGGAACCTCGTTCAGAAATTGCTCGTGCTGCTCGGGCGTGCAGAATCCCATCACCGGTTCAACGCCGGCGCGGTTATACCAGGAGCGGTCGAAGGTGACGAATTCGCCCGACGTCGGGAAGTGGTCGACGTAGCGCTGGAAGGACCATTGTCCAAGCTCGGTGGGCGTTGGCTTGGTCAGCGCCACGTTGCGCGCCGTGCGAGGGTTCAGATACTGGCGCAAAACGAAGATCGTGCCGCCCTTGCCGGCAGCGTCGCGCCCCTCGAACAGCGACATTGCCCGCTTGCCCGTCGACCGCAGCCACGCCTGCGCCTTGACCAGCTCGATCTGCAGCTTCTCTAGCCTCTCGTCATACTCCTCGCTCTTCATCTTCTTGTCGTAAGGGTAACCGCCGGCGGTGAGCTTGCGGTCCTCGACCCAGTCGGGAAGCGCGGGGGCCTCGATGTCGAACGCCCTCTCCTTGCCGTCGATCATGATCTTCAGCGGCCCCGATGAGGGTGCGGCGGGGCTTTCCTTAGCGTTTTTCATCGAGGCGAACCTTTCCAGCTTCCGGACTCGTGCTATTGGGAGCCTTACTGCATCGGCCCGAAAATCGGAATCGATTTTCGGAAAGAACGATGCAGCAGATAAAGTGGTAGAGCGTCCTTTGTGCGTCCAATTGGACGCACTGCGCTCTAGCGCCGGTCCAGCAAGAAGTTCTTGAAGTGGCCGCAGACGGAGCGCAAATGGCCGACATCGGCACAGAGCGGAGAGGCAGGGCGCAAGCCGTCGCCATGCGGCTGTGGAACAGCCGCTGGCTGCTGGCGGCCGGCCTCGTTGCAGTTCTGATGGTCTATGGTTTTGCCGGCATGTCTGGCTATGTGGTGCTGCTGGCTGGCGCCGTGCTGGTTGCCGCTGCGATGCTGCCGGCCGGCATCGCCCGCCAATCGACCGAAAATGCCGCGGCCATCGAGTCAAGCGTGCAACAACTTTCCGGCGAATATCTCGCGGCGGCGGTTGCCGATCCGCTGATCATTTTCGATCGCTCCGCCGCCATCGTCCACGCCAACGCCGCTGCCTTTGCCGCCTTCGGCGGGATTGCCCCCGGCATGTCGCTGTCGCTGAAATTCCGCGCGCCGGAAATGCAGGCCTTGCTGGATAGTATCTTGGCGGGCAACGTCGCTTCGGACAGCGTCGACTACATAGAAAAGCTGCCGGTCGAACGAGCCTATCGGGTGAGCGCGTCTTCAGTCGGCCATGCCACGGATCTCTACGTGCTGGTGTTCAAGGACCAGAGTGAGGCGCGCCGGATCGACAGAATGCGTGCCGACTTCATTGCCAATGCCAGCCACGAGCTGCGCACGCCTCTCGCCTCGATCGCCGGCTTCATCGAGACGCTGCGCGGGCCGGCCCGCAACGACCCCGCGGCGCGCGAGCAGTTCCTGCAGATCATGCAGAACCAGACCAGCCGCATGGCGCGCCTCATCGACGACCTTCTGTCGCTGTCGCGCTTGGAGATGAAGCCCTATCTCAAGCCGGGAACCGAGGTCGACCTGCGCCAGGCCATCGACAGCGTCATCGATTCGCTTGGGCCGCTCGCAAAGGAAAACGGCGTCGTCATCGAGCGTGATTTCGCGGAAGGGCCGCTCGACGTGCCCGGCGATCGGGACGAGCTTTTCCAGGTCTTCGAAAACCTGCTGGAAAACGCCTGCAAATATGGTCAGTCGGGCGGACGCGTCGTGGTGTCGATCATACGCAGCGACAGCGATCCCGAACCAGGCATCGACGTCACCATCAGGGATTTCGGCCCCGGCATCCCCGAAGAGCACATCCCGCGCATCACCGAGCGCTTCTACCGCATCGACGTCGAGAACAGCCGAACCCAGAAGGGCACCGGCCTTGGCCTGTCCATCGTCAAGCATATCCTGACCCGCCACAACGCCAGACTCTCCATCAGGTCGGAGGTCGGCAAGGGTGCGGCGTTCACGGTCCATTTGCCGGCTCGCTAACGTAGTACTATCTCTAGCACATAATGGGCCGTTTCTTTTTTCTGTCATCCGGCTAGCGTATCAGCGGGGATTCGAGGGAACGACTCAACCACGAGATCCCGGGAAGGCATTTCGTCCATGCAATCCGTGCATATCGTCAGCGCCTATGACGAGGAGCTGAAATATCTGTCGAAGCGCATCGCGGCGATGGGCGGGCATGCCGAGCGCATGGTCGAGCAGGCGGTCGCGGCGCTGGTCAATGCGGATCCGGGGCTTGCCCAGAAAGTCATTCGGGACGACCTGGTTCTGGATGAGGGACAGCGCGAGATCGACGACAAGGCGATCATCATCATCGCCAAACGCCAGCCGATGGCGACGGATCTGCGCGAGATCGTCGGCGCGATCCGCATCTCGGCTGACCTCGAACGGGTAGGCGACCTCGGCAAGAACGTCGCCAAGCGGGTGGTTGCCGTCGCAGACGGGCGCCAGCCGAACAGCCTGTTCCGCGGCCTCGAGGCTTTGGCCAATCTGGCACTGACCCAGCTCAAGGAAGTACTCGACGTCTACGCGTCGCGGTCGGTGGAGAAAATCGGTTTCGTGCGCGACCGCGACGACCAGATCGACGCCATGTACACCTCTCTGTTTCGCGAATTGCTGACCTACATGATGGAAGACCCACGCAACATCACGCCCTGCACACATCTCCTGTTTTGCGCCAAGAACATCGAGCGCATCGGCGACCACGCTACCAACATCGCCGAGACGATCTACTATATCGTCACCGGCGATCAGATGCCGGCCGATCGTCCGAAGGGCGACAAGACGGACAAGATTATTCTTCCCGCAACCCAACCAGCGAAGTGAGTTCTCTCAGAACTGATGCGAATTTCGGATTCGCCACCTGACAGAAAATTGCGCTAAGCTTTCGACGCGCCGACTTCTCAGTTCCGCGATGAAGGCCCCGCCTTCAGGAGGCTGCGATGGAATACGTCCGCGAGTTTGCTCCTGCGCCGCCGATGTCGGGTATAATCGCTTGCGGCGTCTATACGGCTGGGCGGCGCATCGCCGACATTCCGATCGAGGAAGCCGGCGAATGGGCCGGGAAGCCGGGCCACGTGGTCTGGATCGGACTGCTGGAGCCCGACCGCAATTTGTTGCTGCGCGTCCAGGCGCAATTCCATCTGCATGAGCTGGCGATCGAGGACGCCGAGCATCCGCACCAGCGACCGAAGATCGAGCAATATGGTGATGCCCTGTTCATCGTTGCCCGCACGGCGCAGCTGATCGACAGCCGCGTCACCTTCGGCGAGACGCATCTGTTCGTCGGCGCGGGCTACATTGTCAGCGTCAGGCATGGCCCGTCGACCTCCTACGCGGCCGTTCGCCAGCATTGGGAAAGCTGCCCGCATTCGCTTGCCAAGGGCGAGGATTTCGTCCTCTACGCCATTCTCGATTTCATCGTCGACAACTATATGCCGGTGCTTGAGCAGATCGAAAACGAGGTCGAGGCGATCGAGGACAAGGTTCTGCTGAAACCGATGACCGGCTCCGATATCGAACGGCTTTATATGCTGCGCCGCGATCTCTTGCGCCTGCGTAATGCGGCCCTGCCGCTGGTGGAGGTCTGCCGGCGGCTCACCAGCGCCGATCTGCCGCAAATCCACACAGCCATGCACCCGCTGTTTCGCGACGTCACCGACCACATCCGCACTGTCCAGGAAAAGATCGACAGCCTGCGTGAGGTTCTCGCCTTCGCCTTCGAGGCGAGCCTTCTGGTCGGTCAAAGCCAGGAGACGGCGATCTCCAAGAAGCTTGCCTCATGGGCCGCAATCTTGGCCGTGCCGACGGCATTCGCCGGCATTTACGGCATGAATTTCAGCGACATGCCGGAACTGAGGATGGAATATGGCTACCCGGCCGTCCTGGCGGCAATTGCCCTGATCTGCACGTTTCTTTACTGGCGGTTTCGCAAGAATGGGTGGCTTTGAAGCGAGGGCAGGAGGGCAGGAGGGCAGTAGGGCAGTAGGGCAGTAGGGCAGTAGGCTATCGCTTCGGGAGCGCGCTTCTCTACAATTCACCTACTGCCGTACTGCCTTACTCCCCTATTCCCCTAACTATCTGCTCCGCCGCCGCTCCGATGCCGGCTGGAACGCCACGCGGGCGTGGTACTTGCAGTAGGGGCCGGTTTCGGCGGCGTCGTTGCCGCAGAAATGGAAGTCTTCCGAAAGCGGATCGCCGTTCGGCCATTTGCAAGTGCGCTCGTTGAGTTCGACAAGTTGCAGATGCCGCGAGATCGGCACGACGACGTTCTCGACCGGGCGGATATAGTGGCGCGCCACCGGTTCGGCATCGAACTGCGCCTTGAGCGCGGTCGCACCGATCGACATCGAGGTGGTGGCATGGCGCGTGGCGCTTGCTGCCCGGGACACCGATTTCTGGATCGTCGATCCCTGCACCGTCTTCTTCTGGCGTGCCGGTGAGGCGGTCGTGCGTCCGCGACCGGACAGTTTCAGCCGGTGCACTTTGCCGATGACCGCATTGCGGCTGACCCCGCCAAGCTGTGCGGCGATCTGGCTGGCGCTGAGGCCCTCCGACCACAATTTTCTGAGAAGTTCGACTCGCTCGTCAGTCCAGTTCATGAGACCGCGCTCCTGCTGAAACGTGCGGCAATCGGAATCCATTCCCGACCCGGCTTCTGCCGGGCAGACACCACATATATCGGGTGATTAGGTCCGCCGCACGAAATCTAGTTATTTCTCTACTACAATTACCTTATGCGCTGACTCGGTGACAAGAGTCCCAAGGCCAACACGAATCGGTTTTTTCGGTTTTCCCCAACTTGCCCGGTCGCTTATGAGCCGGCGTTATGCTGGGGGGCTTGCCGCGCGACCTTGCGCGACCTTTTCGTTGACTTCACGGCCGAAAAACACGATAAGCCACAAGGGCCGCCGCTTTGGCGGCTTTTTGATTTTTCCGGTTCCGGAGACGCATATAATGAGCGGTTCGGCGCTTTTCGAGACCTTTGTTCGCGCACCCCTGGCTTTCGACCACGGTGAAGGCACCTGGCTGGTCACCGACAAGGGCGAGCGATATCTCGATTTCGCCGGCGGCATCGCCGTGAATTCGTTGGGCTACAGCCATCCGCATCTGGTCGCGGCCCTCACCGAGCAGGCCGCCAAGCTCTGGCACGTCTCCAATCTGTACGAGATTCCGGGACAGAGCCGGCTCGGCGAGCGGCTGGCCGACGCAAGCTTTGCCGACAAGGTGTTCTTCACCAATTCCGGCGCAGAGGCGCTCGAATGCGCCATCAAGACGGCGCGGCGGTACCACTTCGTCAAGGGCCATCCCGAGCGCTACCGCACAATCACCTTCGAAGGCGCCTTCCACGGCCGCACCCTGGCGACCATCGCCGCCGGCGGCCAGTACAAGTATCTGGAAGGTTTCGGCCCCAAGGTCGACGGCTTCGACCAGGTCGGTTTCGACGATGTGGATGCCGCCGAGAAGGCGATCACGCCTGAAACCGCGGCGATCCTGATCGAGCCGGTGCAAGGGGAGGGCGGCATCAGGCAAGTGCCGACGCAATCGCTGAAGCGGCTCAGGCAGCTCTGCGATCAGCACGGACTGCTCCTGATTTTCGACGAGGTCCAATGCGGCGTCGGCCGCACCGGAAAGCTGTTCGCGCATGAATGGGCGGGTGTCACACCCGACCTCATGGCGGTGGCCAAAGGCATCGGCGGCGGCTTCCCGATGGGTGCCTGCCTCGCCACCGACGAGGCAGCGGTCGGCATGACCGCCGGCGTGCACGGCACCACCTTCGGCGGCAATCCGCTGGCAATGGCGGTCGGCAACGCCGTGCTCGACGTGGTGCTGGAAGACGGCTTTCTCGAAGACGTCCGGCGCAAGGCACTGCTGTTGAAGCAGGGGCTCGCTGGCGTCGCCGACGAATTTCCGGATGTTATCGAAAGCATCAGGGGCACCGGCCTGATGCTCGGGCTTAAATGCGCGATGCCCAACACCAAGGTTACGGTGGCACTGCGTGACCAGCATCTCTTGACGGTTCCGGCCGGCGACAACGTTATCCGCCTGCTACCGCCTCTCACCGTCACCGACGCCGAGATCCACGAAGCGCTCGAGCGCATTCGTGCCGGCGCCAAGAGCCTGGCAGATGCCATCGTCGCTGCCGCTGCGAAGTAATCCTGGAATTCCTGATGTCCCTTCGCCATTTCACCGATCTTTCCGCCGTTTCCGAAGGCGATCTGCGCTTCATGCTCGACGACGCAGCGGTGCGAAAGGCAAGGCTCAAGGCCGGCGAACGCAGCAAGCCGCTCGAAGGCAAGGTGCTGGCGATGATCTTCGACAAGCCGTCGACGCGCACGCGCGTGTCGTTCGACGTCGGTATGCGGCAGTTGGGTGGCGAGACGATCATGCTGACCGGCACCGAGATGCAGCTTGGCCGCTCGGAGACCATTGCCGACACGGCCAAGGTGCTGTCGCGCTATGTCGATGCCATCATGATCCGCACCACCTCGCATGACCGGCTGCTGGAACTGACGGAAAACGCTACGGTCCCCGTCATCAACGGGCTGACCGACGAGACCCATCCCTGCCAGCTGATGGCCGACATCATGACCTTCGAAGAGCACCGCGGTCCGGTGGCCGGTAAAACGATCGCCTGGACCGGCGACGGCAACAACGTGCTGCATTCGCTGCTGGAGGCATCCGCGCGGTTCCATTTCAAGCTGAACGTCGCCGTGCCCGAGGGCAGCGAACCGGCCCAGAAGCATGTCGACTGGTCGAAAGCCAATGGCGGCAAGCTGAAATTCACCCGTTCGCCCGAGGAGGCCGTTCACGAGGCCGACTGCATCGTCACCGACTGCTGGGTGTCGATGGGCCAGGAGCACCGTGCCCGCGGCCACAATGTCTTCCTGCCCTATCAGGTCAATGCGGCACTGATGGCGAAAGCCAAGCCGGACGCGCTGTTCATGCACTGTCTACCGGCGCATCGCGGTGAGGAGGTTACCGACGAGGTCATCGACGGACCGCATTCGGTGGTGTTCGATGAGGCCGAGAACCGGCTCCATGCCCAGAAGGCGGTCCTGGCCTGGTGCCTGGGCGCTTGATACGAGCCGCGGTGATCCGGGCCGGCCTGATCTGCGCCGCCTTGATCTGGGCCGCCTTGATCCGGGAGTTGGTGGTGCCTATCTCAGGCGCACCACGCAAATCGAGCGCGTCTCGTCGCATGCGCCCCGGAGGGCGGCATCGCCGCGCCCCGGAGCTTTGTCATGTTGGAAACTCATCAATTGGCTGAACATAAACCCAAGCTCGGCGAATTCGGCTACGCCGGCGACGACCATGTCGTGCCGTTCGAGGTCGGCCCGCTCGACGTGCGCGGTCGCACCGTCCAGCTCGGGCCGATGCTCGATGCTATTCTGAGCCGCCACGACTATCCCGAGCCGGTCGCCCGGCTCCTGGCTGAAGCCTGTGTGTTGACGGTATTGCTCGGAACTTCGCTGAAGTTCGAGGGCAAGTTCATTCTGCAGACCCGCACCGACGGGCCGGTCGACATGCTGGTCGCGGATTTCTCCACGCCGCAAGCGCTGCGCGCTTATGCCCGCTTCGATGCCGACCGGCTGCAGGCTTTGACTTCTGCCGGCGAGACGTCACCGCAGACGCTGCTCGGCAGCGGCGTCCTGGCGCTGACCATCGACCAGGGCGCGCACACACAACGCTACCAGGGCATCGTCCAGCTCGACGGCGTCACACTGGAACATGCCGCACGCACCTATTTCCGCCAGTCGGAGCAGATTCCGACCGACCTCCGGCTTTCGGTTGCCAAGCTTCTGACGCCCGGCGTCGGCGGTGCCCGCGAGCAATGGCGGGCCGGTGGCCTGCTGGCACAATTCCTGCCGCAGTCGGCGGAGCGCATGCGCGTACCCGACCTTCCCGGTGGCGACGGCGATCCGCGTGAGGAAATCCACGACCCGACCGACAATTCCTGGCAGGAGCTGCTGGCGCTGCTTGGTACTATTGAACCGACCGAGCTGATCGATCCGACGATCGGCGCCGAACGGCTGCTTTACCGGCTTTTCCACGAGCATGGCGTCCGCGTGTTCGGCGGGGTGCCGGTCGCCGACCAATGCTCATGCTCGAGGGAGAAGATCCACGGCATCCTCGAAGGCTTTTCCGCCGAGGAGATCAGGGACAGCACCGAGGATGGCAGCATTCACGTCGCCTGCGAATTCTGCTCGAAGCAATATGACTTCGACCCGGCGGAGTTTGCAGCGGCCGGATGACGGCCGTCAATTGACGGTGCGCCGCATTCCCGGCAAGTCGAGCGAGAAGGCGGGGATGGCGACGTCGAACGTCTCGCCCCGCTTGTTGCGCATGGTGTAGTGCCCGACCATGATGCCGGACGGCGTCGAGAGCGGGCATCCAGACGTATACTGATAGCTGTCGCCGGGGTTGAGTCCGGGTTGCTCGCCGACGACCCCGGGGCCGCGCACTTCCTCGACCTTGCCGGTGCCGTCGGTAATGTGCCAGTAGCGCGACAGAAGCTGCACGAACTCATCCGACTGATTGTCGATGGTCACCTGATATCCCCAGACATAGCGGTTTTGCGGCGGGTCGGAGTGATCCTCCAGATAGAACGGCCTGACCTGCACTTCGATGTTGCGGGTGACGGCGCTGTACATAAACTGCTCCAAAGCAATGTAGATGGAACTTCGACGCTCAGCGCAGTTTGATCAACGATGCGCGTCATCTTCTTGCCCGACTCGAGGGCAGGTGCCGAAAAACAATGTCATTTAAGTGACACATGACAATGATGGTGTGCAGGCTTGTGCCGGGCGACTCAGCGTTCTGTCGAATTGTTGAAAACGGCCGTCATGCGGCCGGCACTTCTGGAGTGACCAGATCTCGATGGAACCGACATTCGCAGCCGCCCTCCTTTCCATAGCCCTCCTTCTTTCAAATCTCGCCAGCATCCTGTTAGCTTCGCTGAAGCTGAAGCGACCAGGCAGGATCGCACCGCCCGCGGCCAACGCGCCGCCGGTATCGATCGTCATCCCGGCGCGCGGCGTCGAGCCGTTTGCCGAAGAGACGCTGGAGCGCGCCTTCTCACTTGACTGGGCGCGCTACGAACTCATCTTCTGCGTTGCCCATGCCGACGACCCGGTGGTCAAGCCGATCACCGCCGCAATGGCGCGCTTTCCAGCTATTCGCGCCCGCCTTCTAGTCGGTGACGACCGCATCAGCGGCAATCCAAAACTCAACAATTGCGTGAAGGGTTGGGAAGCGGCGCATTATAGCTGGGTCATCCTTGCCGATTCCAACGTGCTTATGCCGAGCGACTACGTCCAGCACCTGATGGCGGCGTGGCGGCACGACACCGGCCTCGTCTGCTCGACGCCGATCGGCTCGCGGCCGGACGGCTTCTGGGGGGAGGTCGAATGCGCCTTTCTCAACACGCTGCAGGCACGCTGGCAGTACGCCGGAGAGGCGCTCGGCCTCGGCTTCGCGCAGGGCAAGAGCATGTTGTGGAATAAGCCGATGCTCGACGCCAATGGCGGCATCTGCGCGCTTGCTGCCGAGATCGCCGAAGACGCCGCCGCGACCAAGCTGGTCAACGGGTTCGGACTGCGGGTCAATCTTGTCGCCTCGCCCTTCGAACAGCCGCTCGGCCGGCGCACGTTTGGCGAGATCTGGTCGCGGCAGGCGCGCTGGGCGCGGCTGCGCCGCGTCACCTTCGCGCTGTTCTTCGCCCCCGAGATCCTGATCGGCGCAGCGCCGCCGCTGGTGCTTGCGCTGATCGCGGCGGCTGACGCCGGCGTCAGCCTGCCGGCAACCGCCATCGCCGTGCTGGTCGCGGCCTACCTGCCGGAATTCGCCTTGGCCTCGGCCAAGGGATGGCACCTGTCGCTGCGCACCATCCTGGCGATGATGGCGCGAGACCTGATGCTTCCCGCCATTTGGGCGCGCGGATGGCTGAGCGGCGCCGTCGACTGGCGCGGCAATGTGATGACTATCCAGACCAAGGCCGTCGCAGAGCTGGAAGAGACCCCGTCCGGCGCCTGATCGGCGCGTCCCCGCTCGCCTCTATTCGGCCAGCCCTTATCCGGCAACTCTCAGTGCCTGCTCGATGTCTTCGAGCAGGTCGTCGGCGTCCTCAAGGCCAACTGACAGCCTGAGCGTTCCCGGTCCGATGCCGAGCTCGGCGCGGGCCTCATCGGTCAAGTTCTTGTGCGTCGTCGTCGCCGGATGGGTGATCAGGCTCTTGGCGTCGCCGAGATTGTTGGAAATCAGCACGACCTCGAGTGCGTTCTGGAAGGCAAAGGCCGCCTGCTTGCCGCCCTTCACATCGAGGCAAATCAGCGTCGAGCCGCCCGACATCTGCTTCTGGACCACGGCCGCTTGCGGGTGGTCGGCGCGGCCGGGATAGATGACGCGGGCGATTTGCGGGCGCTCGGCCAGGAAATCCGCGATGCGGCCGGCACTTTCCGTCTGCTGGCGTACGCGTAGCGGCAGCGTCTCCAGGCCTTTCAGCAGCGTCCAGGCATTGAAGGGCGAGAGGCTTGGGCCGGTGTGGCGGAAATAGTCATGCAGGTTCTCGTCGATCCATTTCTTGTCCGACAGAACGATGCCGCCAAGACAGCGCCCCTGGCCGTCAATATGCTTCGTGGCCGAATAGACGACGATGTGGGCGCCAAGCTGCAGGGGTTTCTGCTGCAAGGGCGTAGCGAAGACATTGTCGACGATCAGCCTGGCGCCGATCGAATTGGCAAGTGCCGCGACGGCGGCAATGTCGACTACCTCCAGCGTTGGATTGGTAGGGCTTTCCAGGAAAAACAGTTTGGTGTTGGGCTTGACCGCCTTTTCCCAATTGGCGATGTCGGTGCCGTCGACCAGCGTTGCCTCAATGCCGTATTTCGGCGCCAGCGTCTCGACCACCCAGCGGCAGGAGCCGAACAGCGCGCGCGCCGCCACGATATGGTCGCCCGCCTTGGCGCTGCACAGCAGTGCTGCCGTCACCGCCGCCATGCCGGATGCCGTGGCGCGCGCGTCCTCGGCTCCTTCCAGCGCGCACATGCGTTTCTCAAACATGTCGACCGTCGGATTGGCATAGCGCGAATAGATGAAGCCCGGCTCCTCGCCCTTGAAGCGAGCCTCCGCCGCTTGCGCCGTCTCGTAGACATAGCCTTGGGTGAGATACATCGCCTCGGAGGTCTCGCCGAAGCCGGAACGCAGCGTCCCGGCATGCACGAGTGCGGTCTGAGGCTTCCAGTCGCGCTTCTTGGTCATCATTCCATCCAAACACCAAAATTGGTCCAAACAACAAAAAACCGGTCGCGAAAGTCGCAACCGGTCCATATGGCCTTGCGGCCCGACGGTCCTTTAGCGACTTGTTTAACGTGGCTGCAAGCCGACCGGCCAAATCACCACGGGATAACGAGCTTTAGACCCGCGCCACGCTTGCGTCAATTGCCGGCATGATTAAGAGGGTTGTACCAAGCAGGTGCCAAAGGCGTCCTGCGACAGAACAAGACCTCGCCCGGCGTTCGAACGGAGCCAGACCCTTGCGGCAGACAGGCATTCTTCCCGATCAGGATATTTCCGCGCTGTTCCAGACGGGCGCGCTGAAATCGCCGCGCACGCTCGATGCCGATCAGATCCAGCCGGCCAGCCTTGACCTCAGGCTCGGCGACAAGGCCTGGCGGGTGCGCGCTTCCTTCTTGCCCGGCCCGGACCACAGGGTTGTCGACAAGCTCGACCGGCTGAAGCTGCACGAGATCAACCTCGCCGAAGGTGCCGTGCTGGAAACCGGCTGCGTCTACATCGTGCCGCTGCTCGAAAACCTGGCGCTGCCCGCCCATATTTCCGCCTCCGCCAACCCGAAAAGCTCGACCGGACGGCTCGATATCTTCACCCGGGTAATGACCGACCGTGGCCACGAGTTCGACAAGATCGCCGCCGGCTATGAAGGCCCGCTCTATCTGGAGGTCAGCCCGCGCACTTTCCCGATCGTCGTGCGGACCGGCTCGCGGCTGTCGCAGATCAGGTTCCGCACCGGCAATGCGCTCTTGTCGGAAAGCGAGCTGCACGAGTTGCACCGCGCCGAGATGCTGGTCGCCACCGAACCGCCCAACATCTCAGGCGGCGGCATCGCGCTGTCGATCGATCTCGACGGCGACAAGGACGGGCTGGTCGGCTATCGCGGCAAGCACCACACCGGCCTGGTCGACGTCGACAAGCGCGCCGCGCAGGATGTGGTCGATTTCTGGGAGCCGCTCTACAAGAGCGGTGCCGGCGAGCTGGTGCTCGATCCGGACGAATTCTATATTCTGGTGTCGCGCGAGGCGGTGCATGTGCCGCCACTCTACGCCGCCGAAATGACGCCTTTCGACCCGCTGGTCGGCGAATTCCGCGTCCACTATGCCGGCTTCTTCGATCCGGGTTTCGGCCATTCGGCGTCGGGCGGCACCGGCAGCCGGGCGGTGCTCGAGGTGCGTAGCCACGAAGTGCCGTTCATCCTCGATCACGGCCAGATCGTTGGACGGTTGGTCTACGAGCACATGCTGAAACGGCCGCGGGCGCTCTACGGCACAGATCTAGGCTCGAACTATCAGGCGCAGGGTCTGAAATTGTCCAAGCATTTCCGCGCCGCGCGCTGAGCTTGTTCGCAATTCCGTCAGCCGCGAAACAGATATTCTTTCGCGGCGCCAAGGCAGCCATGAAACTGACCGATAAAGAGCAGTTCTCGCACTGCCAATCGCTTCTTCCCCCAAAATCCTCTGGTTTGCTTCTCGTCGTCAAGTGAGGCGCTTGAGCTGGACTGCAAGGGGAACAACTGCTTGTCGATACATCCCAGCACATGGGCTCTGGCGGAGTCGACACCGCAGGCTCTGCCATTGTCGTTCAGTCTGTCAGCGCGGAGTGCGGACGTCATGCGATCCGCGTTGCGCATCAGAAAGCTCACTTGCGATTTCGAATAGCCGGTGGCCAGAAGCCGGTTAGTCATCGACATCCGGGCCTCGCGATAGGATTTTGCGCTGCATTGTCCGGCGCTGTAAGCCGCTGGGGAGAAATAGGCGAGGAACAGGACTAAACTTACGAACACAGTGCCAATCCGCAGGCCGTTCATTTCTCGCCCCTGAATTATGTCACCAGTTTACAACGCCTTCACCGCCACCTTCACCGGCTGCTCGATTTCAAGCGGGTTGCGCAAAGGCAGGCCGAAATCCTGCGCCTCGATTTCGAATACGTCGCCGGCCTCGGTCCTGATGCCGTCGGCGAAGGACAGCGTCGCCGTGCCGAACATGTGCACATGCACGTCGCCCGGCTGGCGGAAGGCCGAGTATTTGAAGTGGTGATGCTCGAGATTGCCAATGGTGTGCGACATGTTCGCCTCGCCCGACAGGAACGGCTTTTCCCAAAGCAGCTTGCCGTCGCGCAGGATGCGTGAAGCGCCGCGGATGTCGGACGGCAGGTCGCCGATCAGGATCTCCGGCCCGAACGAGGCGTTGCGCAGCTTGGAATGGGCGAGGAAGAGGTAGTTCACACGCTCGGTGACGTGGTCGGAAAACTCGTTCGACAGGGTGAAGCCGACACGGAACGGGGCGCCGTCGTCACCGATCACATAGATGCCGGCAATTTCCGGCTCCTCGCCGGCATCCTGAGCGAAGGCGGGCGACATAAGCGCCGCCCCGGGCGCTACTGCCATGGTGCCGTTGCCCTTGTAGAACCATTCCGGCTGCACGCCGGTCTGGCCTTTCGCCGGCTTGCCGCCCTCAAGCCCCATGCGGAACATCTTCATGGAATCGGTCAGCTGTTCCTCGCCGTCCGTGCTGAGCTTCTTGTGCATGGAATCGCGGGTCGCGGCGGAGCCGAGATGCGTCAGCCCGGTGCCGGTGAGATGGAGATGCGCCGGATCGGGATGGTTGATCGGCGACAGCAGCCGGCCCTTCTTGTAGGCTGCGTCGAGATCGACGGTTTCGCCGAAGCCCTTGCGCTCGATCAGGGCGACAAGCCCGCTGCCGGTACGCGCGGCTTCCATCGCCAGCGAATAGACGCTGCGGGCGCCGTTGATGACGCGGGTCTTGCCGCCGTTGCGGGCAACGACGCGGATCGTCTCGGCGTCGTCGAGGATTTGTGAGATCAGCATGGTAACCCTCTCTGAATTGTGGGCTGGCCTGCCCTTTCTCGGCAAACCCTGCCCCGCGCGGCCCGGACCCTGTCCGCGCCTCGGTTGAAATTCTTCGTCCGGATTGCGCTCGCGGATCAGGTCCCTCGGGGGGACTTCTTTGCGCCGCCCGGCAGCGCCGCGATGTGACCCGTATGCCTCCTGGTTGCCTCTCAAGCCTTGTTCTTGTTGTAGACGTCGAAGACGACGGCGCCGAGCAGCACCAGGCCTTTGACCACCTGCTGCCAATCGACATTGACGCCCATGATCGACATGCCGTTGTTCATGACGCCCATGATGAAGCCGCCGACCACCGCGCCGATCACCTGGCCGACGCCGCCCATCGCCGAAGCGCCACCGATGAACACCGCGGCGATGACGTCGAGCTCGCTGCCGAGGCCGGCCGCCGGCACAGCCTGCCCCAGGCGCGCTGCGATAATCAGGCCGCCGAGTGCCGACAGCACGCCCATATTGACGAACACCATCAACGTCAGCCGTTCGGTCTTGATGCCCGATAGCTGGGCTGCCTTGGCATTGCCGCCCATCGCATAGATGCGACGGCCGATCGTCATGCGTTTGGTAACGAAGACGAACAACGCGATCAGCACGCCCATCACCATGAGAACGATGGGGAGGCCCCTATAGGTGGCGAATTGGTAGACGAGAAACAGCGCCAGCGCGCTGATCACCAGGGTCTTGACGACGAACAGCGAGAAGGGCTCGGCTTCGTAGCCATGCTTTTCGCGGGTGCGCCGTGCCCTGAGCCCGAAATAGGCATAGGCGAGCACGGCGACGAGGCCGATCACGATCGTCGTCAGGTGCAGCGTCAGGCCGCTGCCGACAATGGTTTTGCCGGCGGCGTTCACGGTTGGCGGTATCAGCGTCAATGGGCCGATCAGGTCCGGAATGAAGCCGGAACTGAGCGCCTTGAAGCCGACGGGAAGCGGCCCTACGGAAGACCCGCCACCCAGCAGCGCCTGGCAGATGCCGCGGAAGATCAGCATGCCCGCCAGCGTGACGATAAAGCTCGGTATTCGGTGATAGGCAATCCAGTAGCCTTGTGCCGCGCCGATCGCACCACCGACGATCAGGCAGATGATCGACACCACCAGCGGATTGCTCAATGGGCCAAGCGGCCAGATGACCATCATCATCGCCGCCAGTGCGCCGATGAAGCCGGCGACGGAGCCGACGCTGAGATCGATGTGACCCGAAACGATCACCAGAAGCATGCCCAGCGCCATCACGATGATGAAGCTGTTCTGCTGCACGAGATTGCTGAGGTTCACCGGCTTGAACAGCGTTCCGGACGTGGTGAACTGGAAGAACACCATGATTGCGATCAACGCCAGCACCAACCCGTATTCGCGCAGGTTGGTGACCAGCGCCGAGACGGCAATGCGAGGTCCCTGTTGTAGATCCTGGGCAACGCCGGTCTGCGGCCCGGGAGCGCTTTCGGTGCTCATGATGCTTTTCCTTCTCCGCGGACGATGGCGCGCATTATCTTTTCCTGGCTGGCGTCGCTTGCCGCCATTTCGCCGACGATGCGTCCTTCGTTCATGACGTAGATGCGGTCGGTGATGCCGAGCAGTTCGGGCATTTCCGACGAGATGACGATGATTGCCTTACCCTCGGAGGCGAGACGCGCGATGATCGTATAGATTTCATACTTGGCGCCGACGTCGATACCGCGTGTCGGCTCGTCGAGGATCAGCACTTCCGGATTGGCGAACAGCCATTTCGACAGCACCACCTTCTGCTGATTGCCGCCAGAAAGGTTGCCGGTCATCTGGTAGACGCTCGAGGCGCGGATATTGGTCCTGCCGCGATAATCGTTGGCGACCGAAAGCTCGCGCAAATCGTCGATCACGCCGTGGCGCGACACGCCGGGCAGGTTGGCCAGCGTGATGTTGTGCTTGATGTGGTCGATCAAGTTGAGACCGTAGGTCTTGCGGTCCTCGGTAACGTAGGCGATGCCGTGTTCCACCGCCTTGCTCACCGAAGAGACGTCGATCGGCTTGCCGTTGAGGAACACCTCGCCGGTGATGCGACGGCCATAGGAGCGGCCGAACAGGCTCATGGCAAACTCGGTCCGGCCGGCGCCCATGAGCCCGGCAATGCCGACCACTTCGCCCTTGCGGGCGTTGAGGTTGATACCCTTGATGACCTGCCGCTCGGCATGGATGGGGTGGTAGACCGACCAGTTTTTCACTTCGAGAACGGTCTCGCCGATCTTCGGCTCGCGCGGCGGATAGCGGTCGTCGAGCGAACGGCCGACCATCGAGGTAATGATGCGGTCCTCCGAGATGTCCTTCTTGGCCAGCGTCTCGATGGTCCGCCCGTCACGGATGATGGTGACCTTGTCGGCGACCCGGTTCACCTCGTTGAGCTTGTGCGAGATCAGGATCGAAGTGATGCCTTGCCGCTTGAATTCGAGCAGCAGATCGAGCAGCGCCTGGCTGTCCTTTTCGGACAGGCTCGCGGTCGGCTCGTCGAGAATGAGCAACTTCACTTCCTTGCTGAGCGCCTTGGCGATCTCGACCAGCTGCTGCTTGCCGACGCCGATATTGGTGATCAGCGTGTTGGGGTCTTCCTTGAGGCCGACCTTCTTGAGCAGGGCGCTGGTGCGCGCCTCATTGGCATTCCAGTCGATGACGCCGTATCTGGCGTGCTCGTTGCCGAGAAAGATGTTTTCGGCGATCGACAGCATCGGCACCAGCGCAAGCTCCTGGTGGATGATGACGATGCCCTTGCGCTCGCTGTCATGGATGCCTTTGAAATGGCACTCATCGCCGCGATAGATGATCTGGCCGTCATAGGTGCCGGACGGATACACACCCGACAGCACCTTCATCAGCGTCGACTTGCCGGCGCCGTTCTCGCCGACCACGGCATGGATCTCGCCTTCCTCGACCATGAGCTTGACGTTCGACAGCGCCTTGACGCCGGGAAACGTCTTGGTGATGTCGCGCATCTCCAAAATCGTCGATGCCATTGAGAATACCACTCCTGCGAGGTCCGCAAACAATACCGGGCTGGCTCGCCAACGAAAAGGGGCCCTGCCTGCGCAGGACCCCAGGCTTTGTAACCGCGATTACTTCAGCTCTTCGGCCTTGATGTAGCCGGAGTCGACCACCAGGGCCTGATAGTTCGACTTGTCGACGTCGTGCGGTGTCAACAGGATCGAGGGAACGACCTTGACGTCGTTGTTGTAGGTCGTGGTGTCGAGGCCTTCCGGCTTGCCGCCCGAGAGCACCTTGTCGACGAGTTCGACCGTCGCCTTGGCGAGTTCGCGGGTGTCCTTGAACACGGTCGAATACTGTTCGCCGGCGATGATCGCCTTGACCGAAGCGGTCTCGGCGTCCTGTCCGGTGACGATCGGCCATGGCTGATCGGCGGTGCCGTAGCCTACGGCGCGCAGCGAAGCGATGATGCCGCGCGACAGGCCGTCATAGGGCGAGAGCACGCCATCGACGCGGCTGCCGTCCGAGTAGTTGGCGGAGAGCAGATTGTCCATGCGGGCCTGGGCGGTTGCCGCCAACCAGCGCAGCGTGCCGACCTTGTCCATGCCCATCTGGCCGGACTTCACGACGAGGGTCTTGTCGTCGATCAGCGGCTGAAGAACCGACATGGCGCCGTTATAGAAGAAGAACGCATTGTTGTCGTCCGGCGAACCGCCGAACAGCTCGATGTTGAACGGGCCCTTCTTCTCGGGATAACCGAGACCCTTGAGCAGCGATTTGGCCTGGATGACGCCGACGCCGAAATTGTCGAAGGTGGTGTAGTAGTCGACATTTGGCGTCTTCTTGATCAGGCGGTCGTAAGCGACGACGACAACGCCGGCGTCATTCGCCTTCTGCAGCGCATCGCCCATCGTGGTGCCGTCGATCGAAGCGATGATCAGCGCCTTCGGGCCCTTGGTGATCTCGTTTTCCAGCTGGCTGAGCTGGTTCGGAATGTCGTCCTGCGCGTACTGCAGGTCGACAGTGTAGCCCAGAGCCTCGAGCTGGGACTTGACGGCGTCGCCGTCGTTGATCCAGCGCTGCGAGGTCTTGGTGGGCATCAGCACGCCGATCAGGCCTTCGCCCGCCTGCGCCGGCAGCGTCATGGCCGCGATGCCTAGGGCCGCGACGGCGGCCAGTGTCTTGACAATCTTCACATTAACTCTCCCTGGTTGATGGACGCGTACCCTTGGGTTTCGTGGGCCGCGCAATCGTGCAGGAGCGCCAAACGCGCCGCTGCCGTCAATCGATCTCCGGTATCCTCCCAATCGGCCCCGAGACTCTGGTTTCATCGATACGAGTTTTCCCTCGTCACCGACCGTCAAGCCTCAGGACGCGCGAAGGGTGTGTCGCTTTGCCATAACTGTCAAATGCGATCTTTGATGGTTGCTATATCGAGACTGATATGGCTTAGGCTAGTGACGACGCTGCCGGATTTTGCCGGGGCGCCGGGCGTAAGAGTAGGGAAGAATCATGGCGGCGCTGCGAAATCCTGACGGAATATCAGCCAGTTACGATGAAATTCCGGGTGATGGCGGAACCTTGCTGCGCAGCGGCTTGAGCCTGCGTCACATGCGCATGATCGCAGCCCTCGACGAGCACGGCCGGGTGAGCGCCGCGGCCCAGGTCATGAACATCTCGCAGCCGGCGGCCTCGCGCATGATCGCCGAGATGGAGGCCGTGCTCGACGTCAAGCTCTGCGAAAGGCTGCCGCGCGGCATCACGCTGACACCCTATGGCAAGGCGTTGGCACGGCGCGCGCGATCGATCCTGCTCGAGATGCGCGAGGTCGACCGCGAGATTTTCGAGCTCAAGGCGGGCAAAGGCGGCTCGGTGTTCCTGGGCGCGGTGACAGCACCGGCGATCGAGCTGGCGGTGCCGGCGATCCGCGAAATCCGGCGCCTTTATCCGCGCATCGAAATCACCATGCAGGTCGAGACCTCGAACGTCCTGGCGCGCGAGCTGATCGCCTCGCGCCACGATTTCATCATCGCCCGCATCCCCGACGACCTCAATCCGCGACTGTTCGAAGCGCGCGTCATCGGCGTCGAGAAAGCCTGCCTGATCGTGCGCCGCGGCCACCCGCTGACCAAGGGCAAGGCGGTGCGGCTGGAAGACACCGCCGCCTATGACTGGGTTTTCCAGTCGGGCGGCTCGCCGCTGCGCCAGGCGATGGAGAGTAACTTCCTGAACCGAAACATCGCGCTGCCGGACCGCATTCTCAACACCAGCTCGCTGCTATTGACTCTGGTCATGGTCGCGCAATCCGACGCCATCGCGCCGGTGTCGATCCAGGTCGCGAAGTTCATCCAGAACCCCGAAGGCCTGGCCGGCGCTATCGATGTCGTCCAGACTGAATTCGACATCGAGGTCAGGCCCTACAGCCTGATCACGGTGAAGAACCGCGCGCTGTCACCGGCAGCCAAGATGCTGCACGATTTTATCTTGCGAGAGGTGGGCTGAGGGTTGGAGCGGGTAGCGGGCGCATCCCGTGGCCGGCCAGACGACCAGACAGGCCCGCCAGCAGCGGCGCCGATGCACGTCGGCCACTACTGCCTGATGCTCAAAAAAAGCCCGCCAGCAGAAGCCAGCGGGCCAAGGGTAGACTTTCCGGTTGGGGTCATGCGAGGCCCCGCCGACCCTCAATGTGAGATATTCCACGAACTGGCACATCGGCCAAACAGATGAAAGACGGCCAGCCGGGCTGTAAAACTGCCTATAAATCCGCTGGTTTTCAGCTTGGCCAGAACAAGTGCAATGCACCGGGGGCAAAAGCTGGAGCGGGTAGCGGGAATCGAACCCGCGCGTTCAGCTTGGGAAGCTGACAAGCTACCATTACATCATACCCGCGCTGGTTCCTCCGATATCATGGCCCGGCGCCGATGCGCAATCCGGTTTGAGGGCTCGGCTTGATGCAGGGCTATCAACTGCGTATTTCTAGGCATGTGCCCGAATCGCGGCACCCGACTGTGGAGACAGGCTTGTCCGCACTGAACCGCTTTCTCGGCGATACGCCGCTCCGGGTGATCCTGAAGCTGCTTGTGGTGTCGTTCCTCGTCGGGCTGGTCATGAATGCCTTCGGCTGGTCGCCGATGGATGTGCTTTATGGCATTCGCAAATTCTTCATCGACCTGTGGAATTTGGGCTTCCACGCCATCGACCGCTTTCTCGGCTACATCCTGCTCGGTGCCGCGATCGTCGTGCCGGCCTTCATCCTGCTCAGGATCGCTAACTACCGGAAATGAATTTTCAGGCGTAGCCCGCCGCCACCTCGAACAGGATGGCGTGCCGTGCAGCAAGTGCTGCGACATCCGTCGAATAGCCTCCGCCGATAACGCCGCATACCGGTATGCCAAGCGTGCGGAAATGGCGGATCACCATATCGTCGCGGGCACGCAGCCCGTCATCCGTGAGCGACAACCTGCCGAGCCGGTCCTCGACATGGACATCGACGCCGGCATTGTAGAAGACGAGGTCCCAGCGCCTTCGCGCCGACAGCTCCGGCAGGATGGCGTCCAGCAGCTCCAGATAGGCTGCATCGCCGGCGCCGTCGGGCAGGGCGACATCGAGATCGGAGGCGATCTTGCGCGCGGGGTAGTTGCGGTCGCCATGCATGGAGAAGGTAAACACGCGCGGCTCGTCGTTCAGGATATCCGCCGTGCCGTCGCCCTGATGCACGTCGAGGTCGACGACCAGGATGTTTTGGACAGCAGCTTCGGCGAGCAGCACCAGCGCGGCAACGGCTACGTCGTTGAAGGTGCAGAAGCCGGCGCCTTGCGCGCGCCGTGCATGATGGCTGCCGCCGGCGGTGTTGCAGGCGATGCCGTTCAGCAACGCCAGCCGCGCTGCCAGCACCGTGCCGGCCGTTGCGAGCTGCGCCCTCAGCGAAACCCGCGGTCCCACGGGAAAGCCGATCTCGCGCTCGATCGCCACCGGCACTTCGCAGGCAAGCACCTGGTCGACATAGTCGACCGCGTGGGCAAGCTTCAGCCATGATGGCCGCGCCGCCTCCGGCATGTTGAGCGCTTCGGGCTGCGCCAGGCCGCGTGCCCGCAAGGCATCCATCAGCAGCGGATATTTGCTCATCGGGAAGCGGTGGTTGACGGCGAAGCCGGCGTCGTAGTCGGGATGATGAACGATCTGCAAGGGCATGGGACGGGCGGTGCGCCAGAGGCGGGTTTCGGTTGACCATAGCGGGGTGGATGGTTGCGCGAGGTCCGCAAACTGGGGCACATCGGCTAGCCGATCAAGCCGCAACAGGAAGCAACACGCGTTTGGAGCAGGCTTTACCCACCGAAGTCCACGCCACCGAAGCCAGGGCCTTCGTCGTCACCAACCGCTCGGTGCTCGCCATCGCCGTGCCGATGACGCTTGCCTATCTGACGACGCCGTTGCTCGGAATTGTCGACACGGCGGTGGTTGGGCAGTTCGGCGACGCCGCCCTTCTCGGCGGCCTGGCGGCCGGCGCCCTGATCTTCGACGTCGTTTTCACGACCTTCAACTTCCTGCGCTCCGGCACCACCGGCCTCGTCGCCCAGGCCTTCGGGCGCGGCGATGCGCTGGAGGAGCAGGCGGTGTTCTGGCGCGCCGTGCTGATCGCGGTCGTCGCCGGCGTCGTGCTTGCCGCGCTTGCGCCGCTGGTCTCCACCGCCGGGCAATGGTTCATAGGCGCCGAACCACGCGTCAGCGCGGCGATGGACGTCTATATCCGCATCAGGATGCTCGCAGCACCGTTCTCGCTGATCAATTACGCCATCCTCGGTTACGTGCTTGGGCGCGGCGAGGGCGGGCTCGGGCTGATGCTGCAGTTGATACTGAACGGCATCAACATCGCCCTCTGCTTCCTGCTTGGCCTGGAGCTCGGCTGGGGCGTTGCCGGCGTTGCCTGGGCAACGGTCACCGGCGAATTCGTCGCCATGCTGCTTGGTCTCGCCATTGTCGGCCGGCGCTTTTGGGCGGCGCCCAAGCTGCCGCGCCGCCGCGTCCTCGATCTGCCGGCATTCCTGCGCATGATGTCGCTCAATCGCGATATCATGATCCGCTCCTTTTCGCTGCTCGCCGCCTTCGCGCTGTTCACGCGCCAAGGCGCGCAATTCGGCACTCTGACGCTGGCCGCCAACGCCGTGCTGATGAACCTCTTCCTGGTTGCCGGCTATTTCCTCGATGGTTTCGCCACCGCCGCCGAGCAGCTCGCCGGGCGCGCCATAGGCGCCCGTGCCGCCACGGCGTTTGACCAGGCGGTGCGGCTGACGCTGCTTTGGGGGCTCGGGCTGGCGGGCGCGGCGACGCTCTTCTTCCTGCTGGAGGGCACCGATCTCGTCGCCCTGATCACGACCGCGACGGACGTCCGCGCCATTGCCGACATCTACTTGCCCTGGGCGGCGTTCACCGCGCTCAGCGGCGCGCTGGCTTTCCAGATGGACGGGGTTTTCATCGGCGCGACGTGGTCGCGCGACATGCGCAACATGATGCTGTTGTCGTTCCTGGCGTTCAGTGCCGCGCTGCTGATCCTGGCGCCGGCCTTCGGCAATCACGGCTTGTGGGCGGCGTTGCATGTCTTCCTGCTTGTACGCGGCTTCAGCCTGCTCGCCATATTGCGGCTGCGGGTGCGCGCGGTCTTTGGCTGATCGCTAAAACGGTTTCGCCGCCCATTGATCGAGGCGGCTGTCGCGAAGCTCGCGCAGCGACTTCAGCCCTTGACTGTCCATGAAACGGACCATGCCGGAAAGAATACGCCCCGGCAGCGCAGGCCCGGCATAGATCATGCCGGTGTAGAGCTGGACGAGATCGGCGCCGGCACGGATCTTTTCCAGCGCCGTCTCGGCGGAATCGACGCCGCCGACGCCGATGATAGTGGGATCCGGGCCAAGCAGTTTTCGCATCCTTGCCAGCACGATAGTCGAGCGCTCGAACAAGGGTTTCCCCGAAAGCCCGCCGGTCTCGCCGGCAAGGCCGGCGCTGCTCAGGCCGGCTCGCGCGATCGTTGTGTTGGAGACGATGACGCCGTCCATTTGCTTGTCGCTGATCTCGGCGGCGATGTCCTCAAGCTCGGCCTCGACCAGATCCGGCGCGATCTTGAGGAACACGGGCGGTTTTGCCGGTGCCGCCGCACGCGCAGCCATGACCCGCGACAGGAGATCTCCAAGCTGGTCGCGCGCCTGCATGTTGCGCAGGCCCGGCGTGTTCGGCGAGGAGATATTGATTGCCAGATAACTGGCATATCGCGCGAACCGGATCACGCCGCGCTCATAATCACTGACGCGGTCGGCGCTGTCCTTGTTGGCGCCGATGTTGATCCCGACGATGCCGGGGCGGCCTTTTCGGGCGGCAAGACGCTTCTCTGCGGCGGCGTGGCCTTCATTGTTGAAGCCCAGCCGGTTGATCACTGCCCCGTCCGAAGGCAGCCGGAAGATGCGCGGCTTCGGATTGCCCGTCTGCGGCAGCGGCGTGATCGTGCCGACCTCGGCGAAGCCGAAGCCGAGGCCGAGCAGCGCGTCCGGCACTTCGGCATTCTTGTCGTAACCCGCGGCCATGCCGAGCGGGTTCGGGAAATCGAGCCCGCAACGGCTGACCTTTAACCTGTTGTCCTGCGGCGGACGACCGGCGACCGACAGCCCGCATCTCAGCGCGGCAATCGACAGCCCATGCGCGGTTTCCGGATCGAGCGTGAACAGCAGTTTCTGGCCGATCCGGTCGAACGCGCTCATTCGGCCTCCAGCGCCGGGAATTCATGCCGGCCGTCAGCGCCGAGCGGCAATGCCTGCACCGAAACGACCGCATCAAGGCCGAGCCCGCCATAGAGATGCGGGAACAGGGCGCCGCCGCGCGAGACCTCATATTTCAGCGCATCGCCGAGGCGCGCGCTATCGACGGCGACCAGCAGCAACCGGCTTTGGCCGGCGAAATGTTTGGCCGCCGTTTCCCGAACCTGCCCGGCGGTAGAAAAATGGATGAAGCCGTCGGCGACGTCGATCGGCGCGCCGGTGAAGCCGCCTTCTCTTTCAGCCTCGCGCCACAGCGCCTCGGGAACTATCTTGTAGATGATCTCGGACATGGTTGCGCTATAGTCCGAACCGACCACGCGGGGAAGGGCAGGCCCGTGTTCTTCCCCATTTCAGGTTCATCCCCATTTCAGGCGCAAACTGTGATAGATTGCGCTGACTGGCTCATGGAGGAAAACATGCGTCTGAAACACGTCTTGATCCCCGCAGCACTGGTGTCGCTTGTCGCGGCGTCGGCCTTTTCCGAGGAAGCCGATCGCTACCGGTTGGAGAAATCGGCCAATGGCTATGTCCGCATGGATACGCAAACCGGCGCCATGTCGCTCTGCGAGGAACGCTCCGGCCAGCTCGTCTGCAAGACGGCGGCCGACGAACGTGCCGCCCTACAAGATGAGGTCGACCGGCTGCAAAATTCGGTGAAGGCGCTCGACGAACGCGTCGCCAAGCTCGAAAATTCGCTTGCCGCGCGTTTCGAATCGACTTTGCCCAGCGAGGAGGATTTCAACAAGACGATGGGCTACATGGAGCGCTTCCTGCGCAGCTTCATGGATATCGTCAAGGACATGGACAAGGACGACGACGGCGCCAAGCTCAATTCGCAAAAGACCTGAGGACCTGGAATCGCCTACGGCATGCCGCTCGAAACAGCTGGCGCCGCCGCATAAGTTCAGGTCCCGTAAGGCGGAAAATCGCCAACGGGATTCGGGGAGGGATATCACCGTTGGGCTACACATTCGTCATTGCCGATGATCACCCGCTTTTTCGCGGTGCATTGAGGGAGGCTCTCGCGGGCATCGGAGATGTTGCCGCCATTCACGAGGCTGGCGATTTCGAAAGCGCCAAGGCGCTGGTCCTGGCCAATGAGGATGTCGATCTGGTGCTGCTCGATCTCTCGATGCCGGGGGCAAGCGGTCTTTCCGGCCTGATTTCGCTGCGCGGCATCCATCCGGCGGTGCCGATGATGGTGGTCTCGGCGCATGACGATCCGGTGACGATCCGGCGCGCGCTCGATCTCGGCGCCTCCGGCTTCATCTCCAAATCGGCCAGCATGGAGGAGATCCGCAATGCGGTGCAGTCGGTGCTTGCCGGTGATATCGCGGCTCCCGTCGGCATCGATCTCGGGGTGGAGCGCGATCCCGAGATTTCCGACCTGATCAAGCGGCTGCAGGCGCTGACCCCACAGCAGACGCGCGTGCTCGGCATGCTGGCTGAGGGGCTGCTCAACAAGCAGATCGCCTATGAGCTCGGGGTCTCCGAAGCGACGATCAAAGCGCATGTCTCGGCCATCCTGCAGAAGCTCGGCGTCGACAGCCGCACTCAGGCGGTGATCCTTTTGTCCAAAATCGGCAGCGACCCGCTGCAGACGGCCGGCTGATTCCTATTCGGCCGCCGGCGCCAGCGGCCTGACCCTGGCCATCATCGAGCGCAGCATCGCCGGTTTCAGTGGTTTGCTGATCACCGGCACGTCGAGCCTGCCGGCAGCGGCGCGAACCTCGCTGGAACGGTCGGCGGTGACCAGCACGGCCGGCAGGTCCTCGCCATGGATCGCACGCAACTGGGCGATCAATTCGAGGCCGGTCCTGTTGTCGAGATGATAGTCGGCAAGCACGATGTCCGGCCGATGCACGCCGGACCTCTCGAGATCCTCCGCGCCGGAAAGCGTGTCGACGCTGCAGCCCCAACCCTCGAGCAGCAGCCGCATGCCGTCGAGGATGCGGACGTCGTTGTCGATGCAGAGCACATGGAGCCCGGCAAGCGAGGCCGCGGCACGGGCAGGCGGCTTCGCCTCGGCCTCGCGCCGCGGTGCCTGCACGGCCACCACCGGCAGCAACACGGAAAAGCGTGTGCCCTTGCCTGGGTTGGAGAAGATCCGGATTTCGAGGCGCAGGACGCGGGCGATGCGGTCGACAATGGAGAGCCCAAGGCCGAGGCCTTCCGCCTCGCGTGCGCCCTCGTCGAGCCGGGTGAATTCGCGGAACACGGTGTTGAGCTCGTCGCCGGCAATGCCGATGCCGGTGTCGATAACCTGGATCTCGGCCAGTTCGCCGCGCCGCCGCGCGCCGACCAGGATGCGGCCACGGCGCGTATACTTGATGGCGTTGGAAACCAGGTTCTGGATCAGCCGGCGCAGCAGATTGCGGTCCGTCATGACGCTGAGCGACGACGGCATGATCGAGAGTTCGAGCTTCTTTTCGGCGGCAAGCGGCCGGAAGTCGTTGCCGATCTGGCGCAGCAGCCCGTCGAGGCCGAAGCTCGTATCGTCCGGCTTCATCGCGCCGGCATCGAGGCGCGAAATGTCGAGCACCGCGCCGAGGATGGTCTCGACCGATTCCAGCGACGATTCGATGTTCATCGCCGCCTTGCCGGCAGGTCCCTTGCCGGTCTTCTCGATCAGCGACGAGCAATAGAGGCGGGCGGCGTTCAGCGGCTGCAGGATGTCGTGGCCGGCGGCAGCGAGGAAGCGGGTCTTGCCGAGATTGGCCTCCTCGGCCAGCATCTGCGCCTGCGCCAGCTCCTCATTGACGCGGGTGAGCTCGGCGGTGCGGCTCTTCACTCGCTGTTCCAGGGATTCGTTGGCGCGCTTCAGCGCCAGATCCTGCTCGACACGTCCGGAAATGTCGGCGTAGGTGGCGACGATGCCGCCGTCCGGCATCGGATTGGAGCGCAATTCCAGGATGCGCCCGCTTGTCTTCAGCTCCATCTGCCATGGGCTGACGAAGCTGGTCAGGCGGTTGAGCATGGTGACGCGCTGGTCTGCCGGTATGTCACCGCGCTCGGCAAGGTGGCGCAGGATACGATCGAGTGAGACGCCGACCTGGCCCATCTCGTCGGGCAGGTCGAACAGCGCCCGGTACTGGCGGTTCCAGCAAATCAACCGGAAATCGCGGTCGAAGACAGTGATGCCCTGTTCCATCTGGTCGAGTGCGATCTGCAGCAGATCGCGATTGTGCTGCAGCGCCTCGGTGGCGTCGTCGAGCAGGCGGAAGGCGTCCTTGGATTCGCGGTCGTTGCGGCGCAGCAGCAGCGACAGGATCAGCCGCGCCGAGGATGAGCCGACGGCACTGGCCAGAAGCTGTTCGGAGAAGCGGATGACGTCCATGCTGGCCTGTTCGTTGCCGAGCAGGGAAGTGCCGCTGCTCTTTTCGAACGACTGAAAGGACCGCTCGGTCCGTTCGACACCGAGATAGCGCGCGATCGTGTCCTTGAGGTCGTTGACGGTAATGGTGGTGCGAAAGCGGCGCAGGCTGGGCAGCGGACCCGCTTCGCGCGGCACGAAGATCGACGCCTGGATGCGTTCCAGCGGCACCGACGCCCGCGACAGCGAGCCGAACACAAAAAACAGCGTGTTGATCGACAGGCTCCACAGCACGCCATGGTTCAGCGGCTCGGCGACGGTGCCGAAAAGAGCCTGCGGCCGCAATGCATCGAAGCCGAACAGGCCGTGGACGAGGATGCCGGTATCGGGCGCGACGAGCGAGGGAAGCAGCAGCGTATAGCTCCAGACGACGATGCCGGCGACCATGCCAAGTGCGGCACCCCTTCCGTTGGCGCCGCGCCAGACCAGGCCGCCGATCATTGCCGGCGCGAACTGCGCGATCGCGGCGAACGACATCAGGCCGATCGAGGACAGCCGCGCGCTGTTGGTGCTCTCGCGGTAGTAGAGAAAGGCGATGAACAGCATGATGAAGATCGCCGCCCGCCGTACATTGAGGATGAGCGTCGACCAGTCCTCGTTCTCGGATGTCGTGGTCCGCAGCAGCCGGCGCACGAACAGCGGAATGACTAGGTCGTTGGAGATCATGATCGACAGCGCGACGCTTTCGACGATCACCATTGCGGTCGCCGCCGACAGCCCGCCGATGAAGGCGGCCATGGCCAGCACGTCGTGGCCGCTGAACAGCGGCAGCGACAGCACGTAAAGGTCGCTGCTGGTCCTGGGGCCGACCAGTTCCAGGCCGGCCAATGCGATCGGCAGCACGAACAGGTTGATTGCCACCAGATAGAGCGGAAACACCCATGTCGCGGTGCGCAGCTCGGCCTCGCTGCGGTTTTCGACGATGGTGACGTAGAACTGGCGCGGCAGCATGAGGATGGCAAAGCCGCTCAGGCATGTCAGCACCAGCCAGGTGGCGAGCGAGGTGTTGTAGCCCATCGCCTGGCGCACCTGCGTGTTTTCGGCGAGCTGGTCGAACATATCGCCTGGCCCGCCGAAGATCAGGAACGTGACCATCAGGCCGATCGCCAGGAAGGCGGCGAGCTTGACCACGGTCTCGACCGCCACAGCCAGCACCAGCCCGTCCTGGTGCTCGGTGGCATCGGCATGGCGCGTGCCGAACAGCACCGCAAACAGCGCCAGCAGCATGGCCACGACCAGCGAGATGTCACTGACGAACGGATCGAAGGACGGCGGCGAGCCGGTATAGTGCTCGACCATCAGGCTGACCGAGCCGGAGATCGCCTTCAATTGCAGCGCGATGTAGGGCACGGCGCCGATGGTCGCGATCAGCGTAGCGATCGCCGCAACAGCGAAGCTCTTGCCGTAGCGGGCACCGAGAAAGTCGGCGATCGAGGTGATCTTCTCGGTCTTGGCCAGCCTGACGATGCGCTGCAGCAGCGGAAAGCCGAACACGAACACCAGAACAGGCCCGATATAGATGCCGAGGAACTCCAGGCCGCGCTCGGAGGACAGCCCGACCGAGCCGAAGAAAGTCCAGGAGGTGCAGTAGATGGCGAGGCTGAGCGCATAGATGAAGGGCCGGGCGCGGCCAGGCCCCGATGACGTCGAGCGCCGGTCGCCCAGGCTGGCGATAGCAAACAGCAACGTCACATAGGCGATCGCGATGATGACGATGAACCAGCCCTGCACGCCTCGAACTTCCTCCCTGCGCCGGTTTTTTCATCCGGCCTTCCAGACGCAATCACAGCTTGGCGATCAAGTCCATCGCGGCTTTCGGCGTATTATATCGGCTGCGTCGGGCAATCGTGACCGGCTGAAACCAGCTTTTGATCCTGTTGCAACCGCAGGTTTTTGCTATTCTGCCCGCCGGTCGATGCCGAAGGGTGGACGGCAGCACGGCCGGTCAGGACAAGGAGGCGTCGAATGCTGAAAGAATTTCAGGAATTCATTTCCAGGGGCAATGTGATGGACCTGGCCGTCGCCGTCATCATTGGCGCTGCCTTCGGCAAGATCGTCACCTCGCTGGTCGACGACATCATCATGCCGGTCATCGGGGCGATTTTGGGCGGATTGGACTTCAACAACTACTTTCTGCCCTTGTCCTCGGCCGTTAACGCCACATCGCTGGCTGAGGCAAAGAAACAGGGCGCGGTCTTCGCCTATGGCAGCTTCATCACCGTGGCACTGAATTTTCTCATTCTCGCCTTCATCATCTTCCTGATGGTCAAGGCGGTGAACAATCTGCGCAAACGGCTAGAGCGTGAGAAGCCAGCTGCGCCGGCCGCTCCGCCACCGGCCGACGTCGCCCTCCTCACCGAAATTCGCGATCTCCTCGCCAGGAAATAGTTCGAAGACAGATTCCCTGGACCAAAACCCCGGCCGCAAGCGACCGGGGTTTTCTGTTTTCGTCCGCCCTGAAACACGCTAGCAGTCGAGCAAACGAAAACGGACCCATCCATGACCCTGATCGATACTCTGCGCGCCGAAGCGCGGGCGGCGCCTGAAAGCGGCATTGTCGCCGTCATGAACCGCGGCCGCGGCCGCGACGGCATGATCCCGCTCTGGGCCGGCGAGGGCGACCTGCCGACGCCTGCCTTCATCACCGATGCAGCCGCCAAGGCACTCGCCGGCGGCGAGACCTTCTACACCTGGCAGCGGGGCATTCCCGAACTCAGGCAGGCGCTCGCCCGCTACTACACCAGGCATTTCGGCAAGACTTTCGCCAACGAGGAATTCATCGTCACCGGCTCCGGCATGCACGCCATCCAGATGGCCATCGATGCGGTGGCCGGCAAGGGCGACGAACTCGTCTACCTGTCGCCGGCATGGCCGAACTTCGCCGCCGCCGCCGGCGTCGCGGGCGCTGTTCCAGTCGCGGTCACGCTCGACGAGTCGGGCAATGGCTGGTCTTGCGATGTCGACAAGATCGCAGCGGCGATCACGCCACGGACCAAGGCGCTGTTCGTCAACACGCCGTCCAACCCGACCGGCTGGACCGCCGACAAGGAGACGCTGCAGGCGATCCTCGATCTTGCCCGTGAAAGGGGCCTGTGGATCATCGCCGACGAGATCTACTCGCTGTTTCATTACGGCCATGGCCGCGCGCCGTCCTTCATCGACATCATGGCCGATGAGGACCGCATCCTGTTCGTCAATTCCTTTTCCAAGAACTGGGCGATGACCGGCTGGCGCATCGGCTGGATCAAGATTCATCCCGCCTTGCAGCAGGTGTTTGAGAACCTGGTCCAGTATTCGACTTCCGGCGTTGCGCAGTTCATGCAGCGCGGCGCCGTCGTTGCCCTGGATGAGGGCGACGCCTTCATCGTCGAGCAGGTGGAGCGGGCGAGGGCGGCACGCGACCTGGTCTGCGGCATTCTCGCCGAAACCGGCAGGGCGCGGTTCACCGTGCCGCAGGGCGCATTCTATCTGTTCTTCGCGGTCGACGGCATCTCCGATTCCCGCGCCGCCGCCTTCGACATGGTCGACCGCGCCAATGTCGGCCTGGCTCCCGGCACCGCCTTCGGCCCCGGCGGCGAAGCCTTCTTCAGGCTGTGCTTCCACCGCCGCCTCGACCAGCTCGAGGAAGCCGCACACCGGCTGGCGAAATGGATGAAGAGTGTGTGAGCTGCCTCGAAGCCCGAGTTGAAACTCGCTCCGGCGAGTCAGCTGGCGTGGGTTTCGAGAACCGGAGCGCAGCGGACATTTGGGTCCGTGAGCACCGGAAGCGCAGAAAGCCGCGTCAGATGGCCGCCGGAGTAGAGTTTCAAACGGGCTTCACCCGCCCGACTTCGGCACCAGCAGCGGAATGACGCGGTCGCTTTTGGCGACTGAAGGCCGGCCGGCGGACCCGTAGGGAATCCCCAACGCGTCCCATGTCTCGACCAGTGCGTCCTGCAGCGAGGCGATCAGCGCGTCCGAATGGAACGGTGTAGGCGTGATGCGCAGCCGCTCGGTGCCGCGCGGCACTGTCGGGTAGTTGATCGGCTGGATGTAGATGCCGTGCACACCGAGCAGGCGGTCGCTGGCCATCTTGCAGAGCTCGGGATCGCCGACCAGAAGGGGCACGATGTGAGTAGGCGACTCCATCACCGGCAGGCCGGCTGCGGCCAGCACTTGCTTGGTCCGTGTCGCCTGACGCAGCTGCGCGTCGCGCTCGGCGTGCGAGCGCTTGAGATGGCGGATCGAGGTGGTTGCCGCGGCAGCGATCGCCGGCGGCAACGCGGTGGTGAAGATGAAGCCCGGCGCATAGGAGCGCACCGCGTCGATCACGGCGCTGGTGCCGGCGATGTAGCCGCCAAGCGTGCCGAACGCCTTGGCCAGTGTGCCCTCGATGATGTCGATGCGGTCGGCCAGCCCTTCGCGCTCGGTGATGCCGCCGCCGCGCGGCCCGTACATGCCGACGGCGTGGACCTCGTCGATGTAGGTCATGGCGTTGTAGCGCTCGGCGAGATCGACGATCTGCTTGATCGGCGCGGTGTCGCCGTCCATCGAATAGACGCTCTCGAAGACGATCAGCTTGGCGCGCTCGCGGCCGGCTGTCTGCAGCAGGCTTTCGAGATGCGCGACGTCGTTATGGCGGAAGATCTTCTTCTCGGCGCCCGAGCGCCGCACGCCCTCGATCATCGAAGCGTGGTTGAGCTCGTCCGAGATGATCAGGCAATTGGGAAGCAGCTTTGCAATGGTCGAGATCGACGCCTCGTTGGAAACGAAGCCGGAGGTGAAAACCAGTGCGGCTTCCTTGTCGTGCAGGTCGGCCAGCTCCAGTTCGAGCTCGACCAGCGGGTTGCTGGTGCCGGAGATGTTGCGGGTGCCGCCGGCCCCCGACCCCATCTTGCCTGCCGCCTTCTGGAACGCGGCAATGACGTCGGGATGCTGGCCCATGCCGAGATAGTCGTTGGAGCACCAGACGGTGATTTCCTCGGCGCGGCCATTGGCGCGCCAGATGGCGCGCGGGAATTTCCCGACGATACGCTCAAGGTCGGCGAAGACGCGGTAGCGACGCTCCGCATGGAGCTGGTCGATCGCTTCCTCGAAAAACCGCTGATAGTTCATGTCGCCTTCCCAGTTTTGCGCGGGATCATAGTCATTGGCCCATTCGTCGTCCACCTGGCCTTTTTGGTCAAAATGCCACGCCCCGAGCCTGTTCCTAACGACCACGGAACGTGGCCTATTCCCTTGATGTGGATCAATCTTGTTTCAGGACAATGCCACGCGCCGATGAGACTGGTTACCGCAGGTTCTAATGGCCTGGCGGCAGATTTTCCAGTACGGCGACGATTGAGACAGTTCCGACAAATCATGAATAGCGAGGATGCGGATGACGGTTTTGGTGACAGGCGGTGCCGGCTATATCGGCAGCCATATGGTCTGGGAATTGCTGGACACGGGCGACAACGTGGTCGTCCTCGACCGGCTTTCCACCGGCTTTGAATGGGCGGTGGCCCCGGAAGCAAAGCTCGTCGTCGGCGACGTCGCCGACAGGGAACTGGTCGCCTCGATCATTCGCGACAATAAGGTCGACGCGATCATCCATTTCGCCGGCTCGATCGTGGTCCCCGAATCGGTCGCCGACCCGCTTGCCTATTACGAGAACAACACCTGCAAGACGCGCACCCTGATCGAGACCGCGGTGCGCGAAGGCGTGCCCAATTTCATCTTTTCCTCGACCGCCGCCGTCTATGGCGGCGCCGGCCTGGAGCCGGTGCGCGAGGATGCCCGGCTTGCGCCGGAATCGCCCTATGGCCTGTCCAAGCTGATGAGCGAATGGATGCTGCGCGACGCGGCAATTGCCCATGGGTTGCGCTATACGGCGCTGCGCTATTTCAACGTCGCCGGCGCCGATCCGAAGGGCCGCACCGGCCAGTCGACGCCCGGTGCCACGCATCTGATCAAGGTCGCTTGCGAGACGGCGCTCGGCAAGCGCCCCTTCATGCAGGTGTTCGGCATCGACTATCCGACGCCGGACGGCACCTGCATGCGCGACTATATCCACGTCAGCGACCTGGCGGCGGCGCATCGGCTGGCGCTTCAGCGGCTGCGTGCCGGCGGATCGAGCCTGGTCGCCAATTGTGGTTACAGCCACGGCTATTCGGTGCTCGAGGTCATCGACAGCGTCCGCCGCGTCTTCGGCCATGATTTCGAGGTACGGATGGGCGATCGCCGCGCCGGCGACGCCGCCGCGGTCGTCGCCAATTCGGAGCTGGCGCGCGGCGAGCTCGGCTGGACCCCACAGCGCGACAACCTCGACCAGATCGTTGCCGATGCGCTTGCCTGGGAGCGCATCCTGACCAGCAAGAATTCGGCTCTGGGGTGAAGTGGGCTCTCCGCAAAGGTTGGCTCAGCGCGCTGGGGGCGGAATGAAAATCCTGGTGCTTGGGGCCGGCGTCGTCGGTACGGCGGCGGCCTATTATCTGGCCAGCGACGGCCATGAGGTGACGGTGATCGAGCGCCATCCGGCGGCGGCACGCGGCACCAGCCAGTCGAATGCCGGCCTGGTGTCGCCCGGAGACGCCACCGCCTGGGCCTCGCCAGCCGCGCTGAAGACGTTCCTGCGCGGCCTCTACAACCACGATCTCGGCATCAAGGTGCGGCTGCGCTTCGATCCGTATTTTTTCGCCTGGAGCCTGCGCTTCCTGCGCCAGTGCACGCATAAGCGCATGCGCGCCAACACCGACGTCAAGCTGCGTCTGGCGCTCTATTCGCGCGACTGCATCAACGCCGTCTCCGCCGAAACCGGCATCCACTATGACGAGCGCAAGAAAGGCATTCTCTA
Source organism: Mesorhizobium sp. M0816 (assembly GCF_040320005.1). Taxonomy (NCBI): domain Bacteria; kingdom Pseudomonadati; phylum Pseudomonadota; class Alphaproteobacteria; order Hyphomicrobiales; family Phyllobacteriaceae; genus Mesorhizobium; species Mesorhizobium sp. M0816. The sequence goes on along the minus strand of NZ_JAMYOT010000002.1, from coordinate 46,355 downwards.
TTTCTTCCGCTCGCAGCAGAGCTTCGATACCGGCACCGACAATTATCGCTATCTCGGCGAACACGGCCTGCCGATCGAGATCGTCGGCCGCGACCGGCTGGTCGAGCTTGAGCCCGGCCTTGCCGGCGCCAAGGACAAGATAGCCGGCGGCGTCTATTCGCCGATCGACCAGACCGGCGACTCCAGCCAATTCACGCAGCGCCTCGCTGCCTATGCCGCCGAGAAACTCGGCGTCCAATTCCTCTACGGCACCACGGTCGAAGGCCTCGACATCGACGGCGACCGGGTGCGCGCCGTGATGACCTCGGCCGGCCCGGTCGCCGGTGACGCGGTGGTCATTTCCATGGGGCCGGAGAGCGGTCTGCTCGGCCGCCGCTACGGCATCGATCTGCCCGTCTATCCCGTGAAGGGCTATACCGTGACTGTTCCGCTGGAAGATGAAAGCAAGGGGCCGATCATGGGCGGCGCCGACGAGGACCGGCTGATCGGCTATTCCAGGCTGGGAAATCGGCTGCGGATGTCCTCGACGGCGGAGTTCACCGGGTTCGACCGCAGGTTCAAGCCACGCGATTTCAACTCGATCCTGAACACCGGCAAGGACCTGTTCCCCGGCGCTTTCGACGAGAGCAAGGCCGAGGTCTGGGCTGGACTTCGGCCGATGATGCCGAACTCCGTGCCGGTCATCGGCCGGGCGCGGTACGACAATCTCTACCTCGACACCGGCCACGGCCATCTCGGCTGGACCATGGCCTGCGGTTCGGGAAAATTCCTTGCTGACGTGGTCGCCGGCCGCAAGCCGGAGATCGATCCGCAAGGGCTGGTCTACAGGAACTAGGCATCTCCAGACATCAGGGCGTCATGAGCTCGGCGGTCAGGCTCGTTCGTCGACCGCCGAACGCCAGGAGCGCACGTAACTTGTCCAGAGTGGATCGGCCGACGGTTCGGTCCTTTCGCCTCTGCCTTGCGGTGTCCCCTGGTCCGACGCCAGCAAGGCGGCGCCGATGCTGGTGCCTGTCGCAGCCTCGGAGGCAATGACGGCGCGCGCCGCCGCCGCAGCCAGCATGCGGGTGAACAGCCGGTTGCGGGCGAAGGGTCCTTCGACGATGGTGGGACCGTCCGCGCCGATCAGGTCGAGGCAGGTCGCGGTCATCAGCGCCAGGTAGAACGAGATGGCGACAAAGCGCTGGCCGACGCTCATACCGTCCGCGTTAAGCCATGATGCGGCGTGATGCGGAAACGGCCCCGAACCCTGTTGGGTCGAGGGCAATAGGGACGTCTTGCGCGCTAGCACCGTGGCAACATCGTCTTCCGTCCAGTTCTCCGATTGGCCCTCGGTCAGCACGGAGAACTCGCGGCCACCCATGAAGCGCGCCGACGGCACGGGATCGCCGAGCGCGTTGACATTGACCAGCGTATCGCGTGCCGGGTCGAGCGCGATCTTGTTGCCTCCGACTGCCATCGACACCACCCAGGTGCCGGTCGAGATCACGGAGAAAGGCGGTCTGTCGGACAGGAGATGCGGCAGCAGCGAGGCGTTGGAATCGTGCAGGCCGCAAAACACCGGCGTTTGCGGGTCGAGCCCGGTCCGTGTCGCAAGCGCGGGCAGGATCGGCCCGAGGCGGTCCTTCGCCGGCCGTACCGGCGCCATTAGCCGGCGCCATTGCAGCCGGTCGACCAGCGACGAAAAATCCGCTTTCCACGGGTTCCACAGATCGGTGTGGCAGCCGAGCGAAGTCGCCTCGCTGGCGGCGACGCCGGTCAGGCGCAAGGCCCAGTATTGCGGATACATCAGGATCGCGGCGGTTCTGGCGAAATCCGCCGGAAAGCGCTTCTGCTGCCAGAACAGCTGCGCGCCGAGATTGAGGCCGGCCGGCAGGCGCGGCGTGCCGGTCTCGGAGAACGCCGGACGGATCGTGTCATAGTCCCCGGCAAGGGCATCCGGCCCGTCGAATTCGTAGTCGAGCACCGGCAGCGCCAGTTCGCCTGATGCGTCGACCAGCACGCCCGTTGCGCCATGGGTGGTGATCGATATCGCATCGATGCGCTGCTCGCGATCGATCTCGGTCAGGCTGCCAAGGATAAACGCCCATAACCGCTCGACGTCATGGTGCGGGTATGGGCCTTGCCGAAGCGGCTCGTTCACCATCCTGCGCAGCGCGACTTCGCTTGCTGCGGCAAGATCGACCAGCGCCACCTTGGCGTTGGTCTTGCCGATATCGATGACGGCGACGTGGCGGGTCATTCCATATGGAACATTGTTTCCAGCCGCACCGCCACCGGCTCGTTGTTCGGCTTGGTCTCCATGATGTCCGCCATCTCGGCCCACCAACGCTGCATCACCGGATGCTTCGGCAATTCGTCCATGCCATGGTCGTCACGGCGCCACAGCACGCCGAACAAGATGTTGGTCTCTTCGTCGAGATGGATCGAGTAATCGGAGATACCGGCCTGCTTGAGCAGCGCGACCAGCGACGGCCAGATGTCGTCGTGGCGCCTCTTGTATTCGGCCTTCATGCCCGGATTGAGCTTCATCTTGAACGCGTATTTCTCCGGCATCAGGCAAAGCGCTCCCGCCGCACGCGCCGCCACAGGATCGGCAGCGCGATGACGATGATCAGCAGCAGGCCGATGAAGATCGACATAACGATCCCCGGCACGTTGAGCAGGCCGAGGCCGAAGGTCACCAGTCCCATGATGAAGGCGGCCAGCACCACACCCAGAATGCTGCCGGCGCCGCCCAGGATGCTGACGCCGCCGAGCACCACCATGGTGATGACTTCCAGCTCGTAGCCCTGTGCGATGGACGGCCGGGTCGAGCCGAGCCGCGATGTGATCAGCACCGAGGCGATGCCCGCCATCAGGCCGGTCAGGCAAAACAGGATGAATTTGATACGGCCGACGCGTACGCCGGAAAACTGCGCCGCGACCGGGTTGTTACCGATGGCAAAGACCCGGCGGCCGAAGCTCGTCCGGTGCAGAAGGAACCAGTAGACGACTGCCGCGATCAGGAAAAGCGTCAGTTCGAACGACACCACCCACCAGACATAGCCCTGGCCGAAGAAGGCGAAGCTCGCGGGATAGCCCTTGTAGGCCTGGTCGCCGAGGATGATGAAGGCAATGCCGCGAAACAGGCTCATCGTGCCGATGGTGACGACGATCGACGGCAAGCCGAGCCTGGTGACGAGCAGTCCGTTGAAGGCGCCGCAGCCGAGCCCGACGACGAGGCCGATTGCCACCAGTTCAGGCATGCCGGCGCCGGCCTGCACCGCCATGCCCATCATTGTTGACGCCAGCGCGATGATGGCGGCCACCGACAGGTCGATTTCGCCGGAGATGATCAGCAGCGCCATGGCCAGCGCGATCAGCGCCTTTTCGGTGAAGTTGAAGGTTAGGTCCGACAACGACCACGCGTCGAGGAAGTAGGGCGAGGCAAAGCTGTTGACGGCAAAGATGGCAACCGCAACGACGACCAGCAGCGCCTCCCATGAGAAGATCGCCGACGTCAGCGGCTTGTCGAGCCGGTCGGGAATATGGCGTGGGGCAGGGGTGTCGGTCATGCCGCTTCCGCCTTCTTGAGGATGATGCGGCCTTGCCGGCGTTCGCCGCGCGCGTTGAGCACCACGGCCAGGATGATGGCGCTGCCTGAAATCGCCATCTGCCAGAAGGGTGAGATGTTGATCACCGGCAGCGCGTTGGAGATGATGCCGAGGAACAGCGCGCCGAGCACCGCGCCGCCGACCGAACCGATGCCGCCGGCAATCGAAATGCCGCCGATGACGCAGGCGGCGATGATATTGAGCTCATAGCCATTCGCGACCTCGACCGAGGCGATGACGTAGCGCGAAATCCAGAGATAGCCGCAGAGGCCGCCGATCATCCCCGAAATGCAGAAGACGGTGAATTTCGTCCGGCCGACATCGATGCCGGCATAGACCGATGCGGTCGGGTTGACGCCGATGGCATAGATCGAGCGGCCGAGCGCGGTGCGCGTCATCACGAGGAAGAACAGCGCAATAACCAGCACGGCGATCCACGACAGTACCGGAATGCCGAGGAAAGCCGCGCGCTGCAACCCGATGAAATCAGCGCTCATCTGGTCGGCGTTGACCCAGGCGCCGCCTGAAATGACGAACGTGGCGCCGCGGTAGATGGTGAGGGTGCCGAGCGTTACCACGATCGAGGGAATGTTCAGCCGCCATACCAGCAGGCCGTTGATGGCGCCGAGCACCAGGCCGACCAGAAGTGCGATGACGATCAGCAGCGGGATCGGGATCGCCGGATGCGCGGCGTTCAGCATTGCCACCACCATGCCGGTGAAGCAGAGATTTGAAGCCATCGACAGGTCGATCGAGCGGGTCAGGATGACGACCATCTGGCCGAGCGCCAGGATCATCAGGATCGACGTGTCGTTGAACACCTGGCGCAGGTTGGCCGGATCGGCAAAACCTGGAAACCGCGTGGAGATCAGCCCGATCAGCACGACGATTGCCGCCAGCAGCCAGACCTCGCGGTATTTGAGAAGAGCCTTCATGCCGCGATCCCCGCTGCCGTCCTGACCAAGGTTTCGGCGTCGAGCCCTTTATTGTCGTAGACCGCGGCAATGCGGCCCTCGCGCATAACGACGACGCGGTCCGACATGCCGAGGATTTCCGGCAATTCGGACGACACCATGATCACCGACAGGCCTTGCGCGACGAGCTCGGCCATGAAGCCGTGCACGGCGGCCTTCGAGCCGATGTCGATGCCCTTGGTCGGCTCGTCCAGGATGATCACCTTGGGCGCGGTCGCCAGCCATTTGGCGATGACGATCTTCTGCTGGTTGCCGCCCGACAGCGTGCCGACGTCCTGGCTGAGCGAGGAGGCGCGCAGATCGAGCCGCTCGGTGTAGGAGCGGGCCAGCGCGAACTCTTCGGCCAGCCGCAATATGCCGGATTTGGATGTCCGTTTGAGCGAGGGCAGCGAGACATTCTGGAAGATCGGCAGGCCGATCACCACGCCTTGCTTGCCGCGCTCCTCCGGCACATAGACGATGCCGGCGTCGATCGAATCCGCCGCCGATTTCGGCGCGATTGCCTTACCCTCCAGCGTGATCGTGCCGCCGCTGGTGCGGGTGATGCCTGATATCGCCTGCATCACCTCGCTGCGCCCGGCGCCGACAAGGCCGTAGAAGCCGAGGATTTCGCCCCTGTGCAGCTCGAAGCCTATGTCGTGGAACTCGGTCGGGTGCGACAGGCCGGAGACGGCCAGCACCGGCGCGCCGATCTCGGCCTTGCGCTGCGGAAAGATGTGATCGACCGAGCGGCCGACCATCATGCGCACGATCTGGCTCTGGCCGGCGTCCTTGATCAGGCCTTCGCCGACCATCTCGCCGTCGCGGAACACGGTATAGCGGTCGGCGATGCGGTAGATCTCATCGAATTTGTGGCTGATGAACAGGATCGCCTTGCCGTCGCTCTTGAGGAATTCGATCAGCAGGAAAAGCTCTTCGATCTCCTTCATCGAAAGCGCTGCCGTCGGCTCGTCCATGATGACGATCCGCGCGTCGATGGACATGGCGCGGGCAACCGCGACTAGGTGCTTGTTGGCAATGCCGAGATCCTTCAGCCTGGCGTCGGCGTCGATATGGCCGGCGCCCATCGTGTCGAGCACCTCGCGGGCATTCTTGCGCATGGTGCGCCAGTCGATGGTTTTGAAACGCGTGCGCGGCGCATGGCCGAGGAAGATGTTTTCGGCCACCGTCAGGTCGTCGAACAGCACGGTTTCCTGGTGGATGGCGGTGATGCCGTGCCCGAACGCGGCGTGGGCGCTGGGCAGTGTGATCGGCTGGCCGTCGATGCTGATCGTGCCAGCATCCGGCTGGTAGATGCCGGTCATGATCTTGACCAGCGTCGACTTGCCGGCACCGTTTTCGCCGATCAGCGCGGTTACCTGGCCGGGATAGAGCGACAGGCCGACATTGTGCAGCGCCCGCACGCCGGGAAAGCTTTTCGAGATGCCGGACAGCGTCAGGCGCGGTCCGGATGACAAAGGCGCTTCATTTGCCACTTCGTGCTGGGCTGTCGTGTCCATAATCGTATCAAGCCCTGTAGCAAGGTTCGTTTGAAAGCGCGGCGGAACCTGAGCCCCGCCGCACCGTTTCGAAGGTTCCAGGATCAATAGATCTTGGAGAACTTTTCGATGTTCGACTTGTCGAACTGGAATGGCGGAGCCATCGCAGCCGAGTTGGTGTCGTCGAGCGTGACCTTGCCGACGCGGCCGATCGACAGCGTAGCACCGGGCTTGGCCTCTTCCTTCTTCACCGCCAGGTCGTGGGCGAGGTAGACGGCGGAGTAGCCGAGATCGATCGGGTTCCACAGCGCAACCGCCTGGCTGGCGCCATTGTCGATGAACTTCTTGAACTCCGACGGCAGCGCCAGGCCGGTGACGTTGACCTTGCCGATCAGGCCTTCATCGGTCACCACCTGCGCGGCGGCAACGACGCCGACCGTGGTCGGTGCGATGATCGCCTTGAGGTTCGGATAGGACTTCAGCAGGCCCTTGGCTTCGTCCGTGCTCTTGGCCGAGTCGTCGTCGCCATAGACGGTGGCGACGAGCTTGATCTTGGGGAACTTCTCCGGCAGCACCTTCTTGGCCGCGTCGATCCAGGCATTCTGGTTGGTCGCGGTCGAAGAAGCCGACAGGATGGCGACATCGCCGCCTTCCGGCAGGTAGTCGGCGGCCAGCTTGATGATGGTCTCACCGATCAGGTTGGTATCGGAGGGGTTGAGGTGAAGCTGGCGTCCTTCCGGCGCGACGCCTGAATCCCACGAGATGACGGTAATGCCGCGCTGCATCGCCTTCTTCAGCACTGGCACCAGCGCGTCGGCGTCGTTCGCCGAAATGGCGATGGCATTGACCTTCTGGGCGATCAGCGAATTGACCACTTCGATCTGCGCTTCGGCGGTCGCCTTGGTCGGGCCGGTGTAGATGATGTCGACATCGCCGAGCTCCTTGGCCGCCTCTTCGGCGCCCTTGTTGGCGGCGTCGAAGAAGCCGTTGCCGAGCGACTTCACCACCAGCGCGATCTTGACGTTTTCGGCGTAGGCGGCATTCACGAACATGGCGGCGGAGAACGCCGCCGTAACCATCAATTTCTTCAGAAAGCTCATCGAATATCCTCCCTTGAGCGTTGCATTCCATCACCGCTGCGGGCGTGAGTGGTTCTCAGGCCTGCAGCGAAGATTCTTCCTTGTTGGTTGCCGTTGTGCGGGCGATGATCAGCGTCACGCCGGCGGTCTCCAGCATCTTGGCTTCGCGGTCCTCGATGCCGTCGTCGGTGATCACCGTGGCGATGCGCGACAGGCCGCACAGGATCAGGCTCGAGCGTTTGCGGAACTTCGAGGAATCGACCAGCACCACCAATTCGTCTGCCTGGTCGATCAGTTTCTGCTCGGCCTGGATCAGCAGCGGGTCGCCTTCCATAAGACCGAGCGGCCCCAGCCCTTGCGCGCCCATGAACATGCGGCGCGCGTAGAAATTGCGCGTCACGTCATTGTCGAACGGCGACAGGATGATGTTCTGCTCGCGGTAGATGGTGCCGCCCGACAGCATCACCGTGTTCTTGGAGTGCCTGAGCAGGTGCTCCGCGATCGGGAAGGAATTGGTGAAGATCGGCATGCGGCGGCCGGTCAGGAAATGCACCATCTGGAAGGTGGTGGTGCCGCCATTGATGATGATCGGCTCGCCGTCCTTGCACAGATCCACGGCTTCCCGCGCGATTGCCCGCTTCTGCGAAGCGTTGATGGTCTCGTTGACGGAAAAGGGCCGGCCGGCAAGGCCGATGAACTGCGGCGGCGAAAGCGCCTCGGCGCCGCCGCGCACCCGGCGCAGCCGTTTTTGCACATGCAATGCCGCGATGTCGCGCCGGATCGTCGCCTCCGACGACTCCGTCAGGTCGACCATCTCCTGCACCGTCACCACAGGCTTTTCCTGGACGGCGGACAGAATGATCCTGTGGCGCTCTTTCTCGTGCATGGTTCCTCCCTGCCGGAGCATCTAGGCACCCAAAGCGCGCAGTGTCAATCATTTCCGATCAGATAATTTCATTGTGCAATGCAATATGATTGATGTTGATCGTTTGTGATTGACAAGACCGCCGCTTGCGTAGAAATTCGCACAAAAGGGACCCGCGCCGTTTGCGTGTCCCAAAGGGAGGATACCTATGCTCGACAAGCGCTCCGGCACGCGCCTCGCCAATCTTTGGGATGACGCAAAAGCGCAAGCAATGAGCGAGCCCGAACGTCTGGTCTATCGCTCGAATGTTCTTGGCTCCGACAAGCGCGTCACCAACTATGGCGGCGGCAACACCTCCTCCAAGATCTGGCAAAACGATCCGCTCACCGGCGAGAGCGTGGAAGTGCTGTGGGTCAAGGGCTCGGGCGGCGACAGCGCCTCGATCAAGCTCGACGGCTTCGCCACGCTCTACATGGACAAATTGCGCGCGCTGAAAGGTCTCTATCGCGGCCTCGAACATGAAGACGAGATGGTCGGCTATCTGCCCCATTGCACCTTCAACCTCAACCCGCGCGCGGCTTCCATCGACACGCCGCTGCATGCCTTCGTGCCGAAGCCCTATGTCGACCATATGCATCCCGATGCCATCATCGCCATTGCCGCCGCCAAGGATTCGCAGGCGCTGACCAAGGAAATCTTCGGCGACACGATCGGCTGGCTGCCATGGAAACGTCCGGGCTTCGAGCTCGGCCTATGGCTGGAGAAATTCTGCCGCGAAAACCCCGAAGCCAAGGGTGTCGTACTGGCCAGTCATGGCCTGTTCAGCTGGGGCGACACGCCGAAGGAATGCTACGAGACGACGATCTCGGTGATCAACCAGGCGATCGACTGGTTCGAGCGCAAGAGCCATGGCAAGCCGATTTTCGGCGGCGAAGTCGTCAAATCCCTCGATGCGCCTGCGCGTCGCGCCGTGGCCGCAAAACTGATGCCGAGGATCCGTGGCCTGATCTCGGAGAACAGCCACAAGCTCGGCCATTTCGACGATTCCCCTGCCGTGCTCGAATTCGTCAATTCCAGGGATTTGCGGCCGCTGGCGGCACTCGGCACGTCCTGCCCGGACCACTTCCTGCGCACCAAGATCCGGCCGCTGGTCATCGAGTTCGACCCCCAAAATCCCGACGTCGATGCCGTCATTGCCCGTCTTGCCGATGATGTGGCGGAGTATCGCGTCGGCTATCAGGCCTATTATGACCGCTGCAAGCACGCCGACTCGCCTCCGGTGCGCGACCCTAACGCGGTGGTCTATCTGATGCCCGGCGTTGGCATGTTCACCTTCGCCGGCGACAAGGCGACGGCGCGCATTTCGGGCGAATTCTACGTCAACGCCATCAACGTCATGCGCGGCGCCTCGACGGTCTCGACCTATGTCGGCCTGCCCGACCAGGAAGCCTTCGACATCGAATACTGGCTGCTCGAAGAGGCAAAGCTGCAGCGCCTGCCGAAACCAAAGGCTCTTGCCGGCCAGATTGCGCTGGTCACCGGCGGCGCCGGCGGCATCGGCCGGGCCACCGCCAACCGGCTGCTGCGCGAGGGCGCGTGCGTCGTGCTGGCCGATATCGACGAAGCAGCCCTTGCCAGCGCCAATGACGAGCTTGCCAAGGCCTATGGCAAGGATTTCGTGCGGCCCGTAGTCATCAACGTCACGTCCGAGGATCAGGTGATCTCCGGCTTTGCCGAAACGGCGGTCGAATTCGGCGGCATCGATATTCTGGTCTCCAATGCCGGCCTGGCCTCCTCGGCGCCGATCGAGGACACCACGCTGACGCTGTGGAACAAGAACATGGACATCCTGTCGACCGGCTATTTCCTGGTTTCGCGGGAGGCGTTCCGGCTGTTTCGGGCGCAGAAGATCGGCGGCAACGTCGTCTTCGTCGCCTCCAAGAATGGGCTTGCCGCATCGCCAAACGCCGCCGCCTATTGCACTGCCAAGGCCGCCGAAATCCATCTGGCACGCTGCCTGGCGCTGGAAGGCGCGGAAGCGCAGATCAGGGTCAATGTCGTCAACCCCGACGCTGTGCTGCGCGGCTCGAAGATCTGGACCGGCGAATGGAAGGAACAGCGCGCCGCCGCCTACAAGATGTCGACCGACGATCTCGAGGAGCACTACCGCTCGCGTTCGATGCTGAAGCGGTCGGTGTTCCCCGAAGACATCGCCGAGGCGATCTATTTCTTCGCCTCCGATATGTCGGCCAAATCGACCGGCAACATCATCAACGTCGACGCCGGCAACGCACAGAGCTTTACGCGATAAGCAGTCGTTTGAGGGTTGGCGCCGACGCCGGAGCTTTACCCTTCTCCCCGTCACCATACGGGGAGAAGGTGCCGGCAGGCGGATGAGGGGCAGCGCCAACCGAACGCATTTGGGAGGAAACTTTAGTGTCCGAAACCATCATCTCCGCCGATGTTGTCGAGAAAGACAATGCCGCGCGCAACGCCAATCTCAAGCGCGACTACGAGTCCCTCGGCGAGCGCCTCGACCGCCGCGGCATCGCCATCGACGCCATCCGCGACAAGGTCGAGAAATTCGCCGTCGCCATCCCGTCCTGGGGCGTCGGCACCGGCGGCACCCGCTTTGCCCGCTTTCCCGGCGCCGGAGAGCCGCGTGACATTTTCGACAAGATCGAGGACTGCGCCGTCATCCGGCAATTGACGCAGGCGACGCCGACCGTCTCGCTGCATATTCCCTGGGACAAGGCCGATCCGAACCGGCTGAAGCAGGCGGCATCCCGCTTCGGCCTCGGCTTCGACGCCATCAACTCCAACACCTTCTCCGACGCCAGGGACCAAAAACTTTCCTATAAATTCGGCTCGCTGTCGCATGCCGATGCAGCAACACGCCGGCAGGCGGTCGAGCACAATCTCGAATGCATCGAGATCGGCAGGACGCTGGGCTCCAAAGCGCTGACGGTATGGATCGGTGACGGCTCGAACTTTCCCGGCCAGGTCAATTTCGCCAAGGCATTCGAGCGCTATCTCGACGCGATGAAGGAGATCTATGCCGGACTGCCGGACGGCTGGAAACTGTTCACCGAGCACAAGATGTACGAGCCGGCCTTCTATTCGACCGTCGTGCAGGATTGGGGCACCAACTACATCATCGCCAAAGAGCTTGGCGACAAGGCGTTCTGTCTGGTCGACCTTGGCCATCACGCCCCCAACGTCAACATCGAGATGATCGTGTCGCGACTGATCCAGTTCAAGAAACTTGGCGGCTTCCATTTCAACGATTCGAAATATGGCGACGACGATCTCGACGCCGGCTCGATCGATCCCTACCGGCTGTTCCTCGTCTTCAATGAACTGGTCGATGCCGAGCTTGCCGGTGCCGAAGGTTTCGATCCGGCCCACATGCTCGACCAGAGCCATAACGTCACCGATCCGATAGAAAGCCTGATGTTGTCGGCGGTCGAGGTGCAGCGCGCCTATGCCCAGGCGCTGCTGGTCGACCGCAAGGAGCTCGAAGGCTTCCAGGACGCCAATGACGCGCTGATGGCGACGCAGACGCTGAAGACAGCCTATCGCACTGACGTCGAGCCGATCCTTGCCATGGCGCGGCTGAAGACCGGCGGCGCCATCGATCCGGTCGCCGCCTACCGCGCCGCCGGCTACCGAGCGAAGGTCGCAGCCGAACGGCCGGCGGTGGCGAGCGTCGGCGGCGGGATTGTTTGATGTTGAGGGTGAAAATGAAAAACCCGCCTCGGGAGGGCGGGTCGTTGGAGCCAATTAGCACCACAGCCAGATTAGTAGCATAGCTGCCGGCACAAAGCAAGAACAAAATTGCTGTGTAACTGAAAAATTCTGAGAGCCGCGATGAAGCGTGGCCTTGCTACCAACGCTGCGGCGCTCAGAAGTTACGGCATGGATCCTAGGGTCTCCGCGACGTCGCTTCGCTCCTGCTCCGCCCTAGGATGACGAAGGCGTGAGGGCCTACAGCTAATCGCAGATGTTGGGGATTGGCGGCTGATGGCAATGGCAAACGTTGCAGGCTGGCGGCTGCTGGCAAATCGCAAACTTTCGGGATTAGCCGATCCCTCCCCCCCTCGTCATCCTAGGGCGGAGCAGGAGCGAAGCGACGTAGCGGAGACCCTAGGATCCATGCCGTTGCAGTCGCCGAAGATTGCAACGGCGGTTGCGAGGCGAACCGGCACAGGCGTGCGAACCCTCCCGATTCTTTCGATCTTCGCAGTAGACTCAACCGCTCCAAGCGCGTTTCCTAGGCCTACCCAAGCCTCGGAGGACGGCCATGCACAACACCCGCCGAACCCTAATCGCCGTAAGCCTTTCCCTCACCCTGAACTTCGTACCCTTCCTCGCCTATGCCGCCTCGCCGCAGCCGGCGAAGGGCGAGCACGGCATGGTGGTGACCGCCCAGCATCTTGCGTCTGAGGTCGGCGTCGAGGTGCTGAAGCAGGGCGGCAACGCGGTCGATGCCGCGGTCGCCGTCGGCTATGCGCTGGCCGTGGTCTACCCGACCGCCGGCAATATCGGCGGTGGCGGCTTCATGACCATCCGCTTCAAGGACGGCCGCTCGACCTTCCTCGATTTTCGCGAGCGCGCGCCGCTGGCCGCGACCAAAACCATGTATCTCGACAAGGACGGCAAGCCGGTAAAAGGCGCCAGTCTCGACGGCTATCTGGCGGTCGGCGTGCCGGGCTCGGTCGCTGGTTTCGAGATGGCGCGGGAGAAATACGGCACGCTGTCGCGGCAGGACTTGCTGGCGCCGGCCATCCGCTTTGCCAAGGAAGGCTTCGTGCTGGAGCAGGGCGATGCGGCCTCGCTCCAGGGCGGCGCGGAGCGGTTGGCGAGGGACCCAGCGGCGGCGGCCATTTTCCTCAAGCCGGACGGCAAGCCTTATGCTGTCGGCGAGCGCCTTGTTCAGCCCGATCTCGCGGCTTCGCTTGCCGCCATTTCCGAACGCGGGGCGGATGCCTTCTACAAAGGCGCGACCGCCGACGCCATCGTCAAGGCGAGTGGCGAGAAGGGCGGCATTCTGGCCAGGGCTGATTTCGAAAACTATGCGGTGCGCGAGCTCAAGCCGGCGACCTGCAATTATCGCGGCTACGAGATCATTTCCTCGCCGCCGCCGAGCTCCGGCGGCGTCATCATCTGCGAGATCCTCAACGTGCTTGAGTTCTATCCGTTGTCCTATCTCGGCGCCGGTTCGGCCGAGACGGTTCACGTCATGGTCGAGGCGATGCGCCACGCCTATGTCGACCGCAATTCGGCGCTCGGCGATCCCGGCTTCATCGACAATCCGGTCGCAAAACTGCTCGACAAGAATTACGCCAGGGAAATTCGTGAAAAGATCGATCCGTTCCGGGCCGGCGTCTCGCAGGAATTGATGCCGAAGGGTTTTGGCGAGAGCAACGAGACGACGCATTTTTCGATCATCGACAATGATGGCAATGCCGTCGCGGTAACCTACACGCTGAACGGCTCTTTCGGCGCCGGCGTTGTCGCCGCCGGCACCGGCATCCTGCTCAACAACGAGATGGACGATTTCACCCAGAAACCCGGCGTGCCCAATCTCTATGGCCTCGTCCAGGGCGAGGCGAATGCGATTGCGCCGAAAAAGACGCCGCTGTCATCGATGAGCCCCACCATCCTCGCCAAAGACGGCAAGCCGTTCATGGTCATCGGCAGCCCCGGCGGTTCACGCATCATCACCATCACGCTGGAGGCGATCGTCAACGTCGTCGACCACGGCATGAACATCCAGGAGGCGATCGACGCGCCGCGCATCCATCACCAATGGCTGCCCGACACGGTCTATATCGAACCCTTCGGCCTGTCGCCCGATACCGAAAAGCTGCTTACCGGCATGGGCTACCGCCTCGATCTTGCCGGCACGACCTGGGGCCAGGCGGCCGGCATCCTGGTCGGCGGCAAGAGCCTGGCGGAAATCGAGAAGGGTGGCGGCGCCCGCTACAACGGCGCCATCGACAGCCGCGCCGCAGCCGGCAAGGCTATCGGGTATTAAACCCCAAAAGTGGGAACCGGTTTTCGGATAAGATCATGGTCAACAAGAAGATTGCGCCTTGCTTCAGGTGACCAGCGCGATCGTCGACGCAATCAGCATCAGCGCCGCGATGCCGACGAACAGGGCGTAGATGCGCGGCCGGTCGAGCAGAAGCGCATTGCCGGATATCCATGCTGCAGTGGCGCCACCAAGCGCGAAAAAGAAGGTGCTGCGGCGCCCGAAGCTCAAGCCGGCAGCCATCAGGCCACCGATGATCAGGGCGCCGAACACGATGATCACGGCGACTGCGTATTTTTCGAAATCGTTGCTGCCGGCGCTCGGGCCGATTGCGTTCAACCTCGACAGATCGTCCGGATCGAACGGGCTGGTCGACCCATATTCGTCTTGACCGACAGGCTCATGCATTATTCGTTCTCCGCAAACCGACAGCAAATCATCAAGCCTCGTCGAGCGCAACCGCTCGCCGAATGTGATCGGCACGGTGTTCAACACTTTCTGGCGACGGCTTGCCAGAGATTTTTGAATTCGCGCTTGGATCGCCGCCCCGCTGCGCGGCCTGGTCAAGCGCTTTGCCCGAGCTGAATCTTCATGCCGCCCTGGCCAAAGACTGCGTTGCCTGAACGGAAGCCCCAAGCACCGCCTGTGCGGTGTCGGCCTGCCTTTCATCGACATGCGCCAGCACCAGGATCACACCTGGTGCGGCATTCGTCTGGTCTGGCTGCTTGCCGATATCGGACAATGTGTCGAAAAGTCTGCCGGCAACACAGCCCAAGGCTGCACCGACGAGGGCCGATGCCAGCCATCCCGCGCCGAGGGGATCGATGCCGGGGATATCGAACGCGCCGAGGCCGGCCAACAAACCGGCTGCCGCGCCAAGAGCGGCACCGGTGCCTGGACCGCGCAAGACGGCGCCGATTTCGTCGTCGTAGGGTCCGATGATACTGATCTGGTGGCGCGCAATTCCTGCCGCCTGAAGTGCTTCGACGGCACGCGCCGCCTGGTCATGGGAATCAAAAAGTCTGCTGATTGTTCGCATTGAAACTGCCTGTGAGGCCCCCCGGCCCTCGACGGTACGGCGGGTTCCTGCTGAGCGACGACGCCGAGGAACCGCCTAACGCATACGTCGCCCCCCGCTCATTTGCGCGCGGCGGGCGACGACTGCCCGAGCTTTAACGTCACTCGATGATCTCGACGATCTTGCGCGTGCCTGGGTCGACGACGACGGTGCGGTTGTCGACGATGACATAGCGGTATTTGACACTGGGGACTTCATGAAGCTCGACGGTATCGGGGAGCGCCGAGCCGATGTTGAGCTCCACCCCAGGGATTTTCACCGAGGCCAGCGGCTGCTTTTTCACATACTCCTTGATGACCGTTTCCCGCTGCGGTTCGATGACAACGTCTTGCGCTGCAGCGGCGCCGATGCCTGCCAGCAGC
Organism: Mesorhizobium sp. M0816; assembly: GCF_040320005.1. Taxonomy (NCBI): domain Bacteria; kingdom Pseudomonadati; phylum Pseudomonadota; class Alphaproteobacteria; order Hyphomicrobiales; family Phyllobacteriaceae; genus Mesorhizobium; species Mesorhizobium sp. M0816. Next base: position 30,886 of record NZ_JAMYOT010000002.1, on the reverse strand, counting down.
AAAAATCCCGCCACCGCGGTGGAAAGATGCATTCTCATGGTCGTCTCCTTTGCGAACTCGGTCCGCTCTTCGCGCCAAGGCTCATTCGAACGGAAGGCAGCTGAAAACGTTCCGTCGACGGGCTTCGGTCCCGCCCGGCAGGGACCAACCGACGTGTTGCCGCAGGACCTAAGTCTGATCCTTGCGCGCAAAGGGCGGGTTTGCCGCGTGACCCGGAACCGCCGCGGCACCTAGCCGTTGCTGGCTGCACGTGCCGGGAGGATTCTTTGGAAAATATCGATGGCGGCTCGCACCGATCTTGGCTGTTTCCATTTCGATCGAATACAGCATCTGCGCAGCCTTGTCCCTTCCTGCGCCGATAGGGTTCGCGCGTCACTTTGGTGGCGGGCGAACCCTCGATTGCAGCGTGCGTCAGTCCAAAGTTGGCCCTGAGGCGAGGAGAACAGAAATGGCCGACGACAAGACCAAGCGAGACTTCAGCGACCGCAATCGCGTTTCGGCGGATGAATATTATGAGGTCGAACATTTCGCGCGGGAAAATGGTGTTTCGCCCAGCCAGGTGAGCAAGTTGATCAAAAGGACCGGCGGCGACCGGATGATCCTCTCGCAGGCGGTGAAGGCATTGCGCGAGCGCAAGTGAGCTGGCGGCGAAGCCAACGGTGGAGAGGCGCTGATCGCGATCGGCCGAGATCCGGCCAGCAATCGACAACGTGCTCGGATGCCGCCGCTTCGGCCAAGCGCAATGCCCCGCTACTTCTTCGATTCCGATGAAGACGGAATCGTCTATTCCGACGATCAGGGAACGTTATATGACGATCTCCCGCTGCTCAGGAAAGAAGCCCTTCGCACATTGGCCGAGATGGCCAGGGATGGCCTTCCTCATCGCAGGATTGCAGTCAAGGTCCGGGACGACCGTGGCGGTCTGGTCCTTGAAGTGGCTTTGACCTTTGCCGTTGAAACGCGGCACTTCGACGAGCGGATTTTCCAGATCGACTTGCGCACGAACTGACGGCTCGATCATCATCGCGCCGACCATCATCAGATTTCTGGTGCAGCGGCATCTTCCCCTGGCGCGGAACATTAGAAGTCTCTAATTGTTATCTTAAGCAGCGGGAACCTCCCAGGATTCTGCTGCAGATCGGGTGCAACCCGGTCGGCCCGCGCCCTCCGCCAGAGGCGCGGGCTTCGTTTGTTTAGCCGATGCGCAACGCCATGCGGCGGCAGCATATTGGAGACCTGCGGGAGCACTAGTAACATCAGTCGCTACCGCGGCGCCCTGGCGCCCAGGCAACGGAGCCCGTCGTCCGACAGGGCGGCGGGCTTTTTTGACGCGGGTCGGTCATCACGCAATCGATGGAATTCTGGCCGGCGCTGATTCGTGTGGCATGGGGTAAGGTGCCCTGACGCAGCGCCGGCCAAGCGGAAATCAGGTCCGCCGCAGCCAGATAGTAGCCGCGTTGGCGCAGCAGGTAATTGCGTGATCGCGGAAGCCGCACCATTGCAGAGCCCTCCCCAGCAGTTCGGCCTGCCCAGCGGCTGACCCGAGGCATTCATTCATTCTGACGATGCACCGGACGCCCCGACGGCGGAAATTGGACGCCGCGCTCGCTCGCGACTATGGCGGCCGGCGGTATTCCCTGCAGATTTCGGACGAAAGGCCATTCTACCCTTGTTGCGCCTGGATTCTTATCAGATCGTGGCAAGGATTGCCTTTCCGGCCGCGTTTGCCGGCGTTCTGCTGTTCGCCCTTCTGCCGGAGCGGCTCTTGCAGGGTCTTGGCCTGGCTTTCACGTTTGATCACGACAAGCTCAATCACGCCGCCGCCTTCGTCGTCCTGGCGGCTCTCGGAAGTCTCGGCTGGCCGGAACGCAAGGCGAAGCTGATCGTACTCCTCGTTCTCACGGGTGCGGCGATCGAGGGGCTTCAGGCCGTGCAACTGATAGGGCGCGACCCGGATTTATTCGACTGGGTGGCCGACTGCGCGGGAATCGCGTGCGGACTGATGGTTGCAGGCTGGACAAAGCGGCTCGCCGGCGGATTGCCATAGCTCGAAAGCGCATAACGGAATCGGCGCGCCCATGCCCCAATAAGGGGAAAATGGCCGGCGCCACTTGGGGGGCGCGTTGGGGTAAGTTGCCTGATGGGGCGCCGGCCAGGCGGAAAAATTACGTCCGCCGCAAAGTAACATAGCAGGAACGGCAATGCGCGGCAGTAGCGTGATCGCGGAAGGTCCGCGCTCGCGCCTCCGGTGCGGTGACCCGTTTTGGGTCAACAATTCTGGCACCTGAATTGCACTGTAGGCAATGCCGGGGAATCCCGGCAATCGTCCCCGAATATGGGGCCTCGCCGCTTCGCAAATGGAGCGGCGGGCCTTTTTGCCGGATGTTGAAAAGTAGGCCGATCAGCGGCTTAGCCGATCACAGTGTGCTTAGCCCGATTTCCCCTACCAAGTGCTTATTCTCACAAGAGAAATTCCAAAGCGCCCAAGCATCGGTGCTTGACACAGGTTTCGAGAACTGGATAAGTGGATACACAGATACGCTCTGATCGGACCCAAGACATGGCAGCTGACGCAATCGAGCCGTTGGGCATCACGACCGCCGAGGAGGAAGCTTATCGCCACATTCAGCGGGCCCTGAGGATGGGGCGTTATCGGGCCGGGGACCGGCTGATCCCGGAAGAGATCGCGACGGAAATCGGCATGAGCCGCATGCCGGTTCGCGAAGCATTCCGCCAACTGGCCGCGGAAGGTCTTGTGCTCATTCGCCCGAACCGTGGCTGCATCGTCGCCGGGCTTACCCTCGATGAGATCCACGAAACATTTGAAATACGCTCGGTGCTCGAAGGGCTGGCGGTGAGGCTTGCCATGCCGCACATCGATGTCGAAGTGCTTGAAGAACTGGAACGCCAGCTCGACCGGATGGAGCGCGCCAGCCAGACCGGCAGCAGCGACTGGGTCGTGCGCCATCAGGCCTTCCATTTGCAGATTTGCCAATTGAGCAACCGGCCCAAGCTGGTCCGGCAGATCGCCAGCCTGCACGTCGTGATCGAGCCCTACCTGCGCATCTGGTTCGACTATGTCGACAAGCCCGCCAGCGCGCGTGCCGAGCACGAGATCCTGATCGACGTGCTGCGGTCAGGTGATGCCGGCAAGGCTGAGATCGTCATGCGGGATCATATCGTCGAGACGGCGCCGCTTCTGGCCAACTTCGCAAGTCCCGGCCGCCGCTAGGGAATACCATCTAACTCGTTGAAGCCGGAAGATAATCCGGCACGACGAAAGGGAACTGTCATACCGGCAAAAAGAGGAGAATGATATGAAAATTAGCCGCATCGCAGCCATTGCGTCGGTCCTGTTCGGCCTGGTCCAGGCCGCCGTTGCACAAGAAACACCAAAGGCAATTACCATTGCCACCGAAGGAGCCTACGCGCCCTGGAATTTCACAACAGCCGACGGCAAGCTGGACGGCTTCGAAGTCGATCTCGCCAATGATCTGTGCGGGCGAATGAAGATCGAGTGCAAGATCGTCGCACAGGACTGGGACGGCATGATCCCCGCGCTGACCGTCGGCAAGTTCGACGTGATCATGGCGAGCATGTTCATCACTGAAAAACGTCTGAAGATCATTGAGTTTACCCAGCCATATGCGGTGGATCCCTCAGGTTTCGCGGTCGCCAAGGATAGCGAACTGGGCAAGCTCGGCATTTCCAACGAGCGGTTCAAGCTGGAGAATGAAGCCTCTGCGCAGGCGGCAATCGACAAGCTCAAGCCATTGCTGAAGGGAAAGATCATTGGAGTTCAGGCTGCAACGGCGAACCTGGAATTTGTGAAAAAATACTTCTCGGACGTCGCCGAGATTCGCGAATATAAGACCACCGAGCAACACGATCTCGATCTCGCCGCGGGTCGCATCGACGCGCTCTTCGCGCAACAGACAGCGCTGGCCGCCACGCTGAGCAAGCCGGAGTTCAGCGACTATACGCTTGCAGGACCAGGATTTGTCGGGGGTCTCTTCGGTCTTGGCTCCGGGGCCGGTATCCGCAAAGAGGACACCAAGCTGAAAGACATGCTCAACGGCGCCATCGACGCCGCGACCGCCGACGGCACGATCAAAACCCTGTCGCTTAAATGGCTCAAGAGCGACGTCACTCCAGTCAAGTAAGCGCTTGCCGGCGAACGGCCATTCCTGACCACGTTCCGGAGCTGAGCCGTTCGTCCTGCCGGGGGTATCAATGCCGGGGGTATCAATGGTTGACGCATTCCGGCTGCTTGGTTTCCAGCACGGAGGTTGGGGGGCTGCTCTTCTCATGGCGGCCTCGGTCACAGTGCTCCTGTCCGTGCTGGGGTTTGCGCTTGGCGCTGTCTTTGGCGGGCTGGCAGCGGCCGGGCGTCTCCGCAACTCCAAGGTATTGAGGTTCTTGGCCCTTGGCTATTGCACGGTTTTCAGGGGCGTGCCCGACCTTCTGACCATTTATCTGCTTTACTATGGAGGTAGTGTCGCCCTGACCTCGCTTGGTCATAGCCTGGGCGGGTCCGGATTCGTCGGCGTTCCGGCCTTTGCCACTGGAACCTTGGCTATCGCGATCATCTCGGGCGCCTATCAAGCCGAGGTCTATCGAGGGGCTTACGTCGCCATCGACCAGGGACAGCACGATGCCGCTTGCGCGCTTGGTCTCAACCGGCTGCAGCGGCTGCGACAGGTTATTTTTCCCCAGCTCCTGAGATACGCGCTGCCAGGTCTCGGCAATGTGTGGCAGTTGGTTCTGAAGGACTCGTCGCTGATATCGGTAATCGGCCTCGTTGAACTGATGCGCCAGGCGCAGATCGCTGCAGGTTCGACCCGTGAACCGTTCATCTTCTACATTGCTGCAGCCTTGCTCTATCTGGCTATCGCTTCCGTCACGGGCCACGCCTTTTACCGTCTGGAACGAAAGGCGCCGTGGCGCGTCAGGTCGGCATGATAGATTTCGGTTTTTTCCTCGAAATCCTGCCGAAGCTACTCGCCGGCCTGCCGCTCACGATGGAACTGGCCCTGACTTCCATCGTTGCCGGCTTCGTTCTTGCCGTCACATTGGCGCTTGCCCAGCAATCGGAATCGCCCTTCGTCGTCTTGCCGATCCGCGGCTTCGTTGCCGTGTTCAGGGGCACGCCTCTGCTGGTGCAGATTTTTCTGACCTATTATGGCCTTGGTCAGTTCCGGCACCAACTGTCGGCAATTGGATTATGGGCCGTTTTCCGCGAACCCTACTGGTGCGCAATCATCGCGCTGACACTCAACACCACCGCCTATGGCAGCGAAATCCTCCGCGGCGCGATTCAATCGGTGCCACGCGGCCTTGTCGAGGCGGCCCGGTCTGTCGGCCTGTCCACCTATTTGACCTATCGGCACGTTATCCTGCCGCTGGCCTTTCGCCAGGCGCTGCCGAGTTACGGCAATGAAATCATCCTGATGATCAAGGGCACGTCTCTGGCTTCCATCGTGACCTTGATGGAGGTGACTGGAATTGCCCAGGGATTGATCTCCCAGACCTACCGCGCCTTTGAAGTCTTCATCTGCGCGGGCGCCATTTATCTCACTTTGAACTTCGCGATCATCCGTGCCTTGGCGGCACTCGAATACTGGATGTCGCGGCATCTGCGGCACCGCCCCTCGACGATGAGCGACGCCGCCTCTTGAGCACTATCAGAAGGGCATAGCATGCGAAATTTTGAGAAACCAACGCGCTCGGTCGTCGTTTCACGCGAGGCCATGGCCGCCACCTCTCATCCGTCGGCGACCCTCACGGCGGTGGAGATCATGGCGGCCGGCGGCAACGCCATGGATGCCGCCATCGCAGCCTGCGCGGTGCAATGTGTCGTCGAGCCAGCCTCGACCGGCATTGGAGGCGACTGCTTCGCTCTTCTGTCGCGAAACGGATCCGGCGAGGTCATCGCCTACAACGGATCGGGCAGGACACCCGCCGCCCTCACAATTGACTGGTTCCTCGAACGTGGCATGGCGGAGGTGGCCCGCAATTCTCCTGGCTCCGTCACCATCCCGGGAGCCATCGATTCCTGGACCAGATTGCACGCTGATCATGGACATATGCCCTTCGATCAAATCCTGGCCCCCGCTATACGTTTCGCCGAGGAAGGCTACGCCATTTCACCGCGGGTCCATCGTGACTGGGCGTTGGAAGAAGAACTTCTGGCCTCCGATGTAGCCGCGAAACGGATTTTCCTGCCAAACGGCCGCGCGCCAGGCGTTGGCGAAGTGCATCGCCAGCCTGAGTTGGCTGCAACGCTGCGGCTGATCGCCAAGAAGGGACGAGAGGCCTTCTACACTGGCCCTGTGGCCGGAGACATGGTCGCCTATCTTCGAGGGCTCGGCGGATTGCACACACTCGAAGATTTCGCCTCGGCAACAGGCGAATACGTGATCCCGATCAGCACCGCGTTTCGAGGCTGCGATGTGTTCGAATGTCCGCCCAATGGCCAGGGTGTGATCGCGCTGCTCATTCTAAATATCCTCTCGCGCTTCGAAGCGCACGGCGACCCGCAATCCGCGGACCGGCTTCACCTGGAAATCGAAGCGACACGCCTCGCTTACGCCGCGCGTGACCTGCTCGTCGCCGATCCTGATGCGTCCGAGGTCCCGGTGGCCGACATGTTGTCGAATGCCTGGGCCGATCGTCTGGCCGGCATGATTGACCTAAAGCGCGCCCGCGCGGACCTGCCGGCGTTCGATATGCCGCTGCACAGCGACACGGCCTATATTTCCGTTGTCGATAAGGATCGCAATGCGGTCAGTTTCATCAACTCGGTCTTCGACAGCTTTGGCTCGGGCCTGGTCTCGCCACGCTCCGGTGTCGTCTTGCACAATCGCGGGCAAAGCTTTTCGCTTGACCCCAAGCACCCCAATGCAGTGGCGCCGAACAAGCGACCTTTGCATACCATCATACCCGGGATGCTTGCGAGAGACGGCCGGGCAGAAATGCCTTTCGGCGTTATGGGTGGCTACTACCAGGCAATGGGCCACGCGCACCTGCTGACGAAGGTGCTCGACTTCGGGATGGATCTGCAGGAGGCGATTGATCTGCCGCGGGTCGCCCCCGTCAGCGGCACCATGAACGTCCAGGCCGAACACGGGCTCGCTGGCGAAACCGTAGCTGAACTTAGCCGACGCGGTTTCGAAATCATTCCCGCCACGGACCCGATCGGCGGTGCGCAGGCCATTCGCATCGATTGGGCAAACGGGACCCTGCTGGGCGGTTCTGAACCGCGCAAGGACGGCTGCGCCCTCGGTCTGTAGACCGGTTATGGCCAGAGTGGGATCCAAGATGCCGAAGATGCTCTTCATCGACATTTGGCCGGCGAGCAGGAGCCGCTGGCGCCATGGTCCAGATAATTCTTGCACGCCATCGACAATCCGATCGGCGCGAGGTTGTCACCCATGTCTTAGGTACAAACTGTTACCCATCTCCGGGCCGTACAGGGAAAAATGGTGCCCAGAGGCGGATTCGAACCACCGACATGCGAATTTTCAGTCCGCTGTCGGTGATTGATATTGTTCAGATTTTAGGTCGAATGTCGCGTTTGTGTCGCGTCAAGCCAAAAGCGCCCGCTCGGCCTGAACTCGTTGCCTTGTTCAGCGCCCAAACACGCGTGCCGTGGTGCCGACAGTCATTCAGATGGATGATGGTATGGTTCGGCACTCCTAGTAAGCTCCGATCACCAGGCAATTTAGAGACTTTCTGAGGTCCATGTTCCTATGGGCGCAAGCGGCGCGACGACGGAGGTGTTGGCGCAGGCGGCGGGGTCGGCGTCGTCGAGGCTCGCACGCCTGGAAGCCACAACGACCGACGTCGACCAACGGGCAACCGTGGGGCACGCGCTCGATCAGGAGATGGCACGGGCGACGAGCCAGTTCGACAGCGACAGGCGTGTCAACCAGCCGCAAGCGCAGGCGATCGAGAAGCAATTGCAAGTTCCCAAGTCAACCGGCAACGCTGTCGCGGCTCAACAGGCGGGACTGCACGCCATGGAAAGGCAGTTCCCGCCGCATCGCATCTCCTCCAAATCTTTTTGCGGCGTCAGCAGGATGCCAGCGAGCGGGGTCAACTCGGCCAGGCGGATGCCAGAGTGTTTACGCTCGCCACACCGCCGGAGCGGGCGAGCTCGCTTCATCCGATCTTTCTGTTTCCTGTTCGGGAGGTCCCTACATGATTATCGAGTTGTTCGGTCCGCCTGGTGCAGGCAAGACGACCCTTCTCCGCGCCCTTTGCCGTGAGCTGGCGAAACGCGACATCCGTGTGAAGACAGTCAATGGCTATCGCCGGATTGATTTTGTGTCTTTCGGCAGCGAAGTCGATTCGGTCGAGGATGAAGGCCCGGAGACACGCCATGGCATCCAGCGTCTGGTGCACAAGCTCGCCACCGCGAGTCCGGTCTTGTTCTCGACCCCGCCGAGCGAGGGGGCCGCTGCGCGGCTTTTGGCATCGATCCCTCCAAAAAGTCGAATATGGGCGTTGCGTCTGAAGATCGACGTCGTTTTGCTCTTCGAAGCCTGGAATACGGCGCAGGCCTCAGAAGGGTACTTCATTTTCGAAGAGGGCATCGTTCAGGCGTTGTGTGCGCTCGTCCTGTTGGCACGAAATCCAAGTATCGACATGGTTCGTAATTGCATGACGTTCCTGCCGCGACCGGATCTCCTCATTCAAGTCGACGCGCCCGGGGAAACGCTGCGCCACCGCCTCATTGAGCGGTATGCGCGGCAGCCGTACCTCGAGCGCCTTCTCGAAGTCGGAGTGGTCAGGGGCCTGAAGCAAGCGGATATCGCGAGGGAGATCGGCCAATGCCTGCAAGACAAATGGCCGCTGATGCGTGTCGACGGCCTCGACCCACGCAATTTCGAACAGGTCGTCGCGCGCATCGTGGGGCACGGATTGCCCGCGACGGCATGCGTCGGGCCAGACTAGAGGCGCGAGTTGCATGGTGCTCACGGTGAGATCGTTCGTTGGCATTCGCAGATTTCTACGGGCGCAGCGGCGACCGTTAGGCAGCGTCCATGAGAACCGTGCACCCGCTCGTCGGGATTACCGAGCAAGCCACCAGACGGATGGGTACGGTGCCCATTACTCCGACACGTTCCGGTCCGGCTACTATGCAGCTCTGTGGTCGGGTATCGAAAAGCCCTTGGTCGAACGTACTCTCCTGCCTGTCGGCGGGCCGAACCGGAAATGCCTGGACTTCGCATGCGGCACAGGCCGCATAGCAAATATCGCAGCTCAATTTTTTGGTGAAGTCGTCGGCGTTGACATCTCCCAATCTATGCTGGCTAGCGCACGGGTTCCGAAGAACGTGAAATTGGTCCGCGCTGATATTACGCTCTCTCCGCTCGCCGAAAGGTTCGACGTGGTCACGGCATTCAGATTCTTCCTCAATGCTGAAGATGAGCTCAGGAAGGATGCACTGTCGGCCATCAGCGCGCATTTGAACGAAGGTGGATTGCTAATCTCGAATATCCACATGAATGCGACCTCGCCAATAGGGCTGGTCTGCCGCATTCTGAACCGTTATGCAGGAGGGACAGTCCGCCACACTTTGAGCATTAAAGGATACGAGCAGACGCTCATTGCAAACGGCTTTATTGTCGAGCGGATAGTTGGGTACGGTTTTTTGCCGCGACCCGGGAAATTGCTGCCAAGACTCTGCGAAATATTGATCGTGCCGTTTGAAAGGATCTGCGCAAGTGCCAGGATTCCGGCGGAGCTTGCGCAGAATTTCCTGGTGGTTGCCAGAAAGCGGTAAAGCCGGCGGGCACATGAAATTTGAAACCGAGCATTTGCCATGAGGCTGGTCTTTGTTGAAGCTATTGGCAGGAAAGTATCGAGTGTCGTTTTTGGCTGCGCTTCGCTTGGCTCAATCAGACAAAGCGCTGCTCGCCTCTGCTCATCAGTGCGTTTGGCGACGGCGCTCGCCGGTGACCAACGATGCACTTGCCCTTTTGAGGCAGGACGATCGCAAGCATCCCGACGTCGCGAGGTACTTTCGTAGGTTGGGGGATTCCGGCAACGTAACGCGGGTTCGCGCCGTAATTTCCAGACGTCTTGAGGTTCAAGTATCTCCCTGCCGATTGCGGGACGCGAATTCCTCGTAATGCCTGCGTATGAACTCCGGTTTGGCCCGATGCCGCACCTGCCGGCCTGTAAGCCTCTCGTAAACAGTGCCCACGCATCTCGAACCATAAAGACCGCATGAGAGAACGTCTGAAAGCGGCTTGCTCGGGCCTTAGCTCAGCGCTGGCGAACCGCCTCTCGAAGCCATCGGCAATATCCTGCTGATCCGCGTCAAGCGCCTCTTCCTCAGCGGATTTCGGCATGGATTGCGTGTATGCAGCGATGAGGATCTGCCTTTTGCGGTCGGCGACACCTATCGCATCCCGGAATTGAGAGACGTCTTCGTCGCTGACCTCTATCGTTCGCCCTGTTGAGGCGGCCTGACCGAATCCTCTGGTATGGCCTTTGCCCCGCGTACAAAAGTCATACCAGATCTCATTCGCTTCGCTTCTTACAGTCCGTGCTCGCTCATCGAGCAGCCGATTGATCGGACAGCAACATCGGCGCGACATGAAATGCCGTAAGTCGCCAAGTTGGCGACACCGCAAGCCATTGATTCTATATGAGGAAGTAGTGGTGCCCAGAGGCGGATTCGAACCACCGACACGCGGATTTTCAGTCCGCTGCTCTACCAACTGAGCTATCTGGGCCTGCTCCGGTGGGCGGCAATCTGCACACCGGGTTCATGAAAGCGCCGTCGGCACCCCTTGAAAGCGCGTGGGTTATAGCACGGGAATTCGGCCTGTCCAGCGCTTAGAGCATGATCCCGAAAAGTGGAATCCGGTTTTCGGAAAAGATTATGCTCAGACAAAAAGCATGATCCCGAAAAGTGGAATCCGGTTTTCGGAAAAGATCATGCTCAAACAAAACGCCAGAACCTGTTCCGTCCGACAGTGCCCTGATGGAACAAGTTCTGGACATTGATTTCAGGCGGGAAACGACAGGCAGTCCGCAAGGCCGATCATCGGTCACGATCGCGGCTGCGAAACCGTCCCAAACCTGTGGAAAACCGCAGGTGGACGGCGCTATTTCTGGTCGTCGTTCTCGTCCTCGTCGTCGCGGCCCGGGATGACGTAGACCCCCTTCAGCCAGCGGTTGAGGTCGATGTCCTTGCAGCGCGTCGAGCAGAACGGGTAGGTTTCGCGCGCCGATGGCTTGCCGCATTCGGGGCAGGGCCGCTTGGGCCGCAATGGCGTGACCTTGTCGTCCGGGCTCATATCCGCGCACCCGACAGCCAGTTGGCGTGCACCTTAAACCCTTCGCCGCTCAAAAGCGCTACCGTCTCGTAGAGCGGCAGGCCGACGACGTTGGTGTAGGAGCCGACAAGCTTGACGACGAAGGCGCCGGCGAGCCCCTGGACGCCATAGCCGCCGGCCTTGCCGCGCCATTCTCCCGATGCGATGTAGGCCTCGATCTCCTCGCGCGGCAGCCGCTTGAAACGCACCCTGGTCTCGACCAGCCGCAAGCGCTGCTTGCCGCCCGGCGTGATCAGGCAGATGCCGGAATAGACCCGGTGCGAACGGCCGGACAAAAGCCCGAGGCAGTTGGCGGCGTCGTCGAGCGTCTCGGCCTTGGGCAGGATGCGCCGCCCGACGGCAACCACCGTGTCGGCGGCCAGCACGAAGCTCGGCAGGTAGTCGGCTTCGGTCTTCAGCGAAGCCAGCGCCTTCTCGGCCTTTTGTGTTGCCAGGCGCTTGGCCAGCGAGCGCGGGTGTTCGGCGCGCAGCGGCGTCTCGTCGACATCGGCCGGCAGCACACGGTCCGGCTCGATGCCGGCCTGCTGCAGCAGCTCGATCCGGCGCGGCGAACCCGAGGCAAGCACGAGCTTCTGCAAAATGCCCATCGCGATCCCGGCCGGGTTCTTGAACTTACTTGAAGCGGTAGGTGATGCGGCCCTTGGTCAGGTCGTAGGGCGTCATCTCGACCAGGACCTTGTCGCCGGTCAAAACGCGGATGCGGTTCTTGCGCATGCGGCCGGCCGTATGGGCGATGATTTCATGTTCGTTTTCGAGCTTGACCCTGAACATCGCGTTGGGCAGCAGTTCCGTCACGACACCCGGAAACTCGAGGACTTCTTCCTTCGGCATTCGATACCTTTGCTTGGATGGGTACTTCCAGCGCCCCGGCCGGAAAGTTGCGCGGAACCTATATGATAAACGTCCGCTTGTGAACATGCTTAATCCGCGGCGTTTTCAGCCCCGGTGCCGAGAAAACGGCGGCCGATCCGCGCCTTCAGCCGCTCGCGCACGTCGCGGTAGGCGGCCATGATCTGCTCGCGCGTGCCGCTGACGCCGGTCGGGTCGGGCATAGGCCAATACTCGACCTCGACGGCCAGCGAGCGGGTGAGCTCGAGCGCGGTGTGGTGAGCTTCCGGCGCCAGCGTCACGATCAGGTCGAAATAGTCGTCCTCGAGGTCGTCCATCGTTCTCGGGTGCCGTTCGCCCAGCGACAGCCCTTCTTCGGCCAGCACGGCATCGACGAACGGATCGCGTTCGCCGCCGCGCACCCCGGCCGAGGCGACGAAGGTGGTGGGCGGAAGCACCTTGCGCGCCAGCAATTCGGCCATCGGCGAGCGCACGGCGTTCATACCGCAGACAAACAGGATCGAGCGGGGCAGGATCGGGCGGGGCAGCGGGGCGGCCAGTTCAGCCTCGCCAGTGCAGCACGCAAACCAGCGTGAACAGCCGGCGCGCCGTGTCGAAGTCAATCTCGATCTTGCCGGCAAGCCGGTCCATCAGCGTCTGCGAGCCTTCATTGTGCAGGCCGCGCCGGCCCATGTCGATCGCCTCGATGTGGCTGGGCGTCGCGGTGCGGATGGCATCGTAATAGCTTTCGCAGATCATGTAGTAGTCCTTGACGATGCGCCGAAGCGGCGTCAGCGACAGGATGTGGGTGACCACGGCTGCGCCGTCCTCGCGCGCCACCGCGAACACCAGCCGGGACTCGGCCAGCGACAGTTTCAGCCGGTACGGGCCGGCGCCGTCGTCATTGACCGGCTGGAAGCGGTTCTCCTCTATCAGGTCGAAGATCGCCACCGCCCGCTCATGCTCGACATCGGGCGTCGAGCGGCCGATCGTCTCGTCGAGCTCGACATCGATCAGCCTGGCGCGGGTTTGGTCGTAGTCGGACATTTCTACATGTTCAGCCGAATGCCGACGGAGCGTCCATGCGCATCGAGCCCTTCCGCCTTGGCGAGCGTGATCGCCGCCGGCGCCAGCGCCCGCAACTGCTCCGGCCCGAGCTTCAGGATCGAAGTGCGCTTGACGAAATCGAGCACCGAAAGCCCGGACGAAAAGCGCGCCGAGCGCGCCGTCGGCAGCACGTGGTTGGAGCCGGCGACATAGTCGCCGATGGCTTCCGGCGTATGACGGCCGAGAAACACCGCACCGGCATTGCGCATCCGCGCCAGGAAGGCCTCTGGGTCGTCGATGGCAAGCTCGACATGTTCGGCCGCGATGCGGTCGACCAGCGGCAGTGCTGCCTCGATCGTCGGCACCAGGATCACGGCGCCGAAATCGCGCCAGCTCGCCGCCGCCGTTTCTCCGCGCGGCAGGTTCTGCAACTGGCGTTCGACCGCCTGTTCGACCGCTGCGCCAAAGGCACGGTCGTCGGTGATCAGGATCGACTGCGCCGACACATCGTGTTCGGCCTGGGCGAGCAGGTCGGCGGCGATCCAGTCCGGATCGTTGCTGCCGTCGGCGACAACCAGCACTTCCGACGGCCCGGCGATCATGTCGATGCCGACCGTGCCGAACACCTGGCGCTTGGCCGCCGCGACATAGGCATTGCCGGGGCCGACGATCTTGGCGACGGGCTTTATTGTCTCGGTGCCATAGGCAAGGGCCGCGATCGCCTGGGCGCCACCAACACGGTAGATTTCGGAGACACCGGCAAGGTCGGCTGCCACCAGCACCAGCGGCGGCACCTCGCCGCCGGAGGCCGGCACCACCATGGCGATGCGCTCGACGCCGGCGACCTTGGCCGGCACCGCGTTCATCAGCACCGAACTAGGATAGCTCGCCGTGCCGCCCGGCACGTAGAGCCCGACGGCCTCGATCGCCGTCCAGCGCGAGCCGAGCTCGACGCCGGCGGCATCGGTGTAGCGGTCGTCCTGCGGCAGCTGCCGCTGGTGATGGGAGCGGATGCGCTCGCGCGCGAATTTCAGCGCCTCGACCGTCTGCGGATCGGCGGCCTCGTAAGCCTTGGCAATGTCGTCCCTGGAGACGGCGATGCCGACCCTGGCCAGGTCACCGCCGCCGAATTTCTGCGTGTACCCGACCAGCGCCGCGTCGCCCTCCGCACGCACCTTGGCGATGATCTCGCGCACCACGGCGTCGACATCGGCCGAGACTTCCCGCTTGGTCAGCAGGAACGCGGCAAAGCGCTGCTCGAAATCGGCGTCGGACTGGCGAAGCGTGATGGCCATCACATCAGACCCTGTGGACCGGGCGCGACGTCGCTTCCCAGGCGCCGCCGACATCGGCAAGCCGCGCCTCGACGCATTCGACATCGAGCATGATCGCGCCGCCGCCCGAAAAGATCAGCTCGACGATGCCGGCCGGCTTGTCGAGCGCGAGAAAGCTGATCGCCAGCAGCGACAGCACTTCGTCGGGCTTGTCGCGGGCAATGCCGCTGGTCTTGGCGCCGAGCACCCGGTCGAAATGCAGCACGGCCTGCCGCCGCTCATTGTGCCGGCGCAAGAAGCCGGATTTCGCCTCCCACACGAAGCGGTTCATGGTCAGCACGAAGCGCTTTACAGAAGGCAGGTATTCGAGATCGCTGACCTTCATGACGGCATCCTGGACATGCGCCGAGATGATGCTCAGATCCTGATCGTCGAGCGCGACAAGCTTGAGGCCATTCATGCGGAATTCGCACCTGCGAGTTGATTATTCGACCTTCTGTTAGGCGGTCTTTCCGGCTCGTGCAACCGCGCCGGAGGTCTTGGCCAGGCAATCGCTCCGGTCGGCGCCGCCCCTCATCCTCCTGCCGGGACCTTCTCCCGTATAGGGACGGGTGTAGGGGCTGGCCGCAACCTCGGCACCCTCTCCACAACGCCGGAGATTGGCGAAATCCTTCGCGAGGCGGTCCTACTTCCCGTCCCTATACGGCGAGAAGATGCCGGCAGGCAGGCGAGGGGCAGCGCCGACCTGAGCCTGCTATCGTTACCCCGAAATGCGCTCGATTTCCGCGCCGCAACCAGACAGCTTTTCCTCCAGCCGCTCGAAGCCGCGGTCGAGATGGTAGACGCGGTTGACCGTGGTTTCGCCTTCGGCAGCAAGGCCGGCAATGACCAGCGACACCGAGGCCCGAAGATCGGTCGCCATGACTGGCGCGCCCTTCAGTTTCGCTACGCCGTCGACGATCGCCGTCTGGCCGGACAGCGTGATGTGGGCGCCTAGCCGGGCGAGTTCCTGGACGTGCATGAAGCGGTTCTCGAAGATCGTCTCGGTGATGCGCGACTTGCCCTTGGCCATCGTCATCAGGCCCATGAACTGCGCCTGCAGATCGGTCGGGAAAGCCGGGAAGGGCGCCGTCGTCACGTCGACCGGCGAAATGCCGGCGCCGTTGCGCCTGACGCGGATGCCGGAATTGGTCTGCGTGATCTCGGCGCCGGTCTGTGAAATGATGTCGAGCGCCGTCTGCAACAGGTCGGGCCGCGCGCCTTCCAGCACGACGTCGCCGCCGGTCATCGCCACCGCCATCGCATAGGTGCCGGTCTCGATGCGGTCGGGGATCACCCTGACGCGGGCACCCGACAGCGCCTCGACGCCGTCGATGGTGATGGTCGCCGTGCCGGCGCCGGAGATCTTCGCGCCCATGGCGTTGAGGCATTCGGCGAGGTTGACGATCTCCGGCTCGCGCGCGGCGTTTTCGAGCACCGTCTCGCCCTTGGCCAGCGAGGCCGCCATCATCAGCACATGGGTGGCGCCGACCGAGACTTTCGGGAACACATAACGGTTGCCGACAAGCCGGCCGTTCCTGGTTTTGGCGATGACGTAGCCGGTGTCGACGTCGATATCGGCGCCCAGCGCCTGCAGGCCTTCGAGGAAGAGGTCAACCGGCCGTGTGCCGATGGCGCAGCCGCCGGGCAGCGACACCTTGGCCTCGCCCATGCGGGCCAGCAGCGGGCCGATCACCCAGAACGAGGCCCGCATCTTCGACACCAGCTCGTAAGGCGCCGTCGTGTCGACGATGTTGCGGGCGGAGAAAGTGATGGTGCGCGAATAGCCTTCCTGCTGCTTTTCGCGGCGGCCATTGACCGAATAGTCGACGCCGTGATTGCCGAGGATGCGGATCAGCTGCTCGACATCGGCCAGATGCGGCACGTTTTCCAGCGTCAGCGTGTCATCGGTCAAAAGCGCGGCGATCATCAGCGGCAGCGCGGCGTTTTTCGCGCCCGAGATCGGAATGCTTCCGGCAAGCTTGTTGCCGCCGACAATTCTGATGCGATCCATGAAGAGCGTCCCCTCGGCGCCAAGGCCGGTTTAAATCGGTTGAGTCTGTTGCGGCCATCTAGACCATTGGCCGGCTTGGTTCAAGAAACAGGCTACTCCCCACTTTGGCCCACGCCGACTTGGCCAAAGTACCGGCGACCAACATAGCCGATTCGCGTTAATCTTTTTTCATCGCCGCCTGCAGCCCCTCCGGCCGCTCGTCGGCGTCGCCAGCGCGCCGCTTGTCGGCGTCGCCGGTCCTTCGTGAGCGCGATTGCGCCTTGCGCTTCTGCAGGTTGGCGCGCAACTGCTCGGCCAGCCGGTCCTTGCGGCCGGTTCCGGCCTTTTTCGCTGAACCATCCTTCTTCGGTGATCCATCCTTGTTCGGAGAAACTGTCTTGCCGTTCATCGTTCTGTCCCCGGCCGGCGACCCGCCGGTGCGTATCAAGGGATAGCCAACATTGTGGCACGGCCATGTCCGCAACGATCGCCCGGTGCGGCCTTTCAACCCGTCTTTGTCTTGGCCTTGCGCTTGCCGGTTCGATATGGCAGAAGCCCCGCCATCGGCGGCTGCGGTAGCTCAGTGGTAGAGCACTCCCTTGGTAAGGGAGAGGTCGAGAGTTCAATCCTCTCTCGCAGCACCAGATTGTTTTCGCTGGCGCATCTTCCAAGGCTCCCTGACCTGCTCGATGATGATTGTGCGCGGTTGGCGAGGTTGCCGAAAAATATGGCGCCCCGCGATCTGCCGAGTGCCACGCGCACAAGCTCGTCGAAACAGTGGTCTTGCACGCTCACCTCCCGGCGCTCGCACGAGCCATGATGCGCGGGGAAAGCGTTCCAGTCTGCCCTGCTGCAGGCTGCTTAACAAAGCTTGCAGCCGGGAACAATCGCTCAATGACTCGCGTTTCTTGCGAAGACCCGCTTCTTTTGCACGGGCAGCGGCCTCGAAGGCTCGCAAATGTCGCGCCGGCGTTTCAATCGCACTCGCCTCAGCCCTCACGATTTGGCTATTTGTGAACGCGTGTTTGATCAGGTTTGCGCAGATGAGCACATTGACCCTCTAAGCCTGGATGCCGAAGCCTTAGCGGTGATGATTGTCGCAATCTTCCGAAACGTGACTACCAATGAGCGCGAACTGCTGGAGGAAGTTAGGTCTCTTCGTCGCTCAAAAGGCGCAGAGAAGGCGCACTAGCTAGGCGGCGTTCCGAGGCGAATTGTTCTAGTCCCGCATTGGCACAATCGGATTGGCATCTGAATTGCCCATTGATGATCGCCAGAGTGTAGCCACCGAGCTTGCGAAGGGGATAGAAATGGGTTTGGCCGAAGACTTATCTGATGTCGCGCTCACATTCGAATGTCCGGATTGCTCACACCCGGCGGTAAGAAAGGGCTCCGCACTAAGAACAATCGCGCACTTCAGATGCGACGGGTGCAACGCCAAGGTGCGGATGACCTATCCGCAGAAGCTCGCGATCTTCGAAAAGCACAAGCTATTGGCCGCAAGCAGCCGGCAAAGCCGCGGGAAGCGATTATACGCCCCCTACCGGGGCTGATTGCCGCCGACAACACGACACAGAAGGAAAAAAATGCCCGAGGTCAGGGGCACAGATGCGGCCGAAGTGGCTTCGCGACCTCTGCCGCGTGCAGCGACGCCTGCTAAGCCTTCCTCATCCGCGCGGCCTTCGCCCCTTTTGACGCATGTTGACCATGACAATGCGCCCAATCGGACTAATTCGGGCGAACGGCTCGTTAGTTCGTTAGACGGTGCTAAAATACGGCAAAGTGTCCGAATGTCATCTCATGAAGCCCGCCAGACAGGCTGCGGCTCGCTCTGGCCTAACCGCGAAGGGAACCAGGAATGAAAACGGCTGTTTCGACCTCTTTGACAAGACGAAGTGTTGTCGCCGCGCTGGCGCTGACCGCGGCATCGACGGCGGTATTGCCTACCGACAACACGCTCGCCCAGGCCAAGAAAACCACAGCTGAGAAAAGTCTGTATGAGCGGCTGGGCGGCGTGTTTGCCATCGCAGCGGTGATCGATCACTTCAGCGACGCCGTCGTGAAGAACCCGATCGTCGGCAAGAAATCCAAGAATCCGCAGCTGCGCAAATGGCACACCAAGAACCTGGAAAGGTTGCCCGGCCTCAAGTTCATGCGCACGCTGTGGGTCTGCGACGTTTCTGGCGGGCCCTTCAAGTTCGTCGCCACCAAGCCCGGCACGACGCCGCTCGGTCTCGAGGAGGCGCATCGCGACCTGCGGATTTCCCCCGCGGAATTCGATGAGGTCGCAGCCGAACTCGGGCGGACCTTGGATCATTTCAAAATTCCGAAGCCTGAGAAAACCGAAGTCCTGGAAGCTTTCGCCGCCCACAAAGACGAGGTCACCGCCGGCTACGTCAAACCGGGCTGAAGCGCTTATATCGCGCGGGCATTCGTTCTCAGCATGGCGCGCATCGCCGTGACGATGCGGCGCGGCCGTAGCTCAGCGCGCGCAGTCTTCCGATGGATCCTACTCGGAACCTGCGCGAACTGTTTCCGCGCTGAGCGACCCTTCCGGCAGTGGCAGCATGAGTTCAGCCTCGGACTTCGTCAGATGGATCCATGCCGCCCAGTCCGATGGCCGCAGCACAACCACTTGCCGATTGTGATATGGCGCCACATCCGGCCCCGGATCGGTCGTCAGCATCGTGAACGTCGGCGGCTTGTTGCCGACACCCTCGCGCCACAGCCCGGCAATCGCCATGAACGAATGGCCATTCAGCGTGAACCTGTGCTTGGTCTTTGGATATTTCGTTCCCGTGAATTCGAAGAATGCCGACGCCGGAACGAGACAGCGCTTGCTGTTGCTGAACTGCCGGCCCTCCGAGCGAAAGTTGAATACAGGTCCGCCTTTTGGCCCGGCCGGGGGAAAGCCGAACGTCATCGACGCCAGTTCGATTGCGTCGCCGGCGGCGCGCATTACAGGCGCGGGGTCGTTGATGTGGATGTCATCCGCCTGCGGCAGATCCAGTTCGGTTTGATGGCTGGGGATTTTGAGCGCCAGCGATTCCATCATCCGGCAGTATTCGGCCCAGGCGATGTGCTGCTCGTAGTCATTGCACATGGAAAGGCTCCGTACGCTCGACCGAGATCAGTTCAACATAGCGTTTATCGGTTGGCGCCGATTGCTGGCGGATTTGATATAAGCCTATTTGGGCCGGCGTGCGGCAGCGATGGCCTGCAACAGATTGATGCTGTTCACGTCGGGTTCGCTGGATGCGGCAACGGCAAGTGCGGCGGCTTCGGCTATTTTCGCGACGTCGTCGCTGCTGATCGTTCCACGCTTTTCCAGCAGATTTACGAGTTCGACAACGAGAAGAAAGGCGTTCACACCATATCGTTCGGCTTTGAGCTCGAACTCGCCTCGAGCCAATCTCTCCGCGTCTCCTTCAGCCCGTTTGTCCACGTTGGCGTCCTCTCCTATGGCTACAAGCTATTAACGCTTAGCACGAATGGTTTAATCCTTCGAACTGGCCACAACCTTCGCCAATTGCCGGGCATAGTGTCGCCGGTGGCAAGGGCATGGGTTCAGCCAAGGATGAGACCAACCAACAGAACGGTAAGAATAAAGGACAACACGACGGCAAGTAGCCCGCATGCTTCCAAAGTGTTGGTTTGCCAAGCTTTCGTCGGGCGCCTCCGGTTTGAATTCCTGTTTCGCGAAACAAACTTCATCGGGCACCAGATCGGACGCGGAGCCGGCTTGAATTTGGCAAAGCGCTCCTCTTCATCGGCCCGGAAGGCATCTCCGCGAAACTCCGGAGCACCGTATGCGCGGCGCCGGCCTGCCTTTCATCGACGCGGGCCATCACCAGTACGACACCTTCTGCGATCTTCGGCTTGCGCGGCTTCTGGGCGAAATTGGCGAAAGTTCCGAGAAGCACGCCGGCAAAGCCGCCCCAAGCCGCACCGACCAGGGCCATGCCGGTCATCCCCGCAGGATCAACGTCTTGAGCTCCAAAAGCGCTGAAGCCGGCCAACAGACCAGCCGTGGCGCCAAGTGCGGCACCAGCAACCGCACCCCGCCAGAGAGCGCTCATCTCATCGTCGTAATATCCAGCAACGCTGATCGGTTCATCATTGTCGTTGTAAGATCCGACCACGCTGATTTGCCGGCGACGAATCCCGGCAGCCTGAAGCCTCGCAACGGCACGTGCTGCCTGGGCATGGGAATTGAACAGCCTGCTGATCGTTTGCATTTACGCCCAGGCCCGCCGCCCGTTCGGAGCGTCGGGCCTCTCCTCCCTGGCTTGAACTCTTCCGCCCGGACGCATCTTCGTCGCGCCAAAGCTCACCACAACGTGAGCCAGCCGGCTACGTTCCCAGCCGGGGCTTCGGTCCAATCCTGGAGTATCTTGCTTGGGACCTAAGTCTGACCTGCTTGAATGCAACGGGCAGTGAGGCCACGCCGAGAGGGAGCCGTTGCTGAATCGAAGAGGTCGAGGAGAGGGCTAAGGCCTATCGCAGACCCAAAAAGCTCAAAATGGCTATTACGATCACGATCGCGCCGACCAGCCAGATAATGTTGTTCATGATTGCACTCCTTCGCCTCCGGGTGGGGTGCACGCCGAGGCGAAGCCCGCCACGCAAGTAGAACATCAGATATGGCTAAAGGTTCCTCGCTCGCCTCGCTGTCGAAAGAGCCCACCGCACCAGTCGGCACGGCGGGCGACGCAGAGTTTCACCCCGGTGGTGGGCAGCAAACGGCATTGCATCCAAAGGCTCAGCTGATGCTTCTGGACCAGTTATCAACCTGGCGCTCCGCCTCTTCCTTGGCGATGCCATATCGCTCCTGGATGCGTCCCAAAAGCTGGTCTCGGTTGCCCTCGATGCGATCAAGATCATCGTCGGTGAGGTCACCCCACTGCTCTTTCGCCTTGCCTTTGAACTGCGTCCATTTTCCCTTGATTTGATCCCAGTTCATATGTTCCTCCTTGCTTCCTAGGCCCGCACTAAAGCGGAGCGCGGACCGATCAGCATTGCATGTCGGTGACGAATGAAGATTAGCGGCCGCTAAAAGTTCCGGTGCCGGCGCAAAAAGCCCGCCGTGCCCGTGCCTGACTGTGAGCTGATGTTGATGATGTCCGGAGCTTGATGCTCTTTCGCGGCACTATCTTATGCCGTTGAAGTCGCCGAGCTTCTTGCTGGTTGGCCTTGGCTGGCAAGCCTCGAAAGGCTACCCGGCAGCATTGTTCTGTCCTTGCCGATCATCAGCACGCCGCTGTCGGGCGCCAACAGTGCCGAGAACGGCAGCATCGCCGCGCCGATCGGCGAAGCCTCGGGGCCGAATTGTCCCGACACGATTTCCGGCGCCACGATGCCGATGGCGCTGATCCTGTTGAACTGGGTCTGCACCTTTGCCAACAGCTCGAGATGAATCGGCCGCGGCAGGATGCTGTCGAGAACGATCGCCTCGATGTCGATGACGGAGGTGATGGCGATGATCGCCTCGACCAGCGCATTGGCGCAATCGTCGATCCATTCGGACAGCGGCTCGCGCGCCCCCGGCGGCAAGGGATCGAGTTCGCGCACACGGTTGATCTCGATGCCGCGCGATTTGAGATGATTGACCAGCACATAGATCGAAGCGCGATGCAGCAGGCTCTGGTAGCGCGCCGGCTTGGCCGCCACCGAATCGAGGCTTGAAGGCGAGACCGGCAAAGGACCGAGCGCGGCGCTGTTGCCGTGCGGCCCGGTATGGACCTTGCCGCCTTGCACCAGTCCGCCGCCGACAAAGGTGTCGATCGAGATATGCATGAAGTCGCGGAACCGCGCGCCGGTCCCCTGGATGAGTTCGGCGAGTGCGGCCGATGATGCGTCGTTTTCCACGAAGACCGGGGTCTTCGGCTTTGTGGCGAAGAACGTCGTCAGATCGATTGCTTCCCAGCGGCTGCCGAGATCGTCGGGAAAGCCGAGCTCTTCGCTCCAGCCGCCGAGGAAATATGGCGAGGCGATGCCGACGCCGACGATGCTGGCATCGCCAAGCCCCTCGACCAGCTTGTCGAAATTGGCCAGCGACATGTTGCCGGCCTTGAGCACCATGTCGGGATCCGGAAAGCGATATTCGTGCGACTCGCGCGAGCGGACCTCGCCGGCAAAGTCGACGAGCACGGCTTCCAGCGCGCGCCGGCCGATCTTGATGCCGACGCTGTAGATACGCTCAGGTGCAAGTCGGTAGAGAGTGGATGGCGATCCGCGTTGCCCGAACCTTTTCCCCACTTGCTTTACGAATCCGGACGATTCCAGCCCGTCGACAATGGTGGCGACCGCGGCCGGCGTCAGATTTGCGGCGCGCGCCAGATCGGACTTGGATGCCTCCTTCAGGCGGCGAATGGCATCAAGCACGAAGCGCTCGTTATAATGCCGAACCTTGACCGAATTGCTGCCTTTTCCGGACAAAACCGGCGCCTCCCCATTCATTCCCGCAGAGCCACTCCAGCCGCTTGCAGCTTTGAGGCTGCCGCGGGGTCGAGCACTCCAATCGCACCCGTGCGCGACGCGACAGTGCCCTTCGCGGCCATGGAAGTCAATTTTCCAGTTGCGGCATTCGGCCATTTAATATAGCAAATTGAAAAAACAGGACCAGGGAGGAAAGGTGCTGCACTTGGGCGCATTAGGCGAAGCCGACGCCATGGTGAAGAGCGACGCGGCTGTCCCCGTTGCCCTGGTTCAGGCGACAAAAGCCTTCGGCGGCACGATTGCCCTCAAGGACGCGTCCTTCGAATTGCGCTCAGGCGAGGTGCTGGCTCTGCTTGGCGAAAACGGCGCCGGCAAGAGCACCTGCGTAAAGCTGCTGGCCGGCGTGTATCTCCCGACCGGCGGCCATGTCGAAGTCGATGGCAAGCCTGTGGTCTTCCATTCGCCGCACGACGCCCAGGCTGCCGGCATCTCGGTCATGCACCAGCACCCCGGTCTTTTCCCTGATCTTTCGGTGGCGGAGAACATCTATCTCGGCCATATGCCGCGCGACCGCTTCGGCGGCATCGACAACGCCGCCATGCTTGCCGGCGCGCGCAGGGTGCTGGCGACAGCCGGCCTCGACGTGCCGGCCGAAACCCGGCTCGGAACGTTGCGCACCTCCGAACAGCAACTGGTCGAGATCGCCCGCGCCCTGTCGCTCGACGCGCGGGTGCTGATCATGGACGAGCCGACGGCCGCCCTGTCGCAGCGCGAGGTCGAGCGGCTGTTCACCGTCGTCGCCGACCTGCGGCTGCACGGCGTGGCGATGATGTTCGTCGGCCACCGCATGGACGAGATCTTCCGCATCGCCGACCGCATCGCCGTGCTGCGCGACGGGCGTCTCATTGGCGTCAAGCCGAGGGCCGAGCTTGGCCGCGCCGCCGCCATCGGCATGATGGTCGGCCGCGAGGTCACCGACCTCTATCCGCAACGAAGCCACGCGACCGGTGCACTGGTGCTGGAGGCGAGGGGGCTTTCGCACGCCGGTGGCTTTTCCAATATCGACCTCAAGCTCCATGCCGGCGAGGTGCTCGGGCTCGGCGGCCTGGTCGGCAGCGGGCGGACCGAGATCGCGCGCGTGCTGTTCGGAATCGACCAGCCCGATGCCGGCGAAATCCTGATCGACGGCGAAGCTGTGCGCTTCGCGTCGGCACGCGACGCCATGGGTGCGCGTATCGCCTATGTCTCTGAAGACCGCATGGGCCAGAGCCTGGTGATGGATTTTTCCATCCTCGACAACGCGGTGCTGCCAGTCCTCGACAAGGCAGCCCGCTCCGGCTTCTACGGCACGAACCGCGCGATCAATCTGGTTTCGGACTGGCTGAAGCGCATGAAGCTTCGCTTTTCCGGCTACGCGCAGCCGGTAAAGGAACTGTCCGGCGGCAACCAGCAGAAGGTGGTGTTGGCCAAATGGCTGCGCACCGAACCGCGCGTCCTCATCCTCGACGAGCCGACGCAAGGCATCGATGTCGGCACCAAGGCGGAAGTGCATGCGATGATCGCCGACCTTGCCGCGCAAGGCATGGCCATTATCTTGATCTCCTCCGAAATGCCCGAGCTCATCGGCATGTGCGACCGCGTCATCGTCCTGCGCGAAGGCCATCGGACGGCCGAATTCAGCAGGGGCGAAGCCACTCAGGAAAAGGTGCTGGAAGCAGCGACCAAGGCCGGCGAAAGCGCCGATGCGGCGGCACAGGCCGCCGGCGAGGAGAAGAGAAAAGGACCGCTCGACATACTGAAGCGGCGGGAGTTCGGTCTGCTCGCCGCGATGCTGGCGGTCGCCATCCCGGTCACCATCATCAACCCGCGCATGGTGAGCGCTGCAAACCTGACCGCCGTGTCGATGGATGCCGCCTTGCTCGTCGTTGCAGCACTCGCGCAGATGCTGGTGCTGATCACCCGCAACATCGACCTTTCGATCGCTGCGGTGATCGGCCTGTCGGCTTACATGGCGGCCAGCATGGTCCAGGCCTATCCAGGGCTCGACATCGGCATTGGCCTGATAACCGCATGCGCCGTCGGTGGCGTCGCCGGCCTGATCAACGGCCTCGTCGTCACCAGGGGAAAGATCCCGGCGATCGTCGTCACGCTGGCCTCGATGTCGATCTTCCGCGGCTTCAACTCGATCTGGGCAGCCGGTGACCAGATCAGCGCCGACGAAGTCACGCAAGCCTGGCTCGACATGACCGGCCTGAAGATCGCCGGCGTGCCGCTGATCGTCGTCATCGCGATCGTCATCCTGTGCCTGGGTTATGTGCTGCTCTATCGCACGGCCATCGGGCGCGAACTGTTCGCCGCCGGCTCCAATCCCGACGGCGCGCGTCTGATCGGCATCCCCGTCGACCGGCGCATTCTGCTGGCCTTTGGCATGGCCGGCCTGCTCGGCGGCCTGTGCGGTGCGCTGTGGGCATCGCGCTATGCGACCATCGATGCCCGCGTCGCGCTCGGCTTCGAACTCACCGTGATCGCGTCGGCGGTGGTCGGCGGCGTCGCCATCCGCGGTGGTTCGGGCACGCTGCTCGGTATCATCCTCGGCGCGCTCACGCTGCTCGTCATCAAGAACGGGCTGACGCTGGTGCGCGTCGACCCGCTGTGGCTGCAGGGCGTCTACGGCCTGGTTATCCTGGTGGCCATCGGCATCGACACCTTCATCGTGCGGCGTGCCGAGCAGGCAAGACAGGCGAGGGCGCGGTGAAAAAGTTCCTCCGTTCGATCGACTTCTGGGATCTGCTGCTGGCGACCTCTTGCGTGGCCATCTTCCTCTATGCCGCGATCTTCGTGCCGAATTTCGTTTCCGGCTTCAATCTCTCGCAACTGGCCGCCAGCGCCTCGGAAAAGGCATTGCTGATCCTGCCGATGACGCTGCTCATCATCACCCGCGAGATCGACCTGTCGATCGCCTCGGTGCTGGCGCTGACCTCCGTCGTCTTTGGCTTGCTGGTCCAGGCCGGTGTGCCGACGCTTGCCGCAATCCCGCTGACGCTCGTCATCGGCGGCCTGCTCGGCGCCTTCAACGGCTATCTGGTCTCGGGCCTTGGACTGCAGTCGTTGGTTGTGACGCTCGGCACCATGGCGCTCTACCGAGGCATTGGCTACATCCTGCTCGGCACCGGCTCGGTCAACATCCTGCCGCCCGCGCTCGTCGATTTCGGCATCAACAACCTGCCTGGCACCGAGATACCGTGGACCATCGTGCCCTTCCTGGTGCTGGCGCCGGTGTTTGCGGTCGTGCTGCAGAAGACGCCGACCGGCAAGCGCATCTACGCGCTCGGCGGCAGCCCCGAAGTGGCGCGCTATTCCGGCATAAACACGCGCCGGATGGTGCTGAACCTGTTCGTCGTCTCGGGCGTCGTCGCGGCGATAGCCGGCATCGTTTATACCGCGCGCCTTTCCAACGCCCGCGCCAACAATGCGCTCGGCATGGAGCTCGACGTCATCACCATCGTGCTGCTCGGCGGCGTCAGCGTCTTTGGCGGCAAGGGCCGCCTGACCGGCGTCATGCTGGCACTGGTCCTGATCGCCATCATCCGCAACGTGCTGGCGCTGAACCAGATCGGTGGCGACGCGCAGGGCATGATCATCGGCCTGCTTCTGATCGGCTCGCTGCTGGTCGGCAATTACTGGCGCTCCACACAGGAGATGCTCAGCAGATCCCGCGCAATGCGCGAGACAAAGGGGTGATCTCGGGCCCCTTCCTTCAAGCCCGAATTTTGACGGAGGAGTCACAATGAAAGCGTTTAGATTAGCCCTGCTCGCATCCGCGGTTCTGCTTGCGCCAAGCTCGCTGGCCTTCAGCCAGGAGTGCGCCAAGGAACCCGTAACGGTCGGTTTCCTGCCCAAGCTCGACACGGATCCCTACTTCAAAGTGGCCTTCGGAGGCGCACAAGAGGCAGCCAAGGAAATTGGCGGCACCGCTACGCAGGTCG
The DNA here is from genome assembly GCF_040320005.1 of Mesorhizobium sp. M0816. Lineage (NCBI taxonomy): Bacteria > Pseudomonadati > Pseudomonadota > Alphaproteobacteria > Hyphomicrobiales > Phyllobacteriaceae > Mesorhizobium > Mesorhizobium sp. M0816. The sequence continues at coordinate 3,927 of NZ_JAMYOT010000002.1, read as the reverse complement.
CCCCATCGCAGGCGACCGCCGAGGCGCAGATCGAATTCATCAACAGCCTCGTGTCGCAGAAGGTCGGAGTCATCGCAATTGCCGGCAACGACGCCAATGCCGTCGCGCCTGCGCTGAAGCGCGCCGTTCAGCAGGGGGTCAGGGTGATTTCGTATGACTCCGATGTGGCCGCCGATGCGCGTGCGGTGTTCGTCAATCAGGTGAAGGGCGACAGCCTCGCCGAGATGATGCTCGAAAGTGCATTCGCCCTCAGCGGCGGTGAAGGCGAATTCGCGATCCTGTCGTCGACGCCGACGGCGACCAACCAGAATGCCTGGATCGACTTCATGAAGGCGAAGATGGCGGCCGAGCCGAAGTTCTCCAAAATGAAGCTGGTGCAGGTGGCCTATGGCGAAGAAAGCGAACAGATCAACCAGCAGCAGGCATTGGCGCTGGTGCAGGCGTTTCCCGATCTCAAGGTGATCATCGTCCCGGCAGGCATCGGCCTTCCGGCGGCCGCGCGTGCACTCGAGGAAGCGGGCATGATCGGCAAGGTCAAGCTGACCGGGCTCGCGCCGGCCACTCTGATCTCGAAATACATCAAGGACGAAGCGGCTCAGGATATCTGGTGGAACGTCACCGATCTTGGCTATCTTACTTATCAGACGGCCCAGGCGTTTGCGCAATGCAAGATCACCGGCAAGGAGGGTGAGAAGTTCACGGCAGGCAGGCTCGGCGAATACACGATTGGCGCCGGCGGCGAACTGATCCTTGGTCCGGCCAAGATCGTGACTCCCGAAAATCTGGCCGAGTTCAAATTCTGATCCTATAGAGCTTGAGTTCTAGGGGGCGCCGGTCCATCCGGCGCCCTTCCTAAAAACCTCTCGAATGAAAACAGTGCGGGGCGGCAATGAAGATATTGCTTGCAGGCGAAACCTTTGCAGCGACGACCTCGGTTGCCATCGGCAGCGACGTGCTTACAAGTGCGGCCTCGACAAATGGTGCGACGGCCTTCAATGCCGCGCTGGCCACTGAAGGCATCGCGGTCACGCAGATCGGCGGCGAGCGTTGCAGCGCGGCGTTTCCCTATGACCTCGATGGGCTCGCCCAATATCAGGCGGTGGTGATCTCCGACGTCGGCGCCCTGACATTGCTGGTGACGCCGGATGCCCGCGCCGGGCGTGTCGGCGTCAACCGCCTCGATGTGCTCAAGGCCTATGTCGAAGGTGGCGGCGGGCTGATGCTGGCCGGCGGTTACATGGGCTTTCAGGGCATGTTCGGGACGGCGCGTTTCCACGACACCCCGGTCGAGGACGTTCTGCCGGTCCGTTGCCTACCCTACTGCGACGGCATGGAGGTGCCGCAAGGCGTGCAGGCCTCCATCCTGCAGTCGTCACATCCGATTTTTTCCGGGGTGGAGGGGCCTTTGCCGCCGATTCTCGGCATGAACAAGCTGGAATTCAGGCGCGACGGTTCGTCCCGGCTTCTGGCGACCTGCCACCATCGCGGCACCGACTGGCCGCTCCTTGCCGTCGGTAGCCATGGCCGCGGCCGCACGATTGCCTGGGCAACCGATATCGGCCCGCATTGGCTCTCGCAGGATTTCCTCGGATGGCCGTTCTACGGAAGACTGATGGCGAACATGGTCGGTTGGCTCGCCGGCGATGGATGAGAAAGCTGGTTTGACCAGTGCGGCTGCCCAATCCTCCAACGAAAGACCAGGCTATCAAGCATGCGTTGAATCAGGACGGCAGTGGCTGATAAACCGAAACCCCGATGTATCGATCGTATGAGCCACGATCTTTCTCAGGAAGCTTGTCTCGGGTTACACGTAATGTGAATCCCCCCTGCAAGTGCCCCGCGTCGAGAACCATCCAATCGAAAATATCATCGCCTTCAAACGAAAGTCGCTGTCCGACTTGATGCCATTTCTGAAGCTCGGGTGGCACCTCGAAAAACGCACCTGAAAATAGCCGCTCCTCAGCATGATAATGCACAGCGGCAAGCCAAAGGAAAACAAAGTGGTCCTCCCGAAGACGTACGGACTCGTCGGGATCGCGAAACCGAAGCTTCGCGGAACAGAAGGCATCTGCATTTCCCTCGATATGTTCGACAAATGTCGGCACACTCGCAAGCGCGCGATCGTAAGCTGCTAGGAAGGCGGGGTCTGTCTGCGAGATAGCCGCGAAGAGTGGCTCATTCCGCGGTTCGTCGAATTCACCGTTCGATTGAGATTTTTCGCTCATAAAAGACCTCTTGGACTAACCTTGCGAAGTCCGCGCGCTTCTTCCTGGTGTGGGGAGACGGCGCTCGCGAAGCGGTGTCGCACTACCAGCCAAAGAGCCCTATCACGCTACCGACCAACCGCCATCCACCAATATATTCGCGCCAGTGATCAGTGACGCCGCCGGCGAGGCGAGGAACACCACGGTGCCCGCGACGTCGATCGGGTCGCCGATGCGGCCGAGCGGAATGTGGCCAGCACATGCAGGCGAGTGCGCAGGCGCGGCCGCGCGAGGCCCCGGTGACCAGTACTACCTTGCCGGCGAGATCGAATTTCGGCGTGATCTCATTTGTCATGCGATTCCACCTTGTTCTTCAAATCGGACCGGCTGCCGTGTCGGACCGAATAGGCTCGCGTGAATTCGGCGCCCAGCAGAAATATCTCGGCCGAATAATAGACCCATAACAGCACGACGAGCAGGGCGCCGGCCGCGCCGTATGACGATGAGATGGCGCTGGTTCCGATATACCAGCCAATCAGCGACTTGCCGATGGTGAACAGAAACCCGGTGACCACGGCGCCGATGCCGACATCGCGCCATTGCAGGCTGCGGTCCGGCAGCACCTTGTAGATTGCGGCAAACAGCAGCGTGATCAGGGCAAACGAGACGATCCCGTTGATGGCGCTCAGGATGATGGTGCCGAACGGCAGGTAGGCGTTGATGACTTCTCCGAGCCCCGAAATTGCAGCGCTTACGACCAGCGACACCAGAAGCAGAAAACCGAGGGCGGCGACCAGGCCCAGGCTTGCAATGCGTGCCCGAACCATTCGTGAAATCGTTGCCCCGCTCGGTTTGACTTTCCAGATTTCGTTCAACCCCAGCTGCATCTCGCCGAACACGCCGGATGCGGCGACGAACAGCGTGACCAGCCCCAGAATGCTGGCGAGGGTTCCGGCTTCCTTCTGCGAGGCGTTTTCGATCGTAGCTCGCAGCAGCTCGGCACTTTGCGGCCCCATCAGGCCAGCGATCTGTGCCGAAAGGGCGAGTTGCGCCGCCTCGTGCCCGAAGGCCATGCCGGCAATAGCGACAACGATGAGCAGGATCGGCGCAAGCGAGGTCGTGGCATAAAACGCTATCGCCGCCCCATGGCTCAGCGCATTGTCGTCGATGAAGCCGATGACGCTCTGCTTGAGGAGTCTCCAGCCCTCTGCTGCCAAATTCCACATGTAGGCCTCGCATGCCTGTCAACAAACAAGTAGCGGCGGCGCAGCGCTGGGCGAGGGGTGGGGGCTCGGCCGGAACAAAGCCGGCAACGGCACGCTGTACAAGGCGATCGCCTATAAAGGCGGCGTGCAGCGAACATCCTGCGAAAGGTGCCGCTCGACTGGCCGGGGACGTGCTCACGATGCAATCAGGGGAACTGTGACAGTTGTCTGATAATTTATCGGATATCGGTTGAAATACGGGAACTCGATCACGAACGCATATTGGGCGGTCAGATGTGCCATGCGAAAGCCGCCGCTGGGGGCGTCGATTGCTATTGTTACGTCGACGTCTTTCAATCCCAAATCCAGTAATTTTTCCGTGGCAATGGCTTGGATCTGGGCCTGCGTCAGCGAGTTCTTCATTTGCAGCGCACGTGACGACGTTTCCAGCGTGTACCGAACACTCGACATAGCATTCAGAGCCCAGCCGAATGCAAAGATGCCGATCAAAAGCATTA